>CAIZNN010000043.1 GCA_903934285.1 Akkermansiaceae bacterium | reverse complement strand
TGGCGGCCTTGTCAAGGGTTGGCCTGAAGGGCCAGGAGATGTCAGCCCAGGGCTGAGCGCTAGCGATGCCCTGGGACTGGTAGGTTGGAACTAAGGTCTGATGGCCCGATGGGCCATGGCAACCCATGACTGGGTACCTAGACACGCCCCAATGCCCCATCTGCCAACTTCACGACAATGCTTCAACTTTTTTGTCCGACACCCCCACGGCGCCCGCGGCCGCTACGACCCTTGACAGGCAGTGCAACGGGCAGCAAATTGGGCTCCGGGAAATTGCCGATGTTGCCAAGCACACAGGCCGGGTTGGTTTTCAACATTCAGAAGTACTCGCTGCACGACGGACCGGGGATTCGTACCACAGTGTTTTTTAAGGGCTGCCCGCTCAACTGCCTGTGGTGCCACAACCCGGAAGGAATCTCCCCGCAACGCGCAATCGTGCTGCTCGAAAGCCGCTGCCTCGCTTGCGGCGAATGCCGCAGCGCCTGCCCGCTGCCCGCCGCCTCAGAGGACTGCGGCTTCCTGCCACTGCGCCTTGCCGATTGCACGCTGTGCGGCGGCTGCGTGGATGCCTGCCCCAGCGGGGGACGTCAGATGTTAGGCGCAACCCGCTCGGTGGCGGAAGTGATGGCCGAGGTGCTCAAGGACCGGGTGTTTTACGAGGACTCCGGCGGCGGCGTGACCGTCTCGGGCGGCGAACCGCTGCGCCAGCCGCAATTTCTGTTGGCCTTGCTGGCGGCCTGCCGCCGCGAGGGCCTCCACACCGTGCTGGACACCACCGGCTTCGGCCACACCAGGCACCTGCTCGCCGCCGCCGCCATGGCCGATCTCGTCCTGTACGATCTCAAAGTGCTCGACGATGCCAGGCACCGCCAACTCACCGGCGTATCTAACAAAACCATCCTCGCCAACCTCCATCACCTCGACCGCGAGCACCGCAACATCTGGATTCGCATGCCACTGGTGCCCGGCTGCAACGCCGACCTGCGCAACCTCCAACAACTCGCTGGGTTCGTGCGCGACCTGCGCCACGTCACCCTGGTGAACCTGCTGCCGTTTCACCGCACCGGCATCGACAAGTTCGCCCGACTCGGCATGACCCATGCCCTCGACGGCGTGCAAGCCCCCTCCGCGGAATTGATGGCCACCGCCGTCAGCATCTTCCACGACGCCGGCTTGGAAGTCAGAATCGGCGGTTAGACCGCCGCCTGCTAACAAAAACAACCCGTCCCTCCCACCACTGCCATGACCGAAAGAACCGCCACCCTGCGCCAGCAGAGCCTGGACACCCCGCCCGCCATCTCCGCCGAGCGGGCGTGCTTGCTCACCGCATTCTATCAGGCCAGTGCGGGCAAGTTCTCGGTGCCGGTGTTGCGGGCGCGCGCGTTCCTGCATCTGTGCACCCACCAGACAATCCATCTTGGCGAGGGTGAATTGATCGTCGGTGAGCGCGGGCCCGCACCCAAGGTGGTGCCTACCTTTCCCGAGTTGACCTGTCACAGTCTCGAGGACCTGCGGATTCTCAATTCGCGGGCCAAAACGTGGTACCGGGTCGATGAGGCCTGCCTGCGCAGTTACGAGGAATCGGTCATTCCGTACTGGAGCGGGCGCTCGATGCGCGACAAGATGTTCGCCGAATTGCCGCCGCAATGGCACGCCGCCTATGGCGCCGGCATCTTCACCGAGTTCATGGAGCAACGCGCGCCGGGCCACACCGTGCTCGACGACAAGATCTATGCCAAGGGCATGCGCGACTTCAAACACGACATCGCCGAGGCCGTCGCGCGACTCGACTTCCTGACCGACGCGGACGCCTATCGCAAACGCGAGACGCTCAAGGCGTTCGACATTGCCTGCGATGCCATCATCATGTTTGCCGGGCGCCACGCCGCCCTGGCCCGCGAGCGGGCCACTGCGGAACCCGACGCGCCACGCCGCGCGGAATTGCTCGGCATCGCCGAGGTGTGCAGCCACATCCCGGCGCGGCCACCCCGCACGTTCCACGAGGCGCTGCAATACTATTGGTTCTGCCACCTCGCGGTGATCACCGAGTTGAATGGCTGGGACGCCTTCAACCCGGGACATCTGGACCAGCACCTGCTGCCGTTCTATCAACGCGGCCTGGCCGATGGCAGCCTCACCCGCGACGGCGCGCGAGAATTGTTGGAGTGTTTCTTCATCAAGTTCAACAACCATCCCGCGCCGCCCAAGGTGGGGGTGACCGCGGCGGAAAGCGGCACCTACACCGATTTCGCCAACATCAACCTCGGCGGCTTGCTGCGCGACGGCGCGGATGGCTCCAACGAGGTGTCGCACATTTTGTTGGACATTGTCGACGAGATGCACCTGCTGCAACCGGGCACCAATATCCAGCTTTCACGCAAAACTCCGGATGCCTTTCTCCAACACACGCTGCGGGTGGTCAGCAAGGGCTACGGGTTCCCCTCGATCTTCAACGCCGACACCGTCGTGGCGCAACAACTGCGCCAGGGCAAAAGCCTGGAGGATGCGCGGGCCGGCGGCTGCAGCGGCTGCGTGGAAACCGGCGCCTTTGGCAAGGAAGCCTACATCCTGACCGGCTATTTCAATCTGGTGAAAGTATTGGAGCTGACCTTGCATGACGGCCGCGACCCGCGCAGCGGCCAACAACTCGGGCCGCACACCGGCGGGCCGGACGCATTCACCACTTACCGCGACTTGCTGGCGGCATTGCGGCGGCAACTCCGCCACTTCCTCGACATCAAGATCCGCGGCAACCGGATCATCGAACGGATGTATGCCGACGACATGCCGGCACCGTTTCTCAGTGTGCTCATCGACGACTGCATCGCCAGGGGGCTCGATTACAACGCCGGTGGCGCCCGCTATAACAACACCTTCATCCAGATGGTCGGCCTGGGCAGTGCCACCGATTGCCTCAGCACCATCACACAACTCTGCTTCGGCCCCGACGGCAGCGTGACGAACCGCACCATGCCCCTCGCCGAACTGGTCGCCTGCCTCGCCAACGATTTCGCCGGAGCCGAAATTCTACGCCAGCGCCTGCTGCACCGGATGCCCAAGTACGGCAATGACGACGACGTGGCCGACACCCACATGTTGGAATTGTTCAACGCCTGCTTCGAGGTGGTCGATGGCCGCCCCGACGCGCGCGGCGGAACCTATCGCCTGTTGCTGTTGCCCACCACCTGCCATGTGTACTTCGGCAGCGTCACCGGCGCGATGCCCGATGGCCGCAAGGCCGGCCAACCGCTCTCCGAGGGCATCAGCCCGGTGCAAGGCGCCGACCGCCGCGGGCCCACCGCCGTGCTCAAGAGCGCCTCCAAGATGGACCACGTCAAAACCGGCGGCACCTTGCTCAACCTCAAATTCGCCCCGGAACTGGTGGCCAGCGCTGCGGGTCTCGACAAGTGGCTGCACTTGGTGCGGGGGTATTTCAAGCTCGGCGGCCACCACCTCCAGTTCAACGTGACCACGGCCGGCACGTTGCGCGAGGCGCAAACCGATCCCGCCGCCCATCGCGGGCTGATCGTGCGGGTGGCCGGCTACAGCGATTACTTCTGCGATCTGTCGGCGGAATTGCAGGAGGAAATCATCGCCCGCACCGAGCACCTCCGCTTCTAACGGACCAGCCCCGGCCGTGCGGCTGGCCGCCAAGGCGTTTGGCTGGCTGGACCAACTCTTGGTACCTGACCCGCCCCCCGCAGTTTACATAATGCCAGCCTTTATCTAGTTGACAGCGACGGCTGGATCCGGTTCCCTTGCTGAATGAAAACGTCGGATCGTTGGTTGGGAGTGCGGAATTCCGTGTCTGATTGCAGGTCTGGTGGCGGCGGGACGAGGAGGCGTGGCGCGGCGGCGCTGGCGGCGGGCGGGGCGGCGGGCGGGGCGGCGGGCGGGGCGGCGGAGGCGGAGGCGAGGATGGAAGCGGCGATGGCACCCACGCCACGAGTGCTCTCGCCCTTGGAACGGATTGAATTGCCGACGGGCGCCAGCCTTGGCCGGGTGTTTGCACGGGGCTGGAAGGGCGGGCGTCGGCGGATCGTGCTGAGTGCGGCGGAGGGAGCGAGCTATCACATCATGAGCCGCACCGCAGGCGGCGAACGCTTACTCGGCGAGACGGAAAAAGAAGCGCTGCGCCGCCTGATGTGGCACCTGGCCCGCTTCGCCGGGGTGGAAATCCGCACCTACGCGATCATGGACAACCATTTTCATATCCTCGCGCGGGTGCCGGCCCACGACGAGTTCGTGGCGCAATTCGCCGGCCCGGGCGGCGAGGAACACTTGCTGGAGCACCTGAGCCTGCTGTATTCGCGACACTATATCGCAGCGTTGCGGATGGAGTTGGCGGACCTGCGGCGACGCGGAATGCCGGAGGAGGCTGACGCGCTCATCGCCGGCTATCTGCGGCGGATGTGCAATCTGCCGGTGTTTGTCAAGGAGCTGAAGGAGAGGTTCTCGCGCTGGCACAACAGGCACCGGGACCGGCGCGGGACGCTGTGGATGGAACGCTTCAAGAGCGTGCTGGTGGAGGATGGCGAGGCGCTGCGCACGATGGCCGCCTACATCGACCTCAACCCGGTGCGGGCGGGCATGGTCAAAGACCCGAAGGATTACCGGTGGTGCGGCTACGGCGAAGCGATGGGCGGCGGCAAGGCGGCCCGCCTGGGACTGTGCCAGGTGGCCGGTCACGGCGGGCGCGGCGAGACGGCTTGGAACACCCCCGCCACGCCCAAAGGCATGAGCGCGGCGGAAGTATACCGGTGCTGGTTGTTTGAGGATGGGAAGACCCGCGGGACCAGCGGGGACAAGGCCACCAGGGGCGGGTTTGCCACCGAGACCGCAGAGGTGGAGAAGAAACGGAAGGGGAAATTGAGCCGATCAGCGCTATTGCGCTGCCGGGTGCGGTATTTTTCCGACGGGTTGGTGCTGGGCACGAAATCGTATGTGGACGGGGTGTTTGAGGCCTATCGCGGGCATTTCGGGCCGAAGCGAACGAGCGGCGCGCGAGC
>CAIZNN010000042.1 GCA_903934285.1 Akkermansiaceae bacterium | reverse complement strand
GCTGTCGTTGAGGATTTCGAAGGTGCGGAACGCGGCGAAGGCCTCGCCGGGTTTGACCGACCAGTTAGGGCCGACGGTCGGGCGGCTGAGCAGCAGGCCGTTTTGCGGGTCCTCGAGGAACAAGTCCTCGGCCTGATTGAGCGTGGCCATGCTCCCCCAATCCGGGTCGCGGATGAAGCGGGTGGTGCCGCCGCCCAGATAGTAATCCTTGAACTGGCCGCCGCCGCCACCCATGTGGATGCCCAGGCTGCTGCCCTTGTCACTGGCATTGGCCAGCGCAAATGAATAATCGCTCTCCACATGCAACAGGCGCGACACGGTCGGTTGCACCGCCAGGTGCTCGCCCTCGAACTGGGTGACGACGACATCCTTGGCCGCCCGGTTGTGGAGGGTGAAGGTTTTCATGATGACCGGCAGGCCTTGATAGATCTCGTAGTGCACATCCACCGTCACATCCTTGAGCGGCGCGGCGGCCCCGGCCGGCGGCGCAAAATGAAACGTCACACGGCTGCCCGCCGCCGGCCAGGGCGTCACCAGCGCGTTGCACTTGGGTTGCCAGTCGTACGGCTTGACGGTGGGCCCCACCGACATGCCGGTGAGATGAAATGCGCCGGGCTTGCTTTTGAGGTTCTCCAGCCAGGCCGGGGTGATGAACGCGTGGTCGGGCGCACCGGTGAGGCCGCCGATTTCGCACCACTCGCCACCGTCGAGGCGCACCCGCACCTCCGGTTTGATCGCGCGGACGAATTCCAACGGCTTGTCGGAGCGGCGCATGCTGATGCAGCCGAGGTTGCCATCGGTGACGAGGAAGGTGCGGCTGATAAGGCCGTTAGAGAGCATGACCCGCGCGCTCTGGTTGTTGTCGCCGGGCAGCACCTGCACCGTGGCCGGGGTCGTGGGCGGCGTGAGCAACCAGTCGGCGGTGGCGGCCCGCTCGTCAAAGCGGCTCACCTTTGCCACGCCGGGGCTGGCCAGCAACGCGTTGACCAGCTTCGACCGCTCGGCCAGGTCGGCCGCGCGCACTGCCTTGAGCGTCTTGTTATCCAACAGGAAATCCTCGGCCGCATCAAACTGGCCCGGCTTGAAGGTCGCATATCTAACCTCGGCGACCCAGCCGCCGAAGGCTTCCTTGTTAGGTGAGGTGGCGCCAACGGAGAAATTCGGGACGCCGCCGCCCACATCGGGCAAGACACAGACCTTTGTCCCGTTGAGCCAGCCGGTGACTTGGCCGCCATTTTTGACGATGGCCAGATGGGTCCAGGATTCCGGCTGCACCGGGCCGAGGTTGACGCTGCCGATGCTGCCGGCCAGCACGCTCCACTGGCCGTCATTTTGCCCCAGCAGGAACCCGCTCGACCCGTTGCCATTGGCGACCACGGCGTGCCAACCGCCATCGTTGCCCTTGAGCGCGTAGGCCCAGGCTTCGACCACGAAGTTATCGCCGCTGACCAGGTTTTTGGCCACGGCGTAGCACTGGCCGGGATCCTCAAACTTGATCGACGAGTCGAACTCCTTGCGGCGTGCTTCCGGCCCGTTGGACATGACTTTGGGCGCACCCTGGCGCGCCAGGTCCGGGCCGCCCGGCGCGAGGCTCTTCCACACCTCCGGCGCGGCGGTGTCGCGGACGCCGCCGGCCCCCTTGAGGTTGTAGTGCGCCACTTCCTGTACCGCCGCGGTGGCGACGGTGGCAAGTGGCATCGCGATGGCGAGTAATGATGTTAGTATCTTCATGGGGGGGGATTTGTCGGGGTGCTGGCGCTGACGCTTACTGGGAGAGTTGTCTGGATTTGTCAAGGAGGTGGAGTATTTCCCTCATTAAACACCGGCACCTGTGGCCGGATGCTGCCGAGGACGGGGGAAGGCCCGTGCTGTCACAGCCCGGCCTCCGCTTCCGTGACCAAGCGCACCGGGCCCAACAGGCCCGCGGGTTGCAACGCGCTGTCCTTGGTGTAGTAGAGCCAGGTGGTGAAGGTCTTGCGCCCTTGGGACGGCCGCGGCTGGTTCTTGATGAACCACTCCGGATAGCTGGCCAACGGGCCACCGAAAGGGCCGGCGCCCCAATCCACCGTGTTACCGACCTGGAAATCGCGGGGTTCCTGCTCATCGCCGATGAGCTGGTTCGCCCAGTTGTTAGTCACGGCGATTTCGAGTTGGTTGTCGCCGGCTTTGAGCCAATCGGTGATATCGGCGGTGTACGGTGGATACCACAGCACGCCGGCATCCTTGCCATTGACCCGCACCCGCGCGATGTCATT
>CAIZNN010000041.1 GCA_903934285.1 Akkermansiaceae bacterium | reverse complement strand
CCCATCAGCGGCGGCCATGCCGCCTCCGATGCCAAGCGCAAGCGCCGCCGGCGCAAGGGCAAAGGCCAATCCGCCCAACCACACGCCGCCGCCGCGTCCACCGAGGAGAACTTGTCCAGCGACGATGCCGTCGAGCACCTGGCCGTCGTCGCCACCGCGCCGCCCGCCGCGCCCAGGCACCCCGAGGCGCCACAATCGCCACCGCGCCCGCCCGCGCCCCGCGCCAAGATGGATCCGGAGACCCTGGCTAACAAAGCGTGGAAAATCTTTCTTGCCGAAGTCAGCGAAGAAGGCGTTGCCCTCATCGGCGACCAGGACGCCCGCGAACTGGCGCGCCGCTGCTTTCGCCTCGCCGAAATCTTCATCGAAGAGCAAGCCCGCCGGGCGCCGAACGCCCCTTAAGGCACACGCGTCCCGCCTCTCGTCCCCTCGGCTTGATCCTTATGTCGCTGTGGGATCGCCTGTCGCGCCTCAGTATTTCCAATTCAAGGCACCCTTTTTCAAGGCATACACGTAGGCAAACGCCAGCGTCCCGGCAAAGCCCGCCATGCTCACCAGCACCATCGGGCTCTGCTGCGCCAAATCGCGGAATTGCAGCGCCCACGGGTACATGAACACCACCTCGATGTCGAAAATCACAAACAACATCGCCACCAAATAGAATTTCACCGAAAACCGCGGCGCGCCTTCGCCCACCGCCAGCATCCCGCATTCATACGGGCTGTCCTTGGTCGCGTTGCGCTTCGCCGAGCGACCACACACCACGCTCAACACCAGCACCAGCACCGCAAAGCCGATGACTATCAAAATCTGCAACAAAACGGGAAGATACTCGGCTGGCATGGGGTGATTCGGGGCTGCGACTGTCTTAGCGTGGGGGGGCGCACTTGACCAATAAAAAAACCGCCGCCGTTGCCGGCGCGGTCTTTTCAGCATTCCTAAGGAAATCTCAATCCACCTCGGCTTGCGCCGCCATATAGGTGCTGGACGCCTCGTGCACCCGTGACGTCCCCTTGTACTCCTTGCCGATCTTTTCCACCAACCCGCGTGTCACTAGATTCTGCAGCTTCTCGTACGCCCGCAGCCGCAGCATCTCTTCGCCACCGCTCACCGCATTGCGCAATTTCAGGTTGGCAAAGACCCGCTCAAACAAATCGTTGAAGCCGAATATCGTCTTTTCTGCCAGAACATTCACCAGTTCGTCAGTGACGTGATCAGGAAGGCGTCGGGAAAACCGAGTGCGTTTTGTGGAGGTTGCCATGGCGCGAGCACTCTACCACCGCTTCCTGGAAAAGCGACTCAAATAATCGCTTTCCTTGCGCAATCTGCTCAAATCGTGGCGCTTGGAGGGATTTGAGGCTTTTTCGAATGCTGGCTTGACAGCTCGGTGTTCTGCTCCATTCTTGCGCGCCCGCCGCGTCGGAAACGTGGCGTTTGCCCCACTACCCCCATGAAAAAGGACCTCCATCCCAAATACAATCCGGTCGTGTTCGTCGACATGAGCACCGGCCACCGCTTTATCTCACGTTCCACCAAGACCTCCGAGCGCAAGGAAGTCATTGATGGCGTCGAGCACAGCCTCATCTCCATCGGCGTCACCTCCGCCTCCCATCCGTTCTACACCGGCCAAAACCAGTTCGTCGACACCGAAGGCCGCATCGATAAATTCCAAAAACGCTTCGGCACCGTGCGCCGCATCGGCAAGCCCAAGCTCGACTGAGCCTAGCGCGTGCTGGCCAAACGAATCATCCCCTGTCTCGACGTCACCGCAGGTCGCGTTGTCAAGGGCGTCAACTTCGTCGATTTGATCGATGCCGGTGATCCGGTCGAATGTGCGCTGGCCTATAACGCCCAGCAAGCCGACGAATTGGTGTTCCTTGATATCACCGCCTCCTCCGACGGTCGGCGCACCATGGTCGAGGTGGTGCGGCGCACCGCCGAGCACTGCTTCATTCCGCTGACCGTCGGCGGCGGGATTCGCGGCGTGGAGGACATGCGCGAAATGCTCCTCGCCGGCGCCGACAAAGTCGGCATCAACACCGCTGCGGTGCACCACCCCGAACTCGTCGATGCCGGCGCCAAGGCGTTTGGCAGCCAGTGTATTGTGGTGGCTATCGATGCCAAACGTGAAGGCCCCGGCAAGTGGGGCGTCTACACCCATGGCGGCCGCACCCCCACCGGCCTCGATGCCGTGGCATGGGCCACCCAAGTCTGGCGCCGCGGCGCCGGTGAAATCCTTCTCACCAGCATGGACGCCGACGGCACCCAAGCTGGCTATGACATCGAACTAACCGCCACGATTTCCTCGGCCATCGGCATCCCGGTCATTGCCAGTGGCGGTGCCGGTTCCCTTGACCACATGGTGGAAGTGCTCGAAGCCGGCAAAGCCGACGCCGTGCTCGCCGCCAGCATTTTCCATTTCGGCCACTTCACGGTGGCCGACGCCAAGCGCCATTTCGCCGCCCGCGGCATCCCGGTTAGGCCGCCGTGCGAACTGCGGTCCTAACACTTCCGCAAGCGCGGGTGCCCGGTGCTGCCGGAACCCGGCCGGCCACGGACTCATGAGGTGCTCCCGCCGTCCGGCAGCGGCCTGGGCAGTCTTTCAGGCATCCCCATTTGCAATGGCTTGATGATGGTGTAGTTTGGCCCTAACGCCATGAACAGCCAACCATTGCTTGTCTCTCACGGGTCCGCCGCCGCCGCCGCGGCACACAACCAGCCCGGACCCGCTCCCGCACCACTCGGCATGGACCTCCGGGCACGCCACGCTGCCACAGCCTGGCACACCGCGCTGCTGGCAGGCTTCGTCGCCCTCGCGTGGCATCCGGTCCCCTGCCTGGCCCAAGCGCCGGCTGGCGATGAGGCTGTGGCCCAGGTGCTCACCCGCGGGCCGGTGCACGAGGCATTCGCCGGGATTGTCACCTTCAATCCCGAACCAGGGGTCGTGGTGCCCAAAACCCCGCCCGAGCTGATCGAGGAAATCCCCCCGGCAGAACGCCCGGAGGGCGACAACGTGGCGTGGATCCCCGGCTATTGGGCGTGGGACGACGAACGCAGCGACTTTCTCTGGATCAGCGGCATCTGGCGCGCCTTGCCGCCCGGCCGCCAATGGATCGCCGGCTATTGGGGGAAAACCACGGAGGGCTATCAGTGGACCTCGGGCTATTGGGCCGACGCCGCCGCACAGGAGACGACCTATTTGCCGCCGCCGCCGGCCACTGTGGAAAACGGGCCGAATATCGCCGCGCCCTCGCGCGATTATGGCTGGACGCCCGGGACGTGGATCTGGCGGCAGGAACGATATGCCTGGCAGCCCGGGTATTGGTCGTTAGGCCGGGCGGATTGGACGTGGATGCCCGCGCATTATGTGTGGACGCCGCGCGGCTACATTTTCGTGGATGGCTACTGGGATTATGCGGTGGCGCGGCGCGGCGTGGTGTTTGCGCCGGTTTGGTTTGATGAAGGCGTGTATTTGCGGCCGGGGTACTCCTACTCGCCATTGATTGTGATTGATCTGGCGTTGTTTGCCGAGCAGCTCTTCCTGCGGCCACGCTACCACCACTATTATTTCGGCGACTACTATGCGCCTGGTTATCACCAAGGCGGGTATTTTGCAGCTTGCGCGTTTCAATCCAACCGCTTCGGCTACGATCCGATCTATGCCCATGAGCGGTGGGAGCACCGGCAAGACCGCGCCTGGGAAAAGCGCGTCGAGACAACCTATCAATATCGCCGCGATCACGAGAACGCGCGCCCGCCGCGCACTTGGGACGCGCTGCAAGGCCTCGATGCCAATGCGCCGGAGTCCCAACACCAGCGGGCCGTGGCGGCCACCTCCATCGACCAACTGGCCAAGCGCAAAGGCGGCCCGCAGCGGTTTCAAGCGATGCCGCAGGATGACCGCAAAATGCTGGCCCAGAGCAGCCAGGAAATCCGCAAATCCCGCGACCAGCGGCGCATGCTTGAGACCGGCGGCGCGGAGGCGCCCCCCCGCAAACCAGGTGCCGCAATCGAACCGTCCACCGTGAAGCTGCCCCGCTCATCGATTGTCGCCAAGTCCGCCGGACAGTTGAAAAAATCCGAGATGCCGCCCGCTACGCCGCGCGCCCCCAAGGCCGAGCTCAAGGAACTGCCCAAACCCGAGCGCACCGGCCGCCCGGCGGATCTGGACCTGCGCACGCCGGAATCCGCGCCCCGCCAAACCGAAGTGATCCCCAAAAAAAAGCTGGAACCACAACCCCGCCCAGCCGAGGCGACCCCCAAAAAGCGGCTCGAACCGCAACCCCGCCAAGCCGAGGCGATCCCCCAAAAACGGCTGGAACCACAACCCCGCCAAGCCGACATTCCCCCCAAAAAACGGCAGGTGCTACCCGAACCCCGCATGCCTGAGGTGACGCCTCCCAAACGGCAGGTGCAACCGGAGCCGTCACGCCGGGTCGAGCCACCCCAGCGCCAAGCCATAACTCCGCCCAAGGTGGTGGCCCCCCCCGCGCAGGGCAAGCCGGCTTCGCGTGACTCCGAGGTGGAGTCGTCTGACAAAAAAGACCGCAACAAAGCCGGCCAATGAGCCAGGCCCCGGCTTGCGCCGTTATCTATCCGTAGTCGCAATCCTAACACAACCAACCCGACCCGCCATGAAAGACCCCGTCTATAAACTTATCGAACTCACCGGCACTTCCGCTGTTTCCATCGAGGATGCCGTGGAGAAGGCCATCGAACGCGCCCAGCAAACCCTCAAGAACCTGTGCTGGTTCCAGGTGGTCGAAACCCGCGGCAGCATCGCCGAGGGCAAGATCCGCCACTGGCAGGTGACCATCAAGGTCGGCTTCATGATAGATGAGGGCGCCGCCCATTGATGGGTCATCCGCCGTCTCGGCTGGCTTGCCGCGGGCTCACTCGTTGGTGGGGAGCCCAAGGAGTTCAAGCAACCGTTGCAGATCGTCGTTGCCGTAGTATTCGATTTCGATGCGGCCCTTCTTGGGTGAGTGCTGGATGGCAACGTGGGTGGCCAGGTGCGCCCGCAGCCGGTTGGTGACGGCGCGCACGTGAACGTCGGCCTCGCGCAGCGCCGCGGATTTTTTCGAATCGCCGGGCGCGGGGTCGGCGCTGGCGCTGGCCAGCAGCGATTGGACGAGTTTTTCGGTGGCGCGCACGGTGAGTTGGCGGCGCAGGATTTGACCGGAGGCGAGCAATTGGATCTCCTGATCCTTGAGGGACAGGACCACCTTGGCGTGGCCCACCGAGAGGCTCTTCTTGGCGACCAGGATTTGGATGTCGGGGTGGAGGTCGAGCAAGCGCATGGCATTGGCGATGCTGGCGCGGTTCTTGCCGACGCGGGCGGCGATCTCCTCTTGCTTGAGCGAGTATTCCTTGGCCAGCCGGACATAGCCGGCGGCTTCCTCCATCGGGTTGAGGTCTTCGCGCTGGATGTTTTCGATGAGGGCCATTTCGAGCACGTCGCGGTCGGACGCCTCGCGTTCGATCACCGGGACGGTGGCGAGGCCGAGTTTGTGAGCGGCGCGCCAGCGGCGTTCGCCGGCGATGAGTTCGAAGCTGCCGTTGACCAGACGCACGATGAGCGGTTGGATGATGCCGTGTTGGCGGATCGATTCGACGAGGTCGTCGAGCGGAGCCTCGAAAAATTGGGTGCGAGGTTGCAGCGGGCTTGGCACCACTTGCTGGTGCGGGACATCCCGCACCCGTTTCAAATCATCCGCAGACATCCCGCCATCATTCGCTGGAGCGGTGGGATGTTTCCTGATGAGAGCTGCGAGTCCTTTGCCGAGTGCCTGTGCCGGTTTAGCCATGGGGCAGAGCCTTACCAAGACGCGCGGAGAAATCCAAGCGGAATTGCAGCGGGCTTGACGGATTGCGGTTGGCAAGGCAATCATCGGGCGTGAAAACGACGTGTTGGATGATCTCATGGGCGCTTGGGGCGCTGCTCTGGAGCCATGCCTTGGCGCAGCAAAGCGGCGCGGCCACTGCCGCGGTCACTGCGGCCACCGCGGCACCCGCGGCGGGCACCGCGCCGCCCGATGTGATCGCCGCGGCCTGGACCGCAGTGGAGAAGCTGGGCAGCGAGGTGGTGCGCGGCAATTATGCGGTGGCCATCGAGCGGATGAATCCGCTGTGGAAGGAACGCTTGGCCAAACAGACCAAGGGCGGCATGGACGAGGTCGTCAAGCAAATCGATGGCGCCTCAAAACGCATGACGCAGGAGGGCATGAGCATTATTTCCTCGGTGCCGCAAGGCACGCCGCGGTCATTCGAAGTCGGTCCGGGCACCAAGGTGGAAACGGTCAATGGCGAGAAGGTGGAGATCCAGATTTTCACCAAGTGGATGGTGTTGGTGCCCACTCTAACCAAATACCGGCTGCTCCTCAAGGGCGATCCCAAGCCGGTGATCATCGAGAAGCTCGGCTATCAGGTGGCCGTTTCTGACAAGGGCAAAAACGATTGGACTTTCATCGATGGCTCCGGGCTGACCCTCAACACGTTGCGGCGGCTCTACGTCACCTTGCCGCGGGACATGGAACTACCGCTCATCGAAGAGCGCATGGCTGCGGAAACCCGTTGATGTAGCACCCATGCCTGCCAAAACCAAAGTCGTTTCAGAAGAACAAGTGTTGCATCGCAAGTTGCTGCGCTTGTGGCAACGCGGGCAAAGCGCCAAGTGTGAAGTGCGCGGCTCCGACATTCACGGCCGCGGGGTGTATGCCACCTGTTTCATTCCCGAGGCGTCGCCGATCATCGAGTATTTTGGCGAGCGCATTGACAAGCGGGAAAGCGAGCGGCGGGCATTGCGGCAACATGCCAAAGCGCAGAAGACGGGCGGCGCGGCGGTGTATATTTTCACATTGTCGAAGCGCCATGACATTGATGGCAACTTCCCGTGGAACACGGCGCGGCTGATCAATCATTCATGCAACCCGAATTGCGAGGCCTGGATCGTGGGCCGCAAAATCATCATCCACGCCTTGCACGATATCCAGTCCGGCGAGGAATTGACCTTTGACTACGGCTTCGACGTCGATTGTTACGAGGATCATCCGTGCCTTTGCGGCTCGGCCAATTGCCAAGGTTACATTGTCAGCCGCCAGCAATGGGCGGAGTTGGAGCAGCGCTTGAAGCTGGCAGCGCGCAAGCGGCGGTGAGGGTTGCCTAACGGCCGTGGCGCTCAGCCGTGCATCACCCGCAGGCCCCAGGCGATGAGCGCGGCGGTGGCGGCGATGAGGCTGACGAGCAGCAGCAGGCTGCGGGATTGGATTTTGCGCAGATTGCGGGTGGCGGCGCGGGTGGCCATTTCCTGCTCGTGGCGTTTGAGGCGGGTGATTTCGCCGACCCGTTCGAGCGGGGGCATGGTGTTCTCGCGATCCTGTCTTTCGCGGGCGATGCGTTTCGGCAATTCGCGGGCGTCCTCCAATTCCTTGGCCAGACGCCGGGCCTCTTGTTCGCATTGTTTCAGCTCCAGGTCCTCTTGGGCAAAGGTGGGCGCGCTCATGGGGGACGGGCTTTCTACTACTTGAGAAGGTAAATGACGAGGGCGGCGCCGCCCAGCGCACACAGCGGGAGATTGAAGGCGAGCCCGTTGCGCAGGTTGTGCAGAAATTCACTGCCATGGCCGCCGGGGTTGCGGGTGCGGCCCCGTTTCGAGGCGCGGCCGAAAATCGCGCCGTATCGGCCGCCTTCAAAGTGCGCGGCCGCTTGATCGTATTCGTCGGTGGCCATGTCCAGTGTCATGATCGAGCGGTCGAGTTTCTCGGGGAGGTGTTCGCGGGCCCACGATTCCGGATTGATCTTGTCGAGTTTGTCCATGTGCGAGACGAAGCACACCCGGCATTGTTCCAGATCCTCGGTCTCCTGCCGCACTTCATACAATTGGCGTTCGATCAAGGTGACCGTCGCGCTGAGCTTCTCCGCCAACTCGACCTGTTGCGACAGAAACGTCCGCTTGCGGGCGGTGAGTTCTTCCAGCGCGCGCTTCTTGCGCTCCAGTTCCACCCGCTGAATTTGAATCCGCTCCAGTTCGTCCTCCGCCGCCTTGAGCTTGTCATCGTAGTCCTCCACCGGCAGGGAGGCCGCACGCGTCGGCATTTCCATTTGGGTCGTACGGATCTTGATGTGGTGGGTGTGGTCGCTGGGGGCGCTCATGGCAGGCTCGGAGTTGGCTGGACCACTGAGGAATTAGCCAATCCCGCCAGCTTTGGCCAGCTAAATATTTGGGAAATGTTTATTATTCGGCTCAGATGAAAAACATCGGGGAGCTTTGGCCGGCGCAGATGCTTTCCAAGGTGACCTGTTCGAGGGCGTGGCGCAGCGTGGCGGAGATTTTTTCCCAGACCGTTTGGATGGCGGGGCCGGATTCGCCGGCGGGAGCCACGGCGCATTGGAGCAGCGAGGGATCGACGGCTTCGACGATGTGGCGCAGGGTGATGGCATCGGCGGGGCGGGCGAGCAAGTAGCCGCCGGCGGCGCCGCGGCAACTGTCGATGAGTCCGGCGCGGCGCAAGTCGTTGAGAATTTGCAGTAAAAAGCTTCTGGAGATGTCTTCTCGTTGCGCCAGGTCATCGAGTCGTGTAAGAGTTCTGCCGTCATGGTGTTTGGCGAGCTGGGTCAGCGCCCGGCATGCGTATTCCAATTTCTGCGAAATCTTCATGAGCGAAATGCAACATATCGGCGCTAATCCGGCGAGTAAGAACACGTCGGAGCTATGCGTGGGCGGCGGGCTCGACGTGACGAGCGTGTGGCACACCCTGCGCGCCGAGGCCCGGCGCGTCGTGGCCGAAGAGCCGTTGCTCGGGCAACTGGTGGAAGATGTGATTCTGACCCGCGGCTCGTTGGCGGCCGCCCTCGGTGCCCGGCTGAGTCGCCGTCTGGCCCGTGAGGACATGCCGCGGCAGTGTCTGGAGCCGTTGTTCAGCGGGGTGTTTGAGAGTCAACCGCGGCTGGTGCACAGTGCCGCGCGCGATCTGGTGGCGATGTATGAACGCGACCCGGCGTGCTTCTCGCCGCTGGAGCCGGTGTTGTTTTTCAAAGGGTTTCTGGCGCTCAGCACCTACCGCATTGCCCATCAGTTGTGGCTGGACGGGCGGCGCTGGCTCGCCCTGTACCTCCAGAGCATCGGCAGCGAAGCGTTCGCCGTGGACATCCATCCGGCGGCCCGCATCGGTTGCGGCATCCTGTTAGACCATGCCACCTCCTTCGTGGTGGGGGAAACCGCCATCATTGAGGACGACGTTTCCATTCTGCATGAGGTCACCTTGGGCGGCACTGGCAAGGAAACCGGCGACCGCCATCCGATCGTGCGCTCCGGCGTGCTGCTCGGGGCCGGCGCCAAGATCCTCGGCCGGGTCGAGATTGGTGCTGGGGCGAAGGTTGGGGCGGGCAGTGTGGTGTTGGCGGATGTGCCGCCGCATACCACCGTGGCGGGCGTGCCCGCCGTCATCGTCGGCGAGCTCGGGGAGGAAAATCCGGCCATCGAGATGAACCAACACCTTGAGCGCCGCAGCGGAAAAACCCTATCCCCCCCGAACAACAGATGACCTCCTGCCGCCTGTTAGGCATCGCCGCCCTTGGCCTGAGCGTGGTCGCGTGTGGCAAGATCCGCGAGCTGACCAACAAGGCCAAGCGAGCGGCCGAGACGAGCGTGTCGGCCGCCCTGGGTGCCCCCAAGACCGCGGAAAGCGCGCCCGACGCGCGGCTGCAGGCCCTCGTTGATCAAACGCCGGAAGGTGCGCTGTTTCGCAAGGATTTGGCATTTCCCGAGCAACTGCGGGTGAAGGTCGAGCGGCGTCTGACCTTTGAGGGCGCGCGGATGGTGGTGAAATCGGCTATCGGCAACCAAGCGACCGTCGTTTCCGGCACCCAGTTTTGCACCGCCAGCTATGAGCGTGCGGGCGCGCGGCTGGCACTCACCATCGAAAACGCCGGCTTTGCCAAACCCGAGGTGGCCGCCATCGCCAAGCCCGCCACCGCCAAGGATGACAAAGCCGTGGCCGACAAGGCCAAGGCCGACAAAGCCATGGCCGACAAAGCCATGGCTGCCAAATCGAAGATCGAGCAAGCGAAGCAGAACCAGGAAACGGCCGCCGCCGCCGCTGCCGCCGCCGTGCCGGATGAATTGACCGCGATCAAGGAGCTGACAGGTTGCAAGCTCGTCTTTGTGCGCCAGGGCAGCGCATGGAAGCCAGAGCACTCGAACGATTTCAAGCTCACCGTCTGGGGCGGCAACCTGGCCCCCAGGCTGGATGCCACTTGCCTCGATGCGGGGGTCATGCCGCGGGCCTATTGGTTTGGCAAACGCCGGCTCAAGCCGGGCGATAGCGTGCCGCTGAGTGGCACGGCATTGTCATTATTGTTAGGCGAGGGGGCCTCCGGCGCGCTCGTACTCAAGTTGGAGTCGTTCGCGGTGAGCGCTGGCCATCCTTGCGGGGTGTTTGCGGTCACGGGCAATTACCATGCCGCCGCGGTGCCCGGTCCGGACGGCGCGCTCGTCGACCAGGAGGTATCCATCACCTCCGGCACTGTCTGGCTGTCGCTGGTCTATCCGCTCGTCATCCGCGAACAACTCGAGACCGTCCAAACCCTGGTCACCGGCGCCCGCGGCGGCCCTTCCACCCGCATTCAGGGCAAGGTGTCCGTGGCGGTGACCCGCGAGTGGCTGCAAACCGGGGCCGCTACGAACTGACACCTCCGGGCCGCGGCTAATTCCCGTCCGCGGCGGCGGGCACTTCCCGGTTGAACAACTCCGTTAGATAGGCGGCGGTGAGGATCTCGGGGGCGACGATGGGGGCTTTGCCGGGCACCAACAGCACATTGACCGGAATGGCGGTGCGGCCGAGGTCGTGGAGCTGCGCTTCGATGGCGGGATCGGGATTGGTCTTGTCGGCCTTGAGTGCCACGATGTGTTTTTCCTGCATCAAGGCGATCACTTCCGGCGTGTAGGCGCGCTTCTTGTTGACCTGGCAGGTGAGGCACCACTGCGCGGTGAAATCAATGTAAACCGGGCGGCCCTCTTCTAACAACTTGTCGGCGCGGGCTTGCGACCAGGGTTCCCAGGTGAGGGCGTTGGGTTTGGGTGGCAAGGCCAGCAGCAAGCCGCCGATGGCGAGCGCCAGGCTCACGCCGAGGGCGATGCGGCGCGTGGCGCGCGTCCGGTGCGGCAGGCACCAGCGGCCGTAGATCCAAGCCGCCATGGCGATGGCGCTGAGGCCGAAGATCGCGCCCAACAAGTTTTCCGGGCCGATTTGGCCGCCATACACCCACAGCAGGTAGCCGGTGGTGGCGAACAACAGAAACGACATCCCTTGCTTGAAGCTTTCCATCCAGGCGCCGGGGCGGGGCAGCAAACGGATCAGGCTGGGAAAGGCGGAGAGCAGCAGATACGGCAGCGCCAGGCCGATGGCCATGGCGGCGAAGGCGGCGAAAAATTGTGCGGCGGGCAGGCCGATGGCGGCGCCGATGGCGGCGCCCAGGAACGGAGCCGAGCAGGGGGTGGCGACGATGGTGGCCAGCACCCCGGAGAAGAACGATCCGGCCAGGCCGTGTTTTGATTGCAGGCTGCCGCCGATGGCGGTGGCGGAGGTGCCGAGTTCGAACAAGCCGAACATGTTGAGGGCGAGGCCGAACATCAGTAACATCAAACCCAACACGACGCCGGGGATTTGCAGTTGATAGCCCCAGCCGATGGGACTGCCGCTTGCCAAGCGCCCGGCAAACAGAATGCCGCTGAGCACGGCGAAGGACGCCAACACGCCGAGGGTGAAGAGGATGCCGTGAACGATGATTTTTTTGCGGTCGTCGCCGGCTTGGCTGACGAAGCCCATGATTTTCAACCCGATCACCGGAAACACGCAGGGCATCAGATTGAGGATCAACCCGCCGAGCAACATGCCACCCAGAATGGGCAGCAAGTGGAAAAACGACAGCGGCTGCGCCGGCGCCACGCTCAGCGGGGTCTCCGCAATGAGGATGGCCTGGGCGGCGGGAGTGTCGCGTTGGCCGCTGAGCAGGATGCCGGAGAGCTCCTTGCCCGGCGGGATCGGCTTCTCGAAAATGTCCACGGCGTTGCGTTGCAAGGTCACCAGCCAGTCCGCGCCGTCGCGTGCCACGTTGCCGCCGTCGCTAAGCGGCTTGACGAACGGCTGGTTGGGAATGAAATCCACGGGGGGTGCCGGCGTGGCGGCGCTGCCAGGGCGCGGACTGAGCCGCAGGACAAAATTGCCGGAGTTCGGATAGGCGGTGACGGTCCACGCCTGATTGGCGACAGGGATTTTGCTGCGGGCCTGGCTGAACCAGGCCGCTTGCGCCGGATCGGGCGCGGCGGCGGCGCGCACCGGCAGGGTCAGGGTGAACTCCTGCGCCTCATTGAGGCAGCTATTCTCACAGATCTGCCAGGTGGCCTTGGCGGTCAGGGTGACGCTGGTGCCAACTTGCAGGGTGGCTGGCGCGCTGATGGCCACCAGCAATACCGGGCTGTCCGGGTACACGAAACTTTTGCCGGAGTATCCGTCCTTGATGGCCGGGGTCGGCCATTGGATCGGCCCGGCGCTGAAACCGGCGGGCAGCTGCCACTCGATGGCGGGGGACAGTTCGACGCCGCCGGAGTTCAGGTAGTAGCTGTGCCAGCCGGCCGGGTGCTTGAGTTGCAGCCCCAGCGTGAATGACTCGCCGGGGGCGATGGCAGCCGCTTCCGCTACCAGACTGGCAGCGGTGGCCGGTTTGCTGGCAGCGCCAACGGTCGGGGCCGGTTCGGCACGGACAGGTGAAGCCAATGCGGCGATGGCGAGGAGGAATGGGGCGAGGCGGCTCATGGGTGGGGAAGAAGACTCAAGAATGGAAGACGCAACACGCAAGACAAGAAAACACAAAGTCCGGGCTCTTTGCTTGCGTTGCGTGTCGTGCGTCTTGAAGCGAAGCGGTCATGTTGTCTTGTCTTGCTCCATGGCTGCCGGGGTCTCAGCCGATGACAAACACGTCGAGGAAAAACCACAGCACCATGAGGGTGCCGATGACGATATTGAAGAGCATGCCGGTGAGGGTGCCCATCACCGAGCCGACGCCGGAGACCATCGCCGGCCTGGTGTGCCGTTTGGCAAAGCCGAGTTCAAACACAAACGCTCCGACCAGCGGTCCGAGCAGCAACCCGAATGGCAGAAACAACAGGCCCGCTACGCCGCCGAGCAACGCGCCCAGCGCCCCCCAGCGGCTGCCGCCAAACCAGCGCGCGCCGACCGCGCCGCTGACCATTTCAAAAGTTTGTGAGATCACCATCAGCAAGCCTAGCACCAGAAATGACCACCACTCCAGCCCCGACCCGTCGGCCCCCAGCATCAACCGGTGGGCCACCGCGGCTAGCAACAAGATCAAGTGCCCGGGCAGCACCGGCAGCACGCAACCGACCAGGCCCGCCAGCAGCAGGCACGCGGTCACCAGCCAAGCCGCGCCCACTCCTGCCCATGCCGTCCCGGATTGGATGGATTCCCACATGCCCCCTCGGTAGCCGATTGCGGCCCTGCCTGCAATCCCATCTTCACGCGCGCCACGGAGGGGGGCAAACCCGCAAACAAGCACTTGCGCCGGTGTGGAAACTGTGGAAATTGTGTCCGGTGGCAGCGCACGGCTTGGTCCCTTTCAGGACACGGCGGCGGTGGTGCCCCAATTCATTCCATTCATGCGTGAAACCTTGATCGTCGTAGGCTTGTTTTTTCTTGCGGTGGCACTGCGCAGTGCCCGCAGGACCAGCTTGCGCAAAGTGGGCGCGCTGACGTTTTTGATCGCCACCTTCTGGCTGGGGTTTTTCCTCTCCGGCAGCAAGCTCGGCGGCTCCATCGCTGTGTCATGCTGGTTTTTCCTGCCTTGGTTCGAGTTGCTCACCCACATCCGGCGCTTGCGCCTGCCGCTCAACAACCGGCTGCAACATCGCAGCGTCCCCAATCCGGCGTTCTTCCCCAATGCGCTCGAAGCCACCGCCGCGATGGAAGCCGAAGGCTTCGAGCACGTGTCGGATTGCGGGTGGAAATGGGCCGGCATGCAGCAGTTTTTCCGGTTTTATTGGCACCCGGAAGAACGCGCGATTTCCGCCATTTGCCTGTGCGAACAGAGCGATGTCGCCTTCGCCTTCATTTCGGTAACCTCCCAGGATAGCCAAGGCCGCACTTGGCGCACCACCAATTTCCCGTTCTCCCTCACCCTTCAATGTTCGCCGCACATCCGCTGGAATTACGTCCCCTGCGAGCGGAATTGTTTCCACCACATCCTGCGCAACCACCGCGAATTCCTCGGCCGCAACAAAGTCAACGCCGAGTTGCTGCGTGTGCCCGATCCTGAAGATGTCGAGGACTCCCTCGAGCGGGAAATGCGCCATCAAGTCGAATTCAACCTCGCCTCCGGCATCATCCGCCTCACCGGCGACGGCCATTTCCAGTATTCCAAGCGCGGCCTGATCTTTCTCTGGGGCCAATTCGTCAAGGACATGGTGCGGCTTTGTTAGGGCGGCGGGCACCCTGCCCGATACGGTTTGCTTAGCAGCCCTGGTGGTTTGAGTCGAGGCTCCGGGCAAGATGCCCGGGCCACCTGTGGCGCGGGCATCCTGCCCGCCGCCTCTTCCTGCCTCGTCCCTGTCTCGTCTTAAGTAAACCGTATTGGGCACCCTGCCCGATACGGTTTGCTTAGCAGCCCTGGGCCATTGCATTTGGCAGGTCGAATCAATCGGCAGGGAGTGCTTTCCAAACGGTCCGGCTGGGGCATGGAACGGCCCTTGCCAAGTCCCGTCGCCAAACGACACAGCCCTTGGCATGCGTCGGTCCTTGCACGTGCGATGCCACCCGTGCCCCTCCGCAAATTCCACCCTGTTCTGCTGCTTCGGTCTTGGCATCCACCGCCATTGCGCGCAAGCTCCAACCATGGCCAAACTGCTGGACACTGCCGCCGTGCCGATGGAACGCGATTTCACCGCCGGGATGGTGCGGCCCGGGCGGCGGCGCTCGTTTGCGGGTTCCACCGGCGACTCGCTGCTGGACCAGCGGATTGGGGAACTCGCCGCCAGCGTGCCCGGGGTGCGCGACCCGCAGTTGTTAGTTGAAATGATGATCACCAGTGCCCGCGTCGCGCGGATGGACATTGCGGCCGGCGAGTTCAAGCTGTTCAACCGCACGCTCAAGGAGATGCGGCGGGCGGAGGAGGTCTTCAAGCCCTGGCGCAATGTCCGCAAGGTGTCGGTGTTCGGCTCGGCGCGCACCCGCCCGGAGGAACCCGAATACAAGGCGGCCGCCGAGTTTGCCCGGCGCATGCGCGACGAGGGGTTCATGACCATCACCGGCGCCGGGCCCGGCATCATGGCCGCCGGCAATGAGGGCGCCGGCCGCGCCGATAGCTTCGGCCTCAACATCGTGCTGCCGTTTGAAGCGGTGGCCAATGAGTTCATCGCCGGCGACGACAAGCTGGTGGCCTTCAACTATTTCTTTACCCGCAAGCTCAGCTTCGTCAAGGAAAGCGATGCCTTGGTCGGCTTTCCCGGCGGCTTTGGCACGATGGACGAGGTGTTCGAGTCGCTCACCCTGATCCAAACCGGCAAGTCCTCGATCCATCCCATCGTGCTCATCGATGCCAAGGACGGCACCTATTGGGAATTCTGGGCCCGCTTCATTCGCGAACACCTGCTCCGCCTCGCCCTCATTGCAGAATCCGACCTGTCGCTCTTCATGGTCACCGATGACATCGAGGCGGCGGTGGCCGAAATCACCGGCTTCTATCGGGTGTTCCATTCCTATCGCTACGTCGGCGACAAGTTGGTGATGCGCCTCATGGCACCGCTGGCCGCCGCCGAACCCGCCCGCTTGCAGACGGAATTCGCCGATCTGGTCAAGGCCGGCGCCATGACCCAGCGCGGCGCGTTGGAAGAAGAAGACGACGAGCCGGAGATGGCCGCGTTGCCGCGCCTGGTGTTCCGCCACCACCGCCGCGACTACGGCCGCCTGCGCCAGCTCATCAATGCCGTCAACCTCGCGCGCCTCGAGGCGTGTTAGACCAGGCGCTTGGAAACCACGCATCCCTCCGGCATTGGCAAATCAAAGAGCGAAGCCAACTTGCTTGACAGCGTGGCTGTTTTGAGGTCGAACACTCAGTTCAGAACCACCATGCCAACCCCGAAAACTAACAAACCAAAGACCGACCGCGCCGACGCCCTGCTAACCACGCGGGGACTGTGCGATTCGCGCGAGCAGGCGAAGCGGCTGATTCTGGCCGGGGAAGTGCGCAGTGGCGAGCGCACCATCGACAAGCCCAGCACCAAGCTCGCCGTGGATGCGCCGCTGGCGGTGCGGGAGCGGCCGCGCTACGTGGGCCGCGGCGGATTCAAACTCGAGGGCGCGCTGGACGCCTTTGGGATCGACCCGCACGGCTGGGTGTGTCTCGATGTGGGTGCCTCCACCGGTGGTTTCACCGATTGCTTGCTGCAGCGCGGCGCCCTGCGCGTGCATGCAGTGGACGTGGGCACCAACCAACTGGTGTGGAAGCTGCGCAACGACCCCCGCGTAATCGTTAGGGAGCAATTCAACGCCCGCCACATGGTCCCGGATGACCTCGGCGAAAAGGTCCGCCTGGCGGTGATGGATCTGTCGTTCATCTCCCTAACAAAAGTGTTGCCCGCGGTGTTTGCCGTGTTGGATGAGGGCGGCAGTGTGGTCTGTCTCATCAAGCCGCAGTTCGAGTTGCGGCGCGAGGATGTGGGCAGGGGCGGTGTTGTTAGGGACGCGGGGTTGCACCAGCAGGCCATCGACAAGATCCGCCACTTTGTCACCGCCGGGCAAGGCCGCGACTGGCGCGGGGTGATTCCGTCACCGATTACCGGCACGGATGGCAACCAGGAGTTTCTGGCGTGGCTCGGGTAGTACTCCGCACCGTCCTGTGTGCGGAGTACTCCCCGGCCGCGCTACTTCGGCAGCGGGTCGTTGGTGAAGCGATGATTCTGGCGGCGGACATCATCGTCGGTGGGCATGAAATTCACCGATTTGTCCGACCACTTGATGGCTTGCTTGCGGTTGCCGCGGGCGAATTGGAGTTCGGCCATGGTATCGAGATAGGCGGCTTGGTTGGGGTGGGTGGCCAACGCCTTGTTGAGGTGGGCCTCGGCTTCGTCGAGGCGCCGCATGGCGCGGGCGGCGAGCCAGGCGGCGGTGTTGCGGGTGTTGTGGGCATTGGGATAGCGCGCGATGACGGCTTGGATCTGCTGCCAAGTGCTTTCAAACCAGGCGTCGTGTTGTTGGATGAGGCCGGCCTGACGCAGGGCCGGGAAAAAATAGTCGGCCAGCGAGCCGTCGCAAGGCAGCAGGGCGTGACATTTTTCCAACAGGGCGAGGGCCTTGGCCGGCGCGCTGGCCAGCAGGCTGAGGCCGCGCGCCTGATCGGCCTGGAGCCGCATGCGGAGGAAGACCAACGGCGAGCTGCTCCTGAAATTCGGCCCGCTGGAAATTTGGGCTAGGACCTCGGAGGTGGCGGCGGCCTGGCGCCACAGGCCGCGCTTGAGCAGGTCGCCGGCATGCACAGTTAGAACATTGACATAATTGTCGTTCTCGGGTGCGGCCTCGCGCGCGGCGCGGTCCCACCACTCCGAGCAGCGGGCATAATCGGCACCGAAGGCGTAGCCATGGCCGATGCGCAGATAGGTGCTGGCATCGCCCAGCGCCAGTTTTTCGACCCAGGCATCGTGCACTGCGGCGGCGTCCGGATGGCCGGCGCGGCGCAGGCAGGAGGCGGCATAGGCGTGCAGGTCGGGGCGGGTGTTGGGGTCGATTTCAGCTTTGCTTGATAAGAGCTGAAGGATGATTTTGGAGGCATCCTCCCAGCGGCCGGCGGCGGAGAACTGCAGCAGGTGCAGGCCATCCAACTCGGTGAGGGGTTCGTTAGGTGGCCGCAGGTCGCGGATTTTCAGGTTGGTGGCGGCGTCGCCGGCTTGGCCAATGAGCACCGCGAGGTGGGTGAGAAGGGCGGGTTGTTGCTCGGCATTGGCCTGGGTGATGGCGGCCCAGGCGAGGGCGAGCCAGTGGTCGCGCAGGCCGGCGGGGTCGGTGCCATAGCCGCCGAGGGCGAGCATGGCGGCGAGCCGTTGGGCGGGGGTGGCATCGGCGTTGAGTTCGGCGAGCCATTTCCAGCAGGCGAGGGTTTCATCGTCATCGCCGAAGGCGGCGGCGACGAGTTCTTCCCAGCGCTCGGGGTCGTCGCCGGCCCACGCGGTGCCCGCGCCCAACAGGGGGCCGACCACCCCGGTGCGGACGAAGCGGTTGCCGAAAAGGGCACCGAGGAGGCCGGAGAAGGTATCGAGATCCTTCTTGGCGAGGCGGGCCAGCGGTGCGTCGAAGGCGGCGGCGAGTTGCTCGTGGAGTCCGCGGTTTTCAAGGAAACTGGCGAGGGCGATCAATTCGCCCGAGGCGGTGTTGCTGGCGTCGGGTTTCTTGCTCAGGAGCGCGAAGCGGGTGGCCGCCCAGGTGGTGTAGTCGGGTTGGTCGGGGTCGAGGCCGAGGGCGGTGAGCGCCTCGGGGATGCGTTCGAGGGATTCGAAGTAGATGAAGCCATCCAGCGGCGAGGACTTGGCGAAAGCGGCTTCGACGGTGGTGGCCTCGCCGAGGAGAAAGAGCGAACTGAAGGCTTGGGCGCGGGTCGATGGCGTGCGCGAATTGAGCAGTTTGAGGGCGGGCTCAAGGTCGGCCTTGCGCAGGGCGTGATCCTGCCAGCGTTTGAGCGCCAGCGGGGTGTAGAGATCCACATCCTGGCCGGCGGGGTGGGTGGCATTGCCATGCTCCAGCCAGGGCACTGGGTCGCCGGCCAGCATGGCCATGGTGGCGGCGATGGCGGGTTCCCCAGCGGCGATGGCGGCGGCTTGCGCCTCCTTCAGGTTGCCGGCGCTGCGATGGAGGGCGAGTTGCCAGGCATGGGTCCCTTTGGCGGTGGAGGTTTTCGCGCGCGCGAGTTCTTCCTCAAGGGTGCCGTTGGCGCGGTGGAACGCGGCGAGCGCCATCAAGCCGCGGGTGTCCGCCGGCGCCAATTCCAATAACTCGCGGGCACCAGCGGCGTCGCCTTTGAACAGGCGTTCGCGCGCGGCGAACATGGCGATGCCGCTCACCGTGGCTTGCAACTCGCCGCGCAACCGGGCGTCGGTCTCTGCCGCGTACAGCTTGAGAATCTGACGGTAGGCGCGTTTTTCCCGCATCGCCTTGAGTAGCGCGATTTTTTCGCTGAGCGCGGCTTTTTGATAGCGCTCGACCAAGGCGATGACCGCGGGATCGGTCTCCGGGGTGATGTGGAGTTCGATCTTGTGCAGCAACTGCTTGGCGCGGTGGGCCGCCTCGGGGTCGGCCCCGGCGGCGGCCAGTTTCAATTCTTCGAGGGCCGCCGCGCCGAGCTGCCAGAGTTGTTGGGTGGCGGCCTCGCGCACCGGGAAGCTGTCATTGGCAAGCTCGGCGATGAGCGCCGGGATCGCGGCCGGGGCGGCGGGGGCTGGGTCATGGACCGGAGGTGCCGCCAGCGGTGGCGCGCCGCCCACCGCTGGGACTGCCAAGGGCAAGACGGCCAGGCAGAAAAGGAAAGCGGCACCGAAGGATTTCATGAGAGGGGCAGGGTCCGTGAATTGAACGAAAAATCAACCCCGATCCTTGGAAAAAAGAAAAACCGCTGTGCCGTTCTTGGCGCAATGAGCCACGTTCCTAAAGCCCAATAAGTGGGATCGTCTTGCCTGGTTCGGTCTTCCCGTGAGGGTGTGACCTATGTGGCAAAATGAATGATCCCGTTTCCATTGTATCGGTTCGGGCTTGCAACCAAATCGAACGAACACAGCAGTCGCAAAGATCGTAACGCCCTTTCGCCAGCCCGCAACCTAATTTCCTCACGAAATTTCCCCCCACCGGTTTTTCCTAACGGAACAGCCGCGCTCCCCGCGCTCCCCGCGCTCCCCGCGCGGGCTCAGGGCGAGACGGCCAGCCGCTCGTTAGTCACCTCGCGCTCGAAAAGAAAGCCGTTTTCCTTGTAGGTTTTGAGCCGGAAATGGGTGGCGGTGGAAATGACCCCCTCCAAGGTGCTGAGTTTTTCCGACACAAAGCGGGCGACCTCGCGCAGGTCGCCGCCTTCCACGACCACCATCAGATCGTAGCCGCCGCTGGCCAGATAGCAGGACACCACCTGCTCAAAACGCGACACGCGCAGGGCCAGGCGATCAAAACCACCGCCACGCTCGGGCGTGATTTTCACTTCAATGAACGCGGACACCGCGGTGTCGCCGGTGATCTCGGGATCAATCACGGCATGATAGCCGAGAATGGTCCCGTCATTTTCCCAGGCCGCGACGCGCTCGGCAATGGTCTGCGGCGGCAGGGCGAGCAATTCGCCCAGTTCCTGATGCGAGAGGCGCGCCTTGCGGCACAACAAGTGAAGGAGCGGATCGAGGGGCATGGCGCGGCGGGGAGTTAGCGGTCTTCGGTTGTCAATTCGGCGTGGGCACGGAGAGGATTTCGCGGCGCGGATCGTTGACTGGGGCGTCGGCCGCGAGCCAGGCGTCGTAAAGCGTCCAACCCTGCTGCAGCAGGTGGCGGGCGCGGCCAAAGCGGTCCGGGCTGTTGAGGACGATGACGATCAAGCGCCGCGGCGTCGCCCCCTTGGAGCCATCGGCCTTGGTGCGGATCAACGGCGCGCGGTCCATGCACGTGGCCAGACACGGGCCGGCGGCGGCGCTGGTGCCGGTTTTGATGCCGAGAATGCCCTCCTCGCCGATCAATTCATTGGTGTTGCGGATCAAATACCCGTGCTTGCCGCTGGCACCGGTCACTTCGATATGGCGGTCCTTTTGGCGCACTATGAAATTGATCGCATTGCGCCGCATCGCCACCATGGCCAGCCGGGCCATGTCCGCCGCGGTGGAGCTGCCTTGCGCCCGCGGCCGCTCCAGCCCGTGCGGGTTGACAAACTTGGTCTGGGTCATGCCGCTGAGCTTGGTGAGTTTGTTCATTTCTCCGACAAAGGCCGCCACCGGATCGCCGTCCTTGCCGCGTTTGGCCAGAATCTCGCGGCCTACGTGGTCGGCAATGGTGAGGGCCGCGAGATTGTCGGACCCTAACAACGCGGAATACAGCGCGTCGCGCAGGGTCAAGGTGTCGCCGGGTTGCAGGTTCATCGGGTTGGGACCGCCGACCAAGGTGATGGTTTGCGGCGCGGTGATGGCGAGCTGGCTGATGTCGGCCTCGGTGGCCGTGGCCCAATCCACCGCCACGATGGCGGTGGCCAATTTGGTGAGGCTGGCGACCGGGCGTTTGACCGCGGCATTGGTGGCGAGGAGAATTTTGCCGGAATAGGCCTCCACGACCATGGCGCTTTCCGGCCCCTGGGCATGCAGCAGCAGGGGTGAACAGGCGCTCAGCAGCGCAATGAGGCGGACAATCAGGGGGCGGATCATGGGGCGAACGGCAGGAGCATAGGCGGCTAGCCGCCCAACTCAATCCCAAAGGTGTGATTCCACAGGGAATGGCTGGGGCGATTGGCGTACTCCGCCTCCGGGCGCGGCATCGCAAAGCCTGTTGAGTTCCAGCTCAACCTCGGTGCTGCTCCTGTCAGGTTAGCCGGGTCATGATCCCACCCCTCCCCAGCTCGACGCCGGATGCCCCCACTCAAGGCCTCAAAGCACGCCCGGCCACCGGGACCCTCCAACGCCAACGCCGCCCGCCCGCGCCGCTGTCAACAGCAAAATGCCTGGCATTATAACCCCGCGCCGCTGTCAACAGCATAATGCCTGGCATTATAACCCCGCGCCGCTGTCAACAGCAAAATGCCTGGCATTATAACCCCGGGGCGCTGTCAACAGCATAATGCCTGGCATTATAACCCTTGCAAGCCAGCCGCATTCACTCACTGAGCGGACGGACGCGGAAATTGCGATAGGCGACGGGGCCGTGGTCGCCTTGCAGGCGCAGCGGGCCGCCGGCCTGCTCGGGGAGGCCGACACGGGTCGGGCCTAGCAACTCGACGTTTTCCTGAATGAGCGTGCCGTTGAGCAGCACCCTCTCGAAGCGGGCATTGCGGGTTTTGTGGCCGGCGGGGTCGAAGCGCGGGGCGCGGTAGGTCACGTCGCAGCGCTGCCACTCGCCGGGCGGCTTGCTGGCATTGACCAGCGGCGAATGGCCGCGGAGGTTGGCGTCGTTGACCCATTCCGGATAGATGCCGCCGCACTCGATGCCGGGGTACTCGCCCTCGGCGACGCCGAAGCTGTCATAGATCTGCAGCTCGTGGCTGCCGAGGAAGTACACGCCGGAGTTGGAGTGCGGCGGGATGAGGAACTCCAGATGCACCGCGACGTCGCCGAAGCGCTCTTTTGTCAGCAGGTATTGGCCCGCGCCTTGTGAGACGAGCACGCCCGTGCCGGGTGCGGTTTGCAAGCGGCCGGGGTTGTGGGGGTCGAGGCTGACATTTCCGACCTCGCTCCATCCCGTGGCGGGCTCCCACGCGGCGAGGGCCGCACCGGGCGGCATCAGGGCGACGCCATGCAGGCGTTGCCAGGCGTTCATCGAGCGTTGCAGGTTGGCGCGGGCATCGCCTGGGATGGCGTAATGCTGCAAGCCCACGGGACCGGTGAAATCGAGCCGCCGCAGGCTTGTTAGGACCTGGTTCACGTCGAACGTGCCGCTATCCAACGGTTGGATCAACTTCCCCCAATCCTTGCCACCCGCGTCGGCCCCGTTGATGGTCACCACAAAAAGATAGGGCAACGCGTCGTTCAAACTGGCATCGAGGTCCTTGCCATCGACCATCAACCAGTGGCATAGGTTGAAGGTCACGCCGAGGTTTTTGCGATCCACCTGGCGGGCCAGGCGCAGCGCGTCATCGACGCGTTCGACCCACGCGCCGGCGTGTGGATAGAGGGCGATGCGCAGGCCGGTCGGTGCCGCCAGGGCGGCCACCTCGCGCAGGACCGTCACGGCGCGCGCGTCGGCCGCGGGATCGGACGGCTTGTGGGCGGCGGCGGTGACATATAGCCACAGGATCGCGTCGCGGTCGCGCAACTGGTTGATAGAGTCGCGGATTTCCGGGCTCAGCGGGGTGGGGGCATCGAGATCGAGCCCCACGTAGAGCGCGAACAACTTCGAGTGCTGCTGGTCCACCGCGGCGAGCATGTCGCGCAGCGCCGCCGGTGTGGTGTAGCAGGGGGCGATGCCAGCGAAGCCGAGCTCCTTGACCATGGCCACCTGCGCCGCGGCCGTCTGGTGGGTGGCATCGCGGGTGCCGGTGTCCATGGCGAAAAACGCCGGTTCCGCAGCACCGCAGAGGACTGCGGCGCAGAAGCTGACAAGCACGGTCGGAAAGGTGCTGCGGGTCATGGCTTGAGGCCCTCCAGGTTGACTTGCAGGCGGGGGGGGGTCCTGAGCAATTGGTTCATGGTTAGATGGGTGCCGCAGGCATCATGTCCAGCCACCGTAGCCGCGGCAAGCACGGATCGATTCGCAGTCCTGCCGGACCTGCGGCTCACGGCGGTGATTTCGCTTGCTTGCTGGCGCTATCTGGGGTTGTTGCGGGGCATGCATTTGCGCAGTCCGCTCCGGCTCACACTCCGGCTCACGCTCGGCTGTTGGTTGGCGGTGGCCGGTGCCGGCGCCGCGATTCCCGAGGCGGCCACGCCGATGAATCTGGTCGAGTGGCCGGTCATTGCGCCGGACGGCAAGACGCTGATGTTTGAATGGCGCGATGATTTGTGGGGTGCCGCGGTGGACGGCGGCGAGGCCGTGCGCCTCACCGGGCATCCGGCGCGAGACACCCGGCCGCAGTTCACGCCGGACGGCCAGCGGGTGGTTTTTTCCAGCAACCGCAGCGGAGCGTTCCAAGTGTATTCGATGGCAGCAGAAGGCGGCGCGCCAATCCAACATTCGCTGCACAGCGAGGGCGGCTTGCTCGAGTGCCTGACGCCGGACGGCACGCGCGCCATCATCTCGGGCACTCGCGAGCGCGCGGGCCAGGACGCCACCCGCCTGCTGGAAGTGGATCTCACCGGCGAGCGGCGCGAGCGGTGCTTGTTTGATGGTTATGCCAATTGCGCCGCCTGCGCGCCGGATGGCGCGCGCGTGCTGTTTTGTCGGGGCGGGGACAAGCCGTTGCGCCAGGGTGAGGCCGGCGCGGGCGCGGCACAACTCTGGCTCTATCTGAATCACGGCGGCGCCTTCGGGCGCATGCTGCCGGACGCCATGGACGTGCGCTCGCCGGTATGGCACCGCGACGGCGGGGGGTTCTACTATGTCTCTAGTATCAATGGCGTGGCCAATCTTTGTTCCTATCGCGCGGCGACACAAAGCTCCACACAACTCACGTTTTCAACAGGTGAGGGGGTGTCCCGGCCGAGCGTTTCCGCCGATGAGACCACCATTGTTTTGTTAGTCGGCTGGCAACTGTGCCGCTGGCGGCCCGCCACGGACGCCGCGCCGGTGCCGCTGGAATTGTGGACGCGGGAGCAAGTGCCGGATGTGTCACCCATCAGCGAGCAGGTGGCTGCCGCGACGGATGCGGATTTTTCGCCGGGCCTGGACCAGGTGGTGTTTTCCGCCTGCGGCGAACTGTGGTGGCTGGACGCGGACGGCAAGCTGCCCACCCGTCTAACGGAAACGCCGGCCGCGGAAAGCGAGGTGCGGATTGCGCGCGATGGCAGCTGGCTGTATTTCCTGCGCGACGACGGGCTGGAGGCCAATTACTTCCGCGCGCCATTCGACCACGGCCGGCTTGGTGCCGTCCAACAACTCACCCGCGGAGCCCGGACGAAATGCCGGATGAAGCCCAGCCCGGATGGCGCGCAAATAGCCTGGGTCGAGGGCACGGGTGATGTGTTGACTGCCGCGGCAGATGGCTCCAACCCCAGGCGGGTGTTCCACTGTTGGGACAAACCCACCCTCGAGTGGTCGCCCTGCGGCCGCTGGCTCGCCCTCGCCGCCATCGATAAGAACAACAACCGCGACATCTGGCTCGCCGCCGCCGATGGCTCCCGCCCACCGCTCGATCTAACACGCAAGCCGGCCTTTGAAAGCTCGCCGCGCTGGTCGCCGGACGGACGATACCTGGTGTTCACCGTCCGCCGCAATTCGACTAACAAATCCGGGTTGTGGCGGATGGATTTTGGCCCCGGCGGCCCTGCGGCGGGTCTTTCTGACGAGGCGCTCACCCGTGTCGGCGACCTTGCGGCGCCGCTGGAACCCCGCGGGGTGGAGCCGAGCCGGGTGATTTGGGCCGCGGACTCCACGCGCATGTTGCTGCAAAGCGCCGACCCGGCCGACCCCTGGTTGTATAGCCTAACCATTTCAGGGAAAGCCATGGCACGCGTCGCGAAACACCGCGGCAGGCCGCTGCGGGTGACGGCCGATGGCACTTTGCTATGGCTGGTGGATGGCTGCCCGGCGTTGCTCAGGAGCGGCGAGCTGACGCGCTTCCCGATTGCCATGACTGTGGAGCGGCGGCGCGAGGAGGTGCTGCGCCTGGGTTTCCGCCGGATCTGGCGCAGCCTCGGCGAGCGGTTCTATGATTCCACGATGAAGGGCGCCAACTGGCCCGCCCTGCGCGAAAACTACGAGGCCCTGGCAGTCGCCGCCCGCGATTCCAACCAGTTCGAGCGGGTCGTCGCCATGATGTTAGAAAAACTCGCGGCCTCGCACCTCGGATTTGTTAGTGACGTGTGGCCGCCGCCGTTTTCTCCGGCGCATCCGGTTGAGGCGACCGCCCATCCCGGGCTGGTGTTCCGGGATGACGCGGGTGACGGGCCGCTGGTCATCGCGCGGGTGGTGGCCGGCTCGCCGGTGGCCGAACTCGCCGCGGCGCCCAGGCCCGGCGAAATCGTGACGCGCATCGCCGGTCAGGAGGTGGACAACCACACTCCGCTGGAACCAATTTTCGCCGGGGCGATTGACCGGCCGCTGCCGCTGGTGCTGCGCGCCAGCGACGGGCAATTGCGGGTGCTCGAACTGCGCTGCATCTCGTATGCCCGCGCCCGGGAGCTCGACCGGCAGGCACGCGAACTCGCCCGCCGCACGCTGGCCGGCTACCGGCCGGGCCCGCGCCTGGCCTATCTGCCATTTCCACGCATGGAAGCGGAGGACGTCCGGCAGTTGGAGCTGGAAATCCATCGGGCATCACTTGATCACGACGGGGTCATCCTCGATCTGCGTGACAACGGTGGCGGCAACGCGGCCGACCAAGTGCTGGCGATGTTTTGTCAGCCAAACCACGCGTTCACCATCCCCCGCGACGGCCCCGCCGGCTATCCGGGCGGGCGCCGCGATCACGCGGTGTGGGGTGGCGCGCTGGTGGTTCTGTGCAACGAGCGCACCTGCTCCAACGCCGAAATCATCTGCCATGCCCTGCAACAAGTCCACCGCGCCGTGCTCGTCGGCGCCCCCACCGCCGGCCGGGTGATTTCCGCCGTGGATGAATCCATCCCGGACCTCGGCTGCCTGCAAGTGCCGTTTCGTGGCTGGTTCCAGGCCACCACCGGCGAGGACCTCGACGGGCGCGGCGCGCTGCCCGAGCATCCCGTCGCGCTGGGCCCCGCCGATGAGGCCGCGGGCCGCGACCCGCAATTGGAGCGCGCGCTTGTGGTGCTCCGCGAGAGCCTGGCCAAGGCACCTACAGGGAGATAGGCTCGCCGGCTCAAGCCGGCGCCCCGTAGGTCATGCGCGTCAAGTTAACGAGCTTTTGTGATTGTGCGTGACGATTTTCACCACTGAAAGCACTGAGGACCACTGATGCCACTGAAATAATAACAAAATTCTTCTCAGTGCCCACTGTGGCAATCAGTGTTTCAGTGGTTTATTTTGGCACGATTTACCAGAATCCGGTGGTTTCTTATAACTACCCCCTTAACTTGACGCGCATGGCCGTGGGCGCGTTGGTCACAACGCGGTGGGGGTAGCGCAGGTACGGCGCGCAAAAAAAGCCGGGAGGCCCGTGACGGACCTCCCGGCTGGAGATGAGAATCAAACGCGTCGGCTATTTTTTCTTGGGTGCCTTGATGACCGGCTTGATGTCGGCGCCCCAGATGGTGTTTTCACCGCTATCCAACAGCGTCTTGCTGCCGCTCACGACCACCTTCTTGTTGTCCTCGCGGATGGTCATCATTTTGACGCTTTGATCGAGATAGACAAGAGCCGCCTTGTCCAAGGGGCCGGCATCAAATTCACCCTTGGGGCTGGCGTTGAGCAACGGGGTGACCGCAATGATGCGATTCGGATCGTCATTGCCGATGGCGGTGGTCCCGTTCATGATATAGCCGAAGCCAACTTCGCCGGCTTTGAGCGCCTCGCTGCCTTTGACGTTGTTGTCCGGCCGCTTGGGCGAATAGGGGGTTTTCGAATAGAACGGGTCTTCGGATTTGGCCACCCCGGAAGCGATGAGCTGGCGGAAATAGTCATTGGCGGTATCGCCATTGAGATTGAGGGTGGAGCCGGTGTTTTCGGTCACGGCTTTGGCCGTTTCCTTGTCCGGAAAACTGCCATACTCGTTACTGAAGTCGGTGAGTGCCAGCACCATGCTCTTGCCATTGGTCATGGCAACCACTTGGTCCCCCTTTTTTCGCATGCGGATGAGCTGCGGGGCGGCGAGCCCGGCGAGGGCGGCGATGATGACGATAACGACGAGGAGTTCCACCAAGGTGAACCCCCTGCGTTGCGGATGTGTATGCGTTTTCATGGTTTGGTCTTTCTGATTTATTTGGTTGGATGGGGCAATTGCCCCGATTTTCTATAGCCCCATGAGGCAGGAACTTTCCCACCAGAGGCTGGCTTGAAGTTAGCCGATCCCTCGGCGGCGGCAAGGATGAATTTTGCGACTTTGGCGGAAATCCGCTGTTTGGTGCGTCGCCGTGGTTGCCAAAGGTCGGCTCCCACGGCATGCTTGCGCCGTGAAAATCCACAAGGCCATTATCACCGCCGCCGGCAAGAACCAGCGCTCGCTGCCCCTTCAAACACTGGTGGACCGCGATGGGGTGCCCAAATCCGCCCTCGCCATCCTCGCCGAGGAAATCGTCGGCGCCGGCATCGAGGAAATCGCCGTCATCATCAGCCCGGGCACGGAAAAATCCTACGCCGCCAATGCCGGGCCGCATGCGCGGCGGATGCACTTCATCGTGCAGCCCAAACCGCTCGGGTACGGTCACGCCGTCCACTGTGGCGCGGAGTTCACCGGCAACGACCCGTTCTTGCTCATGATGGGCGACCACCTCCACATCAGCCAAACCGGCAAATCCTGCGCCCAACAACTCATCGAGACCGCCCGCAACGAGAAATGCGCGGTCTCCGCCGTGCAAGCCACCCACGAACGAATGTTGCCGCACTACGGCTGCATCGGCGGCCACCGCGTGCCCGGCCGCGACCGCCTCTATGAAATCGAAGCGGTGCTGGAAAAGCCCACGCCCACCGAGGCCGAGCAAAAACTCGTCATCCCCGGCCTGCGGGCCGGCCGCTACCTGTGTTTTTTCGGGCTGCATGTGCTCACCCCGGCGATCATGGATATCCTCGCCCGCCACCTCGCCGACCCTCCTGACGCCGCCAACACCGGCCTCTCCGGTGCCTTGGCCGAGCTGGTCCGCTCCGAACGCTACATCGCCCACGAACTCGAAGGCGCGCGCCATGACATCGGCCAACGCTACGGCCTGCTCAATGCCCAACTCGCCCTCGCCCTCACCGGCAGGGACCGCGATGAAGTGCTCACCCAAATCGTGGAACTGCTCGCCCAATCCCAAGCCTGAGACTCACCGCACATGTCACGCCTGATTCCGCTCATCACCTCGCCGGAAACCGCCGTCCGCGACCAGTCACTCGATGCGGTCTGCGCGACGCTGAGCGCGACGGACTTGCTGGCGGAAGCCACCGCGCTGGACGCCTTCCGCCGCGCCAGTGACAACCTCTTTGAGCGGGTGCGCGCACTGCTCTTCCTCCACGCCATCCACCGCTTCCATCTCCCCGCCAGACTCGCCGCCGCCCCCACCCCTGCCAGCTGCGGCGGCATCCCGTTCAGTGGTTACGAAAACCTGCTGCAACGACGCTTCGAGGAAGCCATCGACGTGTTCCTCACATCGCAACAGGCCGCCGGCGCGTCCGACGCGATTTCCAGCGCGCTGGCCGCCGCCTACCACCGGCTCGCCTTCCAAACGCTCGCCGATCAAGTCCGCCGCAGCGTGCGCAGCGTGCGGGGCAACCAATGGATGTTTCGCATGGGCCATCCCGCCGACCACCCGCTGCGGATCCGCCCGGAGTTGGTGTTGCGCGATGCGGCGACCGGCACCTATCCGATTCTGCGCGAGCGCACCCCGGTGCGGATGGACCTGACCCACTGCGGCTGGAGTGACATCTTTTTCCTCGGCATGGACTATCCGGAGGGTGCCAAGGTGCTCAATGTGTCGATTGATCTGGCGGTGCACGGGCGCGGTGAGGTGCCCGGGCCGCCGGTGGAGGCGAGTTTCCGCGTCATCGACGAGCCGGTGCTGCGGCTGACCAGTTGCGATCTGGGCTGCACGGCGGAGATTTCCAGTCTCACCGAGGTGTTTGATTTTGCCAAGGACTACCTCGGGTTGCTCAAGGCGGCGGTAATTGCCAGTGGTCTGGTGCCGCCCGGCATCGAAGGCTCCGGCCAGAGCCTGGCCGATTTGCTCGCGCAGGTGGTCGGGCCGGGCCGCGGCATCGAGCTGGTCAGCAACGTCAACAACATCCCCAAGGGCTCGCGCCTCGCGGTGTCCACCAATCTGCTCGCCGCCCTCATCGCCGCCTGCATGCGCGCCACCCATCAGGCCCGCTCGCTCACCGGCCCGCTGGCGGAAAACGAGCGGCGCATCGTGCTGGCGCGTGCGTTGCTGGGCGAATGGCTGGGCGGCTCCGGCGGCGGCTGGCAGGATTCCGGCGGCGTGTGGCCGGGCATCAAACTCATTGAAGGTGCCCTCGCCCAGGATGGCGACCCGGAGTTTGGCATCAGCCGCGGGCGCCTGATGCCCGACCACCGGATTCTCGACCTCAGCGAAGTGCCGGCGGCAGCCCGCAAAAAACTCCAGGATTCGCTCGTCCTGGTCCATGGCGGCATGGCCCAGAACGTCGGCCCGATCCTGGAAATGGTCACCGAAAAATACTTGCTGCGCAGTGCGGCGGAATGGCAGGCGCGGCAGCAGACCCACAGCCTGTTGCAGCGCATCCTCAAGGCGCTCAAAACCGGCGATATCGAGGCGTTGGGGGCTGCCACCAGCGAGAATTTCCAGCAGCCGATCCAAGCCATCATTCCCTGGGCCAGCAACCTCTACACCGAAACCTTGATCGCTAAAATCCGCGCCGAATTCGGCACGGATTTCTGGGGCTTCTGGATGCTCGGCGGCATGGCGGGCGGCGGCATGGGTTTCATTTTCGCCCCGCAGCGCATGCATAAAGGCCGCCAGCGCTTGTTGGAAATCATGACCGAAACCAAGCGCACCCTCGAGTCCGCCCTGCCCTTCGCCATGGATCCGGTCGTCTATGACTTCGCCATCAACGAACGCGGGTCGTGGGCGGATTTGCTCAGCGCTGCCGACGCGCTGATGCCCGCGGGGTATTATCACCTGAGCATCCCGCCATTGCTGCGCAAACCCCGCAACGAGTTGGCCCCGCACCACCTGATCGAACTCAACCACTTCGCCGCGGCTTGTCGCTCCCATCCCCACCTCAGCGGCACTATCGATGCCCTCTTCGATTCGATCCTGCCAAACCAACACGCGGCACACGGCAACGACGCGTCCCTCAGCCACTTGCTCGAGGAATTCGGCTTCGACCACGACACCCACGAACAAATCCGCGACGATTTGAAATGCGGCCGGCTCGGCCTCGCCCAAAACCGCCTGCCGGCCAATTCCATCATCGAGGATGTGGCGGAAGGCGATCTCGTCGACGCCACCACCCCGGCCGCGCTGCCCGCCGCGCTGCGCCAACTCGGACTCAACGCCCTGCTCGCCGGTGAGGTGGCCGTGGTCACCCTGGCCGCCGGCGCCGGGTCGCGCTGGACCCAGGGCGCGGGAGTCGTCAAGGCCCTCCATCCGTTCTGCAAGTTGGGCGGCCGCCACCGCTCGTTCATCGAGACCCACCTCGCCAAAAGCCGCCTCACCAACCGCCTGGTCGGCACCACGCTGCCGCATGTGTTCACCACCAGCTACTTTTCGCACGACCCGACCGCGCGCTTCCTAACTGCCCATGACCACTTCGGCTACGAAGGGCCGCTGCTGCTCTCGGCTGGCAAATCCATCGGCCTGCGGCTCATCCCCACCGGCCGCGACCTCCGCTTCGCCTGGGAGGAAATGCCCCAACAAATGCTCGACGTCCAACAGCAGAAAGTGCGCGACAGCCTGCGCACCGCGTTGCTGCAATGGGCGCACACCAACGGCGAGGCCAGCGACTACACCGCCAACCTCGCCTCGCAGTGCCTCCATCCGGTGGGCCATTGGTATGAAATCCCCAACCTGCTGCGCAATGGCACCCTGCTCCGGCTGCTGGAGCAACGCCCGCAATTGCAGCACCTCGTCATGCACAATATCGACACGGTCGGCATGACCGCGGACCCAGCCTTGTTAGGCCAGCACATCGCCAGCGGCGCCGGCCTCACCTTTGAAGTCATCACCCGCCGCCTGGAGGATCGCGGCGGCGGCCTGGCCCGCGTCGATGGCCGGCTGCGCCTCGTCGAGGGGCTGGCGATGCCGCGCGAACAGGACGAGTTCAATCTCTCCTACTACAACACCAATACCTGTTGGATTCACCTCGACCAACTCCTCGCCACCTTCAAGCTGACCCGCACGGATCTAACCGACCAGGAAAAGGTCAACCAGGCAATCCGCGCCCTCGCCGCGCGCATGCCCACCTACATCACCCTCAAGGAGGTCAAAAAACGCTGGGGCCACGGCCAGGAGGACATCTTTCCAGTCTGCCAGTTCGAGAAACTCTGGGTCGACATGAGCAACCACCCCGACCTGCCGACCCGCTACATCGCCGTGCCACGCTGTCGCGGGCAGCAACTCAAGGACCAAGCCCAACTCGATGGCTGGCTGCGCGACGGCTCCGCCAAACACCTGGAATCGCTCTGCGCGTGGACCTGAGCGCGCGGAGGCTAACATCAACGCAAACCCCGCCCGCCGGCGCTGCGGCCATTTCCCCACGGCGGCGGCCCGCGCTTGCCTTGAGCGCGGCGCGGCCTTAGGCTGCGCCCATGCGTGCCGCGACCCACACCCGATTTTTCCAACTCGGCAGCCCCGCCGCACCGGTGCGGCTGCGCGACGGCGGCTTGCTGCCGGGCATCACGGTGGCCTACGAAACGTGGGGGGAACTGGACGCCGCATGCTCTAACGCGATCCTTGTGTTCCACGCGCTATCCGGCTCCCACCATGCCGCCGGCTTCAATCCGGCGCTGCCGGAAGTCGGCGATTTCTGGCAACCCGAGCTCCACGAGGGGTGGTGGGATGTCATGATCGGCCCCCGCAAAGCCCTCGACACCCGCAAGTATTTCGTGATCTGCGCCAACTACCTGGGCGGTTGTTACGGCAGCAGCGGCCCGGCCTCGCTCGATCCCGCCACCGCCAAACCCTGGGGTGCCGCATTCCCCGCGGTCACCGCCGCCGATCAGGCGGAAATCGTCAGCCACCTGTTGGACCACCTCGGCATCACCCAGCTCAACGCCGTGATCGGCCCCTCGGTCGGCGGCTTGGTCGGCCTCACCTTCGCCACGCGCTTTCCACACCGGGTGCGCAATGTCATCTCCATCGCCGCCGGCTACAAAACCACCGTGCTCAACCGGCTCATCCTTTTCGAACAAATCCTCGCCATCGAAAACGACCCGCATTTCAATGGCGGCAACTATTATGACGGCGCGGCGCCGCTCTACGGCCTGGCGCTGGCCCGCATGATTTCCCACAAGACCTTCGTCCATCTCGATGCCATTGAAACCCGCGCCCGCCAGGAGGTCATCCAGCCCGATGACGTGCTCGCCTGGTACCGCGTGCGCGACCAATTCCAAAGCTACATGCTCCATCAGGGGAAGAAATTTGTCCGCCGCTTCGACGCCAACACCTATCTGCGTATCATCGACATGTGGTCGCGCTACGACGCCACAGTCGAAGGCGATGCGGAATGCCCGGCGGCATTGTTTGAGCGCTCCAAGCAGGCCGACCAGCACTGGCTGGTGTTCTCCATCGATTCGGACTTCTGCTTCTATCCGGAAGAACAATCCGAACTGGTCAAACACCTCAAGGACGCCAGCGTCGATGTCATGCACATCACCGTCCACTCCGACAAGGGCCACGATTCGTTTTTGCTCGAGCCCGATCTCTACACCCCGCACGTGGCCTGGTTGCTCAACCGCTGAACGTCTCGCCTCCATGCCTCACCCCGCTCGCCCGATACGCCCCGCTCTCACGGGACTCTCGCCGGAGGCCCTCGCCGCCTGGCTGCAGCACGCCGGCCACCCCGCATTCCGCACCCGCCAAATCCTCGACTGGATCTGGAAAAAAAATGTCGGCGCGGTGGCGGCCATGAGCAACCTGCCCGCGGCGCTGCGGGCCGGCCTAACCGAGTCATTCCGCTTCGACTCACTCCAACACACTCACACCCAGGGCGCGGCGGACACCACACGCAAGTTCCTGTTCCGCCTGCACGACGGGCGCTATGTGGAATGCGTGTTGATCCCGGCCAACCCGGCACTCTATGGCGACACCGCCGACCGCCACACGCTGTGTGTCTCATCCCAGGTGGGCTGTGCCTACGGCTGCAAGTTCTGCGCCTCCGGCCTGGCCGGCTTCACCCGCAATCTGGATGCCTCCGAGATCGCCGGCCAGGTGCTCGCCGCCGCACGCCTCTCCGGCGAGCGCATCGACAACCTCGTGTTCATGGGCATGGGCGAACCGCTGGCCAATCTCGACCCCCTGCTCGCCGCCATCGCCCTCATCACCGGCCCGCAAACCCTCCACCTCGGCGCGCGCCACCTCACCATTTCCACCTCCGGCCTGGTCCCCCAAATCCGCCGCCTCGCCGAACATCCCCAACAACTCCGCCTCGCCATCTCACTCCATGGCGCCTCCGATGAGGTGCGCGACAAAATCATGCCGGTCAACCGCAAGTGGCCGCTGGCGGAATTGCTAGATTCGCTGGCGTACTGGAATTCGCTCAAGAAACAAAAACTCACCCTCGAATACATCCTCATTGCCGGCATCAACGACTCCTTGGCGCAGGCCGCCCTGCTGGCGCGCCACGCCCGCCGCCTGCACGCCAAGGTCAATCTCATCCCCTACAACACCGTGGACGGATTGGCGTGGCAACGCCCGCCCGAAACCCACTGCACCGCATTCCTCCAAACCCTCCAACGCGCCGGCGTGCCTGCCACCCTGCGCTTTGAAAAAGGCCACGACATCGCTGCCGCCTGCGGCCAACTCCGCCTCAAACAGGAAACCGCCGACGGCCTTATATGATCGCGCGGACCCGGTTTGCGCCCAGTCCGACCGGGCGCCTGCACTTGGGCCACGCCCTGGCGGCCCAGCTCGCCCACGCCCTGGCGCGGCGGCTGGGCGGGGCGTTTTTGTTGCGCCACGAGGACATCGACACGACCCGGGTGCGCGAGGAATATTATGCGGCTATCGAGGAGGACCTGCGCTGGTTGGGATTCGCCTGGCACGGCGAGGCGCTGCGCCAGAGCACGCGCCTCGCGGCCTATGCGGCGGCCTTGGAGAAGTTGCGGGCGCTGGGCGTGGTCTATCCATGTTATTGCACGCGGCGCGCGATCCAGCACGAGGTGGCGGCCATGCTCGGCGCGCCGCAGGGGCCGGAAGGACCGCTCTATCCGGGCACCTGCCGCAGCTTGGCGGCCGCCGCGCGGCCGCGCCAACCGGACTCCGCCAGCACCCATGCCTGGCGCTTGGATGCGCACAAGGCGGCGGCCCTAACCGGCCCGCTGAGCTTTTGCGACCTCCGCCACGGCACCCTGGAAGTGCAGCCGGATTTGCTCGGCGATGTGGTGCTGGCCCGCAAGGACATCGGCACGGCCTATCATTTGGCGGTGGTGGTCGACGACGCCTATCAGGAAATCAGCCACGTCACCCGCGGCGAGGACTTGCTGCCAGCCACACATGTGCAGCGGTTATTGCAAGCATTGCTGGGACTGCCGGCACCGCTATACCTGCACCACCCGCTGCTGCGCGATGAAACGGGCCGGCGCCTGGCGAAACGGCACGACTCGCTGGCCATCGCGGCATTGCGCCATGCCGGAATGTCGGCCGCCGCGGTGCTCGCACAACTCGCCGCCAGCACCCCAAGCAGCGGTGGACTGGTACCCGCCGCGGCCGATGAATAGCCCACGCGTGGCGGCACACCGCTCGCCCTTGGCCCCCTCATGGCCAGGGGCGATTGGGCCTTTCGCCCCTTGAGGTCCTGGCATGCGGCCCGAATCCGGCCGCCGCCCGCACGGATGATTTGCGTTTGCGCCCAATCCGGCGTAATTGAAGGCCGCCCCCGGCGCGTCCCAACTAACTAACTAACCAACCAGCCAGCCGGCTGGCCGTCGCCAGCAGCCCCACCCCGTGAGCAGTCCATCCGAAGCACCGCAGCCAGACGAGTCCCCTGATTTCGTGCTGATCGGCGGCTATGACGGATTGGCGCAGGCGTTTGAGCGGGCGCTGGTGATTTTGGCGATGGGCTTGGCGTGCCAAATCGAAAAAAACCCGCTTGGTGACGGCTATGTGGTGCTGGCCGATCCGGGCAACATCGCCCCTATCCGCCACGAGCTGGCAGCCTACGAGCAAGAGCAGGCGCTGCCGGTGCCGGTGGTGGTGGCCCCGCGTGAGTTTGATGCGGGGGCGTTGCCTACCGCACTGTGGGTGCTGAGCCTGTGCGTCGTGTTCTGGTGGCAGCGGGAACACCCGGGACTGACCGGCATGGCGCTTAGTTCGTCGCAAGCCATCTTTACTCAAGGCGAATGGTGGCGGCCATTCACGGCGCTGTTTCTGCATGCCGATCGGCTGCACCTGCTCAGCAACCTCGCCAGTGGCGCGTTCTTTGGCACCTGGGTCTGCCGCTCGGTCGGCCCGTGGCTCGGTTGGGCCCTGATCCTCGCCGCAGGCACCCTCGGCAACGCCCTGAATGCCGCCTCACACTTCGACGAGCCGTTCGCTTCGTTAGGCGCCTCCACCGCTGTGTTCGGCGGGCTGGGAATCCTAACCGGCCTGGCCGTGTTCCACGCCACCCGCGATCATGCCGGCCCTAACAAAAACTTCCGCTACCTCGTGCCGCTGGGCGGCGGGCTGGTGCTGCTGTCGTGGCTGGGCGTGGGCTCCGATCCCCGCACCGATGTCGCCGGCCATGTCTGTGGCTTCGCCGCCGGCACCGCCCTCGGGGTGGTCGCCGGCTGGTGGCGGCGCACGGCGGGTCAACCGTGACCGGCGGTTCCGTTAGAAACGGATTGCCGGATTGCTGGCCGCACAAGCAATAATCCGCCGCGGGCCAAACTGCGAAGACGGTCTCACACCTTGGGATATTGCCGCCTTCCCGTATGGGCAGACTTCCTGACCTTGGCGCTGAATTGACGCGGAATTGAGCGACCATGCCGGAAAATGACATGGCACTCTTCCGTCGCTTACGCGGATTGAAGCGGAAGACTTGGGGTGGGGTGGATGAGGTGACTTGGTGGGGTGGCTCGGGAGCAAGCAACCACTGATGCCACTGAGCACAGAAGAAATCTTCAATCAGTGGCATCAGTCTTCTCAGTCTTCATCAGTGGTTGCTTCCCCACGAGCTATCCCGACACTCCAATTCACCCCGGATACAACAGTCGTGACAAGCAACCTGGAATGAGACACCCTGGCGCAGGCATGAACATTCTGGCAAAAAACCTGCTGATTCTCGCCTCGGCGGGGTCGGGCAAAACATTCCAGTTAGGCAACCGGGTCATCGGCCTGGTCGCCAGCGGGGTGGCTCCGGAACGCATCGTGGCGCTCACCTTCACCCGCAAGGCGGCCGCCGAATTCGCCGACGCCGTGCTGACCAAACTGGCCAAGGCCGCCGCCGACGAAGCCGCCGCCGCGGCTTTGCGGCGCGATCTGGCATTGCCAGAGGCGGACTTCGCCGACGCCCTGGCACGCGTGGTGCGGGCGCTGCCACGCGTCACCCTGGGCACGATGGACAGCTTTTTTGGCAAGGTGATCCGGGGCTTCCAGTATGAACTGGGGCTGACCGGCGGCCGCTTCGATTTGCTGGAAGGGGCGCGGGCGGCGGCGGCCCGCGACGGGTTGTTAGAATCGGTGCTCGGCGCCGCGCCCGGGGCCGAGGGCAGCGAGGAGTTTTTTCATGCGTTGCGGCGCGCGATGCTGGGCAAGGAGGACTTGCGGGTGCTGGACGGCTTGCGGGCGTTTGTCGATGACTGGCAGAGCCGCTATCGCGCGGCGCGCGACCTGGCATGGGGGCCCGCCGGGCTGGCGGGCGTCGCGCTGGAAGACTGGGAGAAGCACAAGCACGGGTTGTTAGACAAGGTGCGCGGCAGTCTCGCCGGGATCACCTATACCGACGCGCGGCAAGCCGCGGCGCTGGACAACGTGCTGGAGCAATTGGAAAACCACGCGATCGGCAGCGGCAGCCTGGGTGGGGCTAACGGATTGCTGGCGAGTGTGCAGCGGGCGGTGGCGGCAGGCGGCACCGGCGCGCTGCCGCTGAAGTTTTACAAGGAATTTGCACTCGACGGGCCGGCGGGCGACGCGCTGCGCGCGGCGCTGGAACTCGCGGCACGCTGCGAGCTGGCGGCGGCGTTGCAGCGGACCCGTGCGGTGCGGGAGGTGGTGGCGGGCTATGACGGGTTGTGCGAAAAGCGCTTGCGGCGGCGTGGCATGTTAGGGTTTGACGATGTGAAATTCCTGATGGGGGCGTGGGCCAAGGGCGAGGATGCGCGGCTGCGGCGCGAGGCGGTGGATTTCCGGCTGGACGCGCGCTACGACCATTGGCTGTTAGACGAGTTCCAGGACACCAGCCGGGCCGATTGGCTGGGCTTGCTACCCTTGATGGATGAGGCGGCGGCGGCCGGCGAGGGCTCGATGTTTATCGTGGGCGATCGCAAGCAGGCGATTTACGCCTGGCGCGGCGGCGAGGTCGGGTTGTTTGATGAAGTGATGCGGCGCTACCACGGCGGCCTCGAAATCGAACCCATGGCGCAATCCTGGCGCTCGTGCCCGGAGGTGCTGGCGCTGGTCAATCAAGTGTGCGGCAATGGCGGGTTGCTGCGCGGCTTGTTTGGCGACGTGGCGCTGCGCTGGCAGTGGCAGCCACACCTCGCCGCCTCCCCGTTGCAGGCCGCCGCCAACCGCGGCGAGGCCCGCGTGGAAGTGGTGGCTGGCAAATGGCCGGAGCGGCTGGAGCGGCTGGTTGGATTGTTAGACGAGGTGGGCATCGGCCGCCGCGCGATGTCCTGTGGCGTGCTGGTGCGCAATAACAAGCAAGTGCGGGAGGTGGCCGACCACCTGCGGGCGGCTGGCCTGGATGTGATCGAGGAAGGCCGGCGCGAACCGGCGAAGGACAATCCGGTGGGCATCGTGCTGGGCCATTTGCTCAAATGGCTGGCGGACCCGGCGGATGCCTTTGCGCGGGAAGTGGTGGCGATGTCACCGTTGGCGGCGGCGCTGCACGGGCGGTTTGGCGCGCCGTGGCCAGCGGTTTGGGAAGGCTTGTCGGGCCGCGCGGCAGCAGTGGGCTTCGCCGGCATGATTGAGGAAGTCGTCGAGCAATGTTGGGCCTCGTGGTCGGACTTCGGCCGGCGGCGCGCCGGCGATGTGATGGCGGCTCTCGCGGCCTTGGATGGCCAGGGCGGCGCCACCCTGCGCGAGGCGGCCGACCGGGTGGAGCGGCTGGAGGTGTCGCAAAGCCCAGGCGTGGCGGCGGTGCAAGTGATGACCATCCACAAGGCCAAGGGCCTGGGCTTCGATGTGGTGGTGCTGCCCGATGTGCCGGGCGACGGCATTCCGCAGGCGCAGCGCTTCACGGTGGCGGAGGGCGATGGTTGGCTCAGCCAGACCCCGCCGAAATGGGCGCGCGACATCCTGCCCGAGATGCGCGAGGCGGAGGCGCGCTGGGCGGCGGACCAGCGCTACGAGGCTTTCTGCATGTTGTATGTGGCACTCACCCGGGCCAAGCGCGGGCTCTACGTGTTGTTAGAGCCGCCCGCAAAATCCCGCGACGACGACAAAACATCGTTGGCTAACTGGTTGGAGCTGGCGGTTGCCTCCAGCGGCGAGCCCGGCGTGGCCTGTCAGCATGGCCTCGCCGATTGGTTCGATGGCGTGCCCCTAACCGATGAAAAACCGGATTTCGCGGCCCCACCCGCACTCGGCGCGGCCGTGGCTCGACGCGTGCGGATCACCCCCAGCAGCGCCGGAAAAAATGCGCCTGCGCGGCCGCTGCGGCCCGCCGCCGCCGCCGCGGGCATGGCCTTTGGCAGCGCGGTGCATGCCGTATTCGAACAAGTCGCTTGGATCGATGAGACGCGGCCGGTCCTGCCCGGCAATGACGCCGGCCGGTTGGTGACGGAATTGTTAGAACACCCCGCCACGCGTGCCACCTTTGAGCGGCGCGGCCGGGCACTCGAGTTATTCCGCGAGCAGCCGCTCGATGCGCTGGTCGATGGCCAGTGGCTCAGCGGGGTGATCGACCGCTTGCATCTCCATCGCGACGCCGCGGGTGCGGTGATGCGGGTGGAGGTCATCGATTTCAAGACCGATGCGGTCAACTCCATGGCCGAGTTGGTCGCGCGCCATGGCGGCCAGATGCGCGCCTATGGCGCGGTGATGGCGCAGGCGTTCCCCGGGGTGCCGGTGGCTTGTGTCTTGCTCTCCACCCACTTGAAGGCTGTGGCGGTGGTGGCGCAACTGGCAACCTGACTTGCACCGCCATACTGAAGCTAAATGCTGCGATCCGATGTCGACGCCACGGATAACCACCCGCTGCGGGCAGGCACCCACCCTCCCCGCAACCTCACCCAATCCCATCACCCAATCCCATCACCCAATCCCATCACCCAATCCCATCACCCAATCCCATCACCCAATCCCATCACCCAATCCCATCACCCAATCCCAT
>CAIZNN010000040.1 GCA_903934285.1 Akkermansiaceae bacterium | reverse complement strand
CCAGCCCGAAAAACGCGCATCCCGCGCCACCGCCGCCCTTGAGCGTGGCCGTCACCTCCGCCCGGAAACTCTTCTTGGCGAAATCCCCGCTGGCAGTCCGCACATAGGACCGTCCGGCATCGTCGGGCTTGGCGAAGACCAGAGAGGAACCAGCCTCCAGATATCTTGCCGCGCCGTCTTCTGCCGCAAGGGCGCTGAGCGATATCGGGATTGTTAGTAGGACTGCTAATATTTTCATGATTGTTGATTTTCTGTTTTGTCTCCTGGCCTGTCTGTCGCGTTTCACAATTTCATCTCCGCTTGGATCATCAAACGCACAGGCCCGACCAAGCCCGCTGGTTGCAACGGGCTGTCCTTGGTGAAATACAGCCAAGTGGTGAAGGTCTTGCGCCCTTGGGACGGCCGCGGCTGGTTTTTGATAAACCACTCCGGGTAGCTTGTCAACTGGCCGCCGAAATTGCCGACACCCCAATCCACCGTGTTACCGACCTGGAAATCGCGGGGTTCCTGTTCATCGCCAATGAGCTGGTTCGCCCAGTTGTTAGTCACGGCGATTTCGAGCTGGTTGTCGCCGGCTTTGAGCCATTCGGTGATATCGGCGGTGTAGGGTGGATACCACAGCACGCCGACATCCTTGCCATTGACCCGCACCTGCGCGATGTCATTGAGCAGCCCCAAATCCAACACCGTGCGCCGGTTTTGCAGGGCGGCGGCGGCTATGGCCACCTGCTTGCGGTACGTTGCCGTGCCCGAGAAATACTTCACATCCTTGCTGTCGGACTTGCTGAAATCCATCAACTCCGGCACCGACTTGGTGAACGGCGCGCCGAGTTTCGGCGCAAAGGAAACCGCCCACTCGCCCGCCAGCGCCACCGCCGGTTCCGGCGTGAGGGTCACCGCGCGTTTCTCGCCAGACGAATAGACCACCTCGGCAGTGACGGGAGTTGCCGCGCGCAACACCGCCACGCCCGCTTGCTTCATGACCACCTCGGCAGGCGCTCCTTTGGTGTCGACCGCCACGATATGGCCGGCTGTGGTGACCGCCTTGCGGAACACGACAAAGATGGTCTGGACACCCTTCAGGTGCAGATCCACATGGGTGCGCCCGTCTTGTTCACGCCACACCGGCGCGTCGGTGGTGCTGCCGTCTTCCGCCTGCCACAGCTCGGGCTGCTGGCCGGCAATCCGGAACGACAGCGAAAGGTCCTGCGCCTTGTCCGACTGGTTGGCGATGTAGTAAAGGTCCACCCCGGCATTGCGCCGGTGCAGGACCATGACCTTGGCAGCCTCGCCACTCGCCTTCTCGACAGTGTAATCCGCTTGGAGCTTGCACTTTTTCTTGGCATCCTCGACCTTGGCAAACACATAACCTTTCTGATAGCGGTTCTCCGTGCCGCTGCCCCACACTTCATCGCCCAATTGCCGCAGGGTCTCCTCGCTGCGCGGGTAATCCTTCAAACTCGGCGATTTGGCAGGCCGCGTCGACACCACCGTGGCGCCCGCCGCCACCATGGCTTTGATTTTCTGCGCCACCTCGGGCAGCATTTCCCCGTCCCGCGGAAACACCATGAAAGCATAACTGCGGCCCGTGGGCAAAACGATGTTGCCGTCCTTGACTTTGATGTCGCTTTGCAGAAACACATCCTTGGCGACCAGGTCCGCTTCGCCGTCCAACTGGTCCATGCACAGGTAATCGATGACCCGCTCGCCTTGTTGCAGCAGCATCTGGCAACGCCCCAAGTAAGCAAAAAACGCCTTGCCCGGCTCATGCCATGTCTGATGCCGGCCGAAGTGCGTGCCCCACGCAAACATGGTCCGCCCCGGTTGGTATTTGTCGTCAAACGGCTGATGCGTCCACTGGTGAAGCATGAACCGGTTCACCCCCTGCGCATAGGCCTCATCGCAAAATATCTTCAGAAAGGCCGGATCCTCGGTCCACATGCTCTTGGTGGGACCGCCGGTGAGCGCCTCGGAGGCAATCAGTTTTTTCCCGGCGCCCTGTGCTGCTGCAATATCTGAAGGAACAATGGAAGGGCCATTGATATTGCCCTTTTCGGTCCAAAACTCACCCATGGGAATATCCGAGGCGCTGACCCCTTGATTGCGGTCAAACGGCCCCTCGTAGCACTCATGCCAGAATTCAAGACCCGCCTCATTGCACATTTTCCGTGCCATATTCCAACTGTTGTCAAAGAACAGTCCGCTGACTACATCACGGTAATCCCACTCGAAACGTTGGGTCTCCCCTGCGCTGCCCAGCACCAGTGCCGGGCCCGACAACGAAGATCGACTTCCAGCGTGCCTGGCAGAATCAAAAAACCAGGGATGGACCAATGGCTGCACCAGCGTCACCAGCCAGGGCACGGGATCGTAGCCCTTGCGCTTGATGAACTCCTCCCTGAAACCCGCCGTCCAATTCTGAATGTCCGATTCGTAGCTGTCGATGGAGATGCTTTTCAAGGTGCTGCCGACATACTCGCCAAGGTTCTTCTTGATCGGGTCTAAAACATTTAGCCAGTTGTACCGGTTGTGTTCGGCGCTCATTTTGTCCACTTCAAAGGTATGCCCGACCAAGTCCTCCGGGATCGGGTGGGGCGCCTTGCCGGTGGGCGCGTAGCCGAACCGATAGATCTTCCATTTCCCTGGCGGCGCCTGCCACGTCAAGGTGCCCGCGCCATCCGTCATGGCGGTGACATCCACCACCTCCGTGACGCTAACCTTCTCCTTGACCGGCACGGCCATCACCGCGAGGGCGCGGCCCAACGCGCCGCCGCCGATGGCCGGCAACGCCAGGGCGAGTGGTTTGCCGCCCTCGGTTTCGGTGATGCTCCAGACCACCCGCTGCATGCCGCGCTCCAGGCCGATCCACGGGCCGCCGGTGGTGGAATAGCCGGGCGTGCCAACCAGGCTGATTTCCATGCCGAGGCGTTTGGCCTCGGCCATGGTATGGCGCATGGCGGCCCAATAGGCCTCGCCGCGATAGGTGTGCTCCGGCCACGGGACATTGCCAATTTCCGCGCCGAGGTTGAAGATGGTGGCACCGCCGATGCCGCACGCCTTCATGGCTTCGAGGTCTTTGGTGATCCCCGATTGCGAGAAATCCGGACCCATCCAATGCCACCACACATGCGGCCTCGCAGCCATCGGCGGCGCCGCAAATTGCTCCGCCAAGTCGCTGGTGGGCGGGGTTTGCTGAGCCACCGCGGTGAGACCAAGAGCCAGCACCAGGGTTGCTCCGGCAGCGAGGTTGCGACAGGACCATGCCGCTTGCGACTGGGTTCCTAAAGTTGGGTGCGGCACGTTCACTTGCGCGGCAGGGTTTGATGAACCCCGCGGGTGGGCAACATCTGATTTGACCGCCCTGAAGAAACCAGCCATATCCACCTCGGAATCAGCCTTGACCAATTTGACCATGGCCAACCCAACCCCGAATGGAAAATGCAACAGGTGATCCTGGTTGGCGCCCCCTCCCCCCGCTTTCACAGCTAAAAGGCTGGAATTACCTCTCGTTTGAGCTGTAATTGCGGCGTGTTCCGTGGCGAGACGCCCATGGATTCGCCGCCGTCAGCCAGTTTTTGCCATCCCGTCCCCCATGACCCCGCCTAACGCCGCCTCTCCGCCGTCTCCGCCGTCTCCGCCGTCTCCGCCGTCTCCGCCGTCTCCGCCGTCTCCGCCGTCTCCGCCGTCCGCCCCTTTCTGGGGCCGTCTTGATGGGATTGTCGTCGTCAATCTTGACGAGCGCGCTGACCGCTGGCACCAGTTGCGTGCCAACACCGCCTCCCACCTCGTCGGCGCCCCGCCACTTACCCGCATTTCCGCGCTGCGCGGCACCGCCCTGCCGGGCTATGGGCGGCGCCCTTGGTTTCGTGGCAAACCCTCCGACCAACGCTGGGCGGCCCGCGCCGGTTGTACCCAATCGCACCGCGCGGCGATGGAGGTGGCGCGACAACAGGGCTGGGACACTTTCCTCGTGCTGGAGGACGATGTCGATTTCAGCCCGCTGGCATCCCTCGATCTCGCCGCCTTGGACCGCGCGCTGTTTGCCACGCCGCCCGCTTGGGATATCTGCTATCTGGGGTTTAGCAAGGCGGTGGGCGCTACCCTTGAGCTGGCATCCCTCGGCGCTCACCGCCTCTGCGAGGTGAGCGGTTGCTACACCGCTCACGCCTATCTGGTGCGTGGCCGTGCCCGCGACTGGATTTACACCAACCTGGCCGATGAAACGCTGGTCTGGGCTTGGCATGCGCAGCATCGCAGTATTGACCGCTGGTATGCCCGACACCTGTCGCAGGCCTTTACGGTGCTGGCAATAACGCCCTCGCTCATCACCCAGGTGCCCGGCTTCTCCGACATCGTCCAGCGACAGGTGGACTACGCCGCGGAGTTCCCGGGTCAGGTGGGCCGCATCAGCGCCAGCCGCAGCTCATTTCTGTGGCGCAAATGGCTCCGCAACACCTTGATGCCGCTGGCGGATTGCTATGATGGCCTGCGCGCCATCATCAAACGCTGCAGGGGCTTTTAATCCGCTGTTAGACCCGCGCTTCTCCCCTTATAACCATCCTCTGCCGCCTGGCCTGCCGGCCGCACCAACCCACAACGCTGCGCCGGCGTTCAGAGTTTCCAGTGCTCGCCAATCCAAGGCGCGGGCCGCATGTGGTGGTGAATTTTGGAATCGTGAAATCCGCTGATGGCCTCGTCGGGGTCGGGGCGGCCGTGGAACACGAGGATCTTACAACCTGCTGGCGGCTTTGGGTTGGAGATGAAATTGAGGGGAAACATGGGGCGGCAATGGTGTTTGTAGCTGCGGGTCCAGGTCTCGGGCCACCACTCAACTTCCTTCATGGCATGAGTGAGAAACGCCTGTTCGGTGTTAAACACCGCACGGTTCTCGGCGCGGGACATCTCACCAAGGAAGGTCTCATAAACTTCGTTGGACGCTCCCGCGTCAAAGCGGAACACCGACGAGTTGCCAACCTTTGGGCGGTTTCCGACTAGCTCTTTACGCAGTTTCACCCAGTTGTGGATGATGCAATATTTCGTCGGCTGGTAGTCGAAGAAGCAATCGATGTCATCCATGATGGCAACATCGAGATCGAGAAACAGCGTGGGCCCGCACAGCCCGCCAAAGCCGTCTTGGGTAACCATCAGTTTGACGAGAACATCCGGCCAGCCGCGTTTGATTCCGGGGTTGGGGGGGAACGGGATGGTGTTGATTCCCGCGTCGAGTCCGCCCGGATCGTCTGTGCAGCAATAAAAACTGTGCGGGCGCTTGAGATGGCGGCCAACCGAGGCGTGCAGAATGTTCACGTAGTTGGCCGAATAGCGGGTGCCCCATTTGATGCAAATGATGTTGACGGGCGGCGTGGCATTCATGGTGTGGAGGTGGCGGTGGGGTGGGTGAAGTGCGGAACGGTGTTGATCATGTGCGGCTCATTCCATTCAGTTGGCGGCAGGCAGCCGGGATGACGCTAATCCGCCAGCCGCCGGCACCTCCGGGAGCGGCACGGCCAAACCCTCAACGAGGTCGCCGCGCACCACGCAAAATCCCCGAAAATGCACGCGCCAATCTTCATCGGGTCTCACCCCGAGGATTTGGCGCGCTTCAGGGACGGTCATGCGAGTCCGAGTGTACCCGCCCCAAGCACCAAGGTAAAGCCGGAAGCTCTCGCAACACGAATTGCGGCACACGCCCCAGCCCCAGCCCGAGAGCGCAACAACATAATGCCTGGCATCATACGAAGCCTGAAGCACCAAGGTAGCGCCGGAAGCTGCCGCACTATGAATTGCGGCACAAGGCTCCGCCCGAGAGCGCAACAACATAATGACTGGCATTATAGGTAGCTCGGCGCGGGGGCAGCCTTCGCGCCGGACCGGCTGCAAACCCGGCATCAACTGACAACCCGCTGCCCACTCGGCATGCGGCGCTCCATGCCGTGGAGGTGCCGCGCGGGGCGGGCAAATTGGCGGCCAGGGAATTGGAATTGACCACCGCTCCGGGATTCTGCACGCTGGCACTGCGCCGCAGCGACCTTGATTTTCGTGAGGGTCTGCGGAGGATCCCCCATCTGGCATGTTCAAATCTACTGCTGGCATCTTCGCCAATGACACGTATCGCGGCCTCATTGGCAGAGTCTTGCGGGAGAATTTTCGGCGCTACGTGGCGCGCTATGTCCTGGCGTTTGGGTTGATGGCATGTGCGGCGGCGGCCACCGGGTTTTCCGCCTTCCTGATGAAGAACATCACCGAAGTCATTTTCGGCAGTCCCGCGCAGCTCAACAAGTCTGCGGCGCTCGGCGGCCAGGTCGACTCGTTTGGTCGGCACTGGCTGCGCGCCATGGGTGAAACGGTGAGCTCCTTGTTCACCACCGCAGAACCGGGGATGCTACAGATTTTCAATGTGGCGCTGGCCATCCTGCTGGTGTTTTTCGTCAAGGGATCGTGTCAATACGGGTCCACCGTGATCCTCTCCAAGATCGGCAATAACATCGTCGCCCGCCAGCAATCCCGGGTGAGCAACCATATCCTCAACCAGTCGCTTAGCTTCTTTGTGCACTTTCCCACCGGGGATTTGATCACCCGGGTCTCGCGCGCCACGAGTTCCGCCCGCGATGTGATGAACCTGCTCATGATGCGGGTGCAGGATGTCTTCACCGCAATCGCCTTGCTGGCCGCCATGTTCACTCTGGATTGGCGCCTGTCTTGCGGTGCCCTGTTTATCATGGGACCGCTGATCCTGATGCTGGGCAGCATCATCAAACGGATCCGCAAAATCGCCAATGCCGAGTTCCTCAGCTCGGTGCGGGTCATTTCCACCATTCAGGAGGCGATCCTCGGTAACAAGCTCATCAAGTCGTACAATCTGGAGCCACACATGGCCAACCGCTTTGATGAGGCCATCCACACCGTCGAACAGCGGTCTAATAAAATGGCGGTGGTCGCGGCCCGCACCACGCCCTTGATGGAATCGATGGGTGGGATTGCCATCGCCGGCGTGGTCTTCTACGGTGGCTACCGCAACTTGGTGCATGGTCAGGATGCAAGTTCGCTGCTCGCTTTCCTCACCGCGCTCTTGCTCGCCTACGAACCGATCAAGCGCATCGCCCGCATGAATGTCTCGCTGCAAGGCGCTCTGGTCGGCGTGCAAATGCTTTACGATGTGCTCGATGCGGACTACGCGATCCCGGAGCCTGCGGATGCCCAACCCCTCCGCATCCACAAGGGCGACATCACCCTGCGCCACGTCACCTTTTCCTATCGGCCCGCCCTCCCCGTCATCAGCGACGTGTCGTTGGAGTGCCCTGGCGGCCATGTCACCGCCCTCGTCGGCCCGTCCGGCAGTGGCAAATCCACCATCCTCAATCTCATCGAGCGTTTCTATGGGGCCGAGGCCGGCAGCATTGAGATTGATGGCCAGGACCTCAGCCGGGTCACCACCGCGTCGTTGCGCCGCGAAATCTCCCTGGTAAGCCAAGACACGTTCTTGTTTTCCGACACCCTGCGCAACAACATCCGGCTGGCCCGCCCGGACGCCACCGATGCGCAGGTCGAACACGCCGCTTGCGCCGCCTTCGCCCATGACTTCATCATGGCCCAGCCACACGGCTACGACACCCAGGTGGGCGAAAACGGCGGCAACCTCTCCGGCGGCCAACGCCAGCGGATTTCCATCGCCCGCGCCTTCCTCAAGAACGCCCCCATCCTGCTGCTTGACGAGGCGACGTCCGCCCTCGACAGCGAGTCCGAGCAACAAATCCAGCGCGCCTTCGACCGCCTCATGCAAGGCCGCACCACCATTGTCATTGCTCATCGCTTTTCCACCATTCGCAATGCCCGCAAAATCCAAGTGCTGCAACACGGCCGTGTGGTTGCCAGCGGCTCGCATCAGGAACTCATCAGCGATCCCGACAGCCTGTATGCCCATCTTTACCGCCTGCAATATCAGGAAGCCGCGCCCGCGGTGACTTTGTGATTTGACGGCTGACCACAGCCGCACCCCGGGTGGCCGGCCGGGGGCCTCAACGCCTGTGACGCAGGCGATAGAGGAGTCCCCCTGGAAAGGGGCGCGACGCCTTGTGGGTGGTGATGGCCACGGCTTGCGGCAGCCCGCCTGGCTGATGGAACAATTCCGCCCAATGCGCAAACCGGGCGAACGGGTTGTAATCATCCAGGATCAAGTCCCGGCACTGCGAAAGCGCCGCCATCACCTGCGCCCCGGGCTCTGCGCTGAGCAAGTCCCGGATGATTGCCACCGCTTGTCGCGGCTGCTTGACATCGACCGCAGTGAAGCCGGCGGCTGGAAAATAGTCCCCCAGATTCGGGCAGCCGGCGTAGATCGGATAGGCCCAGCCGAGATAGGCGTCGGAGAGTTTTTCGGTCCAATAATCGGGGGCACAGGAATTCTCCAACACCAGGTGCAGGCGGTGTGGCAGAATCGCGTCCATCTTATCCTCGATCACGGTGAAGCCGCGCCCGTAATGCACGATCGCGTCGCCCAGGGCGGCCTTGAGATATTGGAGAAACCCAAGGCGCTGACGCTGGCCCGCCGTGGTGGTTAGGTTCGAGCATACCACCGAGATCCGGTTGGATTTGGCCGGCGGCGTGAGGCGCTTGAGTTCATCATAGCCGTAGTGGTAGCGGTTGTCCTGGCGGCTCAACCCGACGTGCCAGTTCAAGCCCGGCAGACTGGTCGTCACCCGCGGATGAGGGTCGGCGGCATGGGTGCTGACCACCCGTTGGAATTGCGCGTAATATCTCCGGGGATAGACTTTCTTCGAGGGGGGTTCACCCGCGATGAACAGGGTGTTCGCGGGGGCGCAAACCATCCCGTCCCGGTCACGACTGCAGGCAAACACAATCCAATAATCACAGGCGGTGCCGCGGGGCGGATTCAGCAGGAAATCGCAGCGACCCCAGCGCAGTTGGTACTCGGGGCAAAGCCGGTGCATGTCCGCATGATTGACCGCAGTGGTCACGGCGACCCGCAGTCGTGACTCGGGCGGGGTGTCAGCGTGAGGCGGCGGAATGGCGGAATGGCGGAATGGCGGCATGGCGGAATGGCGGAATGCTAGCTCGGGATGGTGGGCTTTAAAAACCTATGCCTGAAGCGCAACACGGTCTTATCCACCGCTTCGAGAATGGCCGCGACCGGGCGCTTCTTGCGCAGCGAGCGGCGACTGTAAATGGCATGGCAGCCAATCGGTTCATCGCCCCGGATCTGATGGCGCTCCTCGATCAAGCGCGCCACCAGCGGAAACAGCGCGTATTCATTCAAAATCAAACGGCGCGCCTCTTGGATGGCGGGCAGCCGCTTTTCATACTCATGGTCTTGAAGTGCCTGCCTGATTCGTTCGAGTGTCTCATCGAAGTGATGGATGTTGATCGGAATATGGCTTTCCTGCGGAAAATAGTCCATGGTGTTGGGGCAGCCATGATAGATGGGCAGGCAATGCCCGAGGAACGGATCCGTTAGTTTTTCGGTCCAATGATGCCGGCACACGTGGTTCTCAATGGCCAGATGCAACTTGTAGGGATCCAGCGCGTCGGCCTTGTCGTCGATGGGGCGCACCCCCTGCCCGAACACGTCAAGTGCCGGCAGCCTGGCTTTCAAATCCCGGGTGAATTGATAGCGGGCGTGATGCAGCGTGTGACGCATCTGCTTGGTCGAACACACCGTTGAGATCGGCAAGGCCTTGCGCGGGGGCGCTTGGGTTGACAGCGCATCATAAGACCCGCGCGCGCCACTGCTGCCGTAGAACCAGACATAGCCGGTCTGGGACAGGATCACCCGCGGATGTTTGATGGCCCACGGCTCCTGGCTGCTTAGAACCCAACCGAATTGGTTGACGAAGCAGCGCCCGTAATTTTTGATGACGGACGGTTCGGCGGTGATAAACAGCGAATTGGCCTTGAGCGAGGGCAGTCGTTCCGTCCAGTTAGGAAAGCGTTCATCGCGGCTCCTCGGCAGATCATCATAGACCAGCAGCCAGTCATAGTCGTGGCAGTGTTGGTCAAAGATGAAATCACAGGCCCCCCAGCTTGGCACGTGGTTTGGGAACTGTTTCAACCAGAGATCATAATTGCTATCGGAGGCCTGGGATTTGGACAGGAACTTGACCCGGATGCGTTTGCCGCTGGTGGTGTTCATCGGCAGGGGCGGAGGCTGGGATTGATCACCAAAACCGCGTCTGCGTGACGGGGGGATGTCGAGGATGGGCGCGGGGCGGGCATGTGGAAGAAACGAGGAAATCTGAAATGGCAGCGGAAATCAACTACGGTTGTGAGCGACGGCATTGGCATTGGCGGCGGCGCGGGCGACGAGGCCCATGCCACCATGCCACGTCTTGCGGGCGGTTGGCGCACAAAGCTTGGTGGCCCCCGGGTTTCCACCACCCACAGAACGCGAGACCGCATCCCGTCAGCCGCGCGGTGCCCCGGCGCCAAGGGAGACGCCCCAATAGAAAAAATCCCGCCAAGGACAGCGGCAGGAAAACCAACAAGAACGTATAGGTGCTGAAAAGCATGACGAGGCTGCAGCTTGAATAGTTCATGCATGGGGGCTTCACAAGGCCAAACCGCAGTCCGTGCCCCCCCGCTGTTTGCTTGGGAGCCTACCGTCAGCGCGCCGGTTCAGCGGACTTGTGAGGCGCCGGGGCCACCGCGGGCGGGAACACGAAGCCTGTTAGAAGCTGTTTGCCGCTGTTCCCGGAAAGCGTGTTATCGGCAAAGGCTGAGGCATCGAGGCCCTTTTCCAGGGTCAGCCCCGGCCCTTGGTTGCGGCGAATTTGGTTGCCGCTAACCGCAATGCGGCTGGCCGCTCCAATCACAAAGCCGCCTAACAGGTTGCCGCTGGCGCTGTTGTTGCGGACGTGGCCGGATCCGGCGGCGGCCAGAACCAAGCCAAATTCGCGGTTGCCGATGAGTTGGTTGCCTTCCACGGTGGCGTTGGCCTTGGGATTATCAGCGTGAATGCCGTTGCGGCTGTTGCCTTCGCATCGGTTGTTGACCAACACCACCGCCGCCCCGTCCCATGACTCGATGCCGTGCTCAAAATTGCCGGTGGCTTGCGAATCAGCGATTTCAAGGACGCTGCCAGCCCCCATCGCGGCGGCCCCGTCCCATCCGTTGGCAACAAAGCGGCACCGACTGGCGTGGACCTTGCCACCTTCGATGACGGCCAATCCATGGCCGCTGGCATCGATGAACTGGCAATCCGACAGGTCGACCGCCGCGCCACGGATGAGGCCGGCGGAGAAGCGTTCGGTCGCGATGGCCTGCGATTCGTGACGCAAGCTCAGGCCGCTGAGGCGGGTGCCGCTTGCGGCCGGGCCCACGGTGATGGCGCATCCCGCGTCGGCCGGACATTCGATACGGGTCTTATCGGCACCGGCACCTTGCAGTTCAATGGCGAAATCGATGTTGAGCGGCCCTTTCCAAGTGCCCTCGCTGAGGATGATACGGTCACCATCCCGCGCGTTGGCCAGGGCTTCCGTCGGCGTCGGAAAATCCCGCGGCACCCGCAACGTGCGAGTGTAGGACGCCATTTTTTCAAGCTGGGCGGCGATTGTTGCATCCCCCGGCGCCAAGACACTGGCTTCGCGAAGCCAGTCGAGCGCTTGTTGGTCGAATTGCCCCTGATCGCGCGCCACGGCTTGGGTGCAAAGACTGCGCGCCCGGGCAAGTCCAGCCGCGGCCTGAGTCTTGGCGCTAGTGGCCGTGCCGAGGATGGCGCGGGCGTCCGGGTCATTCGGCTGCGTGGCCAGAATCGCGGTGGCGGCTCCAATGGCCGCCTCCCATTCCTGGCGGCCCAGCTGTTCTTGCGCCGCCGTTATCGCGGCACCGCGGGCCGCGGCTTCGCGCGCAACCGCGACCGCTCCTAACAAGGCGAGGCTTTCCCGATCCGCCGGAGATTTCTCCAGCACCTGCCGCGCGGCGCTGGCCGCCTCATCCCATCGCCCCGCTTCCAATGAGGCCTGGGCTTGACCGATCCAGTATCCAGCGAATTGTTGTTGTTCCTCCGCCATGCCGGCTTCGATGCTGCGGCGGCCCAGCGCTGCAAGTTGCGATCCCGGGGCGAGCTGTTCGATTTCGTCAAAGGCGGCGCTGGCTTCGCCCCAGCGCCGGGTTTCAACGTGGGCCGCGCCCCTGCCTTCAAGCAGGGCGATGCGGGCCAGACTCTGGAGTCGCTTTTCGTCCTGCAGCTTCAAGTAAACCCAGCCGGCAGCTGCCGCGCCGAGCAGGAGGATCAAGAGCCAGACAAGAATGATAACGGCGCGGCGGCGATGGCGTACTCTCACGGCCGCAAGCGGGCGGCCGGTCACGGATGCGGTGGGCACCGCCCTTACCGAGGACACCGCGGGAACGGCAGTGGCCTCACCGAGGGCTTCCAGATGCTCGCGCACTGCGGCGAGGGCCTTGTCGAAATCCATCAATCCCTGTTGGTACCTTGCAGCCAGCGCCTCATCCGCTTCGCTGCGCACCAACTCGGCGATGCCCTCGCGCACCACGCGCAACTCCCGAAGATGCAGGCGTGGATCCTCTGCGGGTCCCAGCCCGAGGATGTGGCGCGCTTCGGATTCGGTCATGCAAACCGCTCTATAGCAGCCCAAGGGCCCAAGGGAAAGCCGGAAGTCGTAGCACCGGCCTAATCGCCAGGGCGCGACCCTGTCCCGGCCCCCGTGATGTCAACGACATAATGGCTGGCATTATATTTGTGGTATTCTATAGCTGCGCGTACCGTCGCTGCCCGTCAGTGACTGCGGCTAACCGGGCATCAACCGACGAAGCGCTGGACAATCGGCATGCGGCGGCCGATGCCAAATGCCTTGGAGGTGACGCGCAGGCCAGGGGCGGCTTGGTGGCGTTTCCACTCGTTGAGATCAACCCGGCGCTGGATCCAACGGACGGTGTTTTCATCAAAGCCACGAGCAATGATGTCGTCGCTGGACAACTGGTGCTCGATGTAAAGTTCGAGAATGGCATCGAGGATCGGGTAAGGCGGCAGGGTATCCTGATCCTTTTGATCGGGCCGGAGTTCCGCACTCGGCGGTTTTTCAAGGGTGCTCCAAGGAATCACTTCATGGTCGCGGTTGAGCCAACGGGCAACCTCATAGACGCGCCCTTTCGGGAGGTCGGAGATGACGGCCAGACCGCCGCACATGTCGCCGTAAATGGTGCAGTAGCCGACGGCCAGCTCGCTCTTATTGCCGGTGGTGAGAAGGAGTCTGCCTTCCTTGTTCGAGAGGGCCATCAGGAAAAGCCCGCGGATACGGGCTTGCATGTTTTCCTCGGTGACATCTTCGGGTTTCCCTGCAAAGACAGGCCGCATGGCCGCTTTGACCGCCTCGAAGGCCTCACCGATCGGCACCACATCGCAACCGATACCGAGGTTGCGGGCCAGCGCCAGGGAGTCCTCCACGCTGCCACAGGAGGAATACGCGCTGGGCATGGTCAACCCATGGACCGCGTGCGGGCCGAGGGCATCTGCGGCGATGGCCGCCGTGAGGGCGGAATCAATCCCGCCGCTCAAACCAAGGCAGACGCTGGCAAATCCGCACTTGGTGACGTAATCACGCACCCCCAGCACCAGGGCCCGGTAGAGCTGGGCCGCATCAGTTTCGTCAACCGCTGCGGTGACCTCGGTGGCTAAAAAGGGATCAATCACGTGGCAGCTTTCGGCAAACCCCGGCAACTGTGCACGGATGCAGCCGTTGGAGTCAGCAACGAGCGAGTGGCCATCGAAAACGAGCTGGTCATTGCCTCCCACCGCATTGCAATAGACTACCGGCACCTTGGCATGGCGCGCTACGCCGCCGATCATCGCGCGGCGTTGCGCGGGTTTGCCGAGGTGAAAGGGCGAGGCGCTGAGGTTGAGCAGGAGGTCGATGCCCTGCGCGGACAATTCAGCGACCGGATCGCGGTCATAAAATGGCCGCTGGAGCGCGTCTTCAGTCCAAATGTCCTCACAAATCGTCACCCCGATGCGCAAGCCGTTCCACGACACCAGCTCACATCTCTCTCCAGGCTCGAAGTAACGGCGCTCATCAAACACATCGTAGGTGGGCAACAGGGTTTTCCAGATGCGGTGGCGGATTTGCCCGTGTTCCAGCCAGGCCGCGGCATTGCGAAATGGCTTGCCGGGCTGGTCCGGATGATGGTGATCCACATAGCCGACCAACAGCGGTACCTCACCGATTTCACCAGCGAGGTAATCGAGCGCCTGCTGGCACTTCGGGACAAATTGCGATTTGAAGACCAAGTCCCGCGGTGGGTAACCGACCAGTGCCAGCTCCGGCGTGATGACCAGCTCTGCGCCAGCATCCAGACATTCGCGATAGCCGGCGAGAATGCGTTTCACGTTTGCGGGAAAATCCCCGACCACCGAGTTGATTTGAGCAAGACCGATTTTCATGAACGCGCTTAGACAACACCTGTCCACGGCTCAGGAAAATGGAAAAATGCCGCCACCCCCCCCCAATCATCGGAAAAATCCGGCACTTGCCACAAATCACGGCTTGCCGCCGCGCAGATTTCCACCTAACCTGCTGGCGAAATCGCATCAGCCATGAAAATTTTCCGCATTTTACCGTTCCTGTTTGTCTTGGTCCCGGCATTCGCACAAACCGAGCCCGCCAATCCCGCCAAACCCGCAACGCCGGCTGCCGTACAAAAACCGCTGCAGCCCAATCAGCAGGCTTTTCTCAACCTTCCGGAAGAACGCCGCAAAGAGTTTGGCAAGCAACTTGGGGAGGCTCAACGCCTGTTCCAACAAAAACGCATCTTCGAAGCCCTCGATGTCCTCGACAAGGCGGATGCGGTGTTCCCCGACAGTCCGGAAAGTCTTAACATGCGCGGCGCCTGCTACGTTGAAATCCGCAATTTCGACAAGGCCAGCGCCGCTTTCAACAAGGCGCTGCTGCTTTCCCCGGATAATCCCAGCATCAACTTCAACATCGCCGAGGTCTTTTTTGTCACCAAAAAATGGCAGGAGTGCCACGATTTGTTTGTTAAAGTTCTCAAAAACCTTCCCAAGGACAATCTGGCCCTCTCCCGCCTCGTCGAGTTCAAAATCCTCCTTTGCAAAAAGAAACTCGGCATGAAGGAAGAGGCCATTGCGCTGGCCACGAAATACGACATTGATGATGACTCGCCGTATCACTGCTTTGCGCAGGCGGCCATCGCCTACGATGATAAAGACCTCGTCAAGGCTGAGGAATGGCTCGCCATGGCGGCCCGCATTTTCAAGAATGCCGAGGTGCTGGCACCGTGGCACGATACGCTCGTCGAGTATGGATACATCAAGAGTTTCTACGGCGGCGACCTCAGGGATGAGTGACCCTCGGCGGCGCTATCGACGCGCGATAAACCGCCGTCCCGCGGCCGGTCTAACAGCAAAAGCAGCTCCTCAGGAGTGTCGATCAGCGCGTCCGGCAGTGCCGCGAGCAACGCTTGGCGATCATGATAGCCCCAACTCACGGCCACGGCCAGCATGCCCGATCGCCGGGCGGTTTCAATGTCCATGGTGGAATCGCCGATCATCATGCTCGCTTGCGCTGGCAAACCAAGCATGGCGGCGATTTCAAATGCGCCGGCCGGCGCCGGTTTGTGCGGGATGCCGGGGCGTTGGCCCAACACCGCCGCAAATGGCACCTCAGCAAACAATTCGTTCACCATGGCCGTGGTGAATGCATGCGGTTTGTTCGATAAGACGGCTAGTGGAATTCCTCGTTGCTGGAGTTCTGTCAGCAATTCTGCCACTCCGGGGTATGCCGCCGTGCCCTGCGGCCAGGTGAGAGCGTAATCCGTCTTGAACGCCCGCTCGAGCTCCTCGATGAGCGGCTCACCCGCGCCTTGCGGTGCTGCCCGTGATACCAGCACCCGCGCGCCATCGCCAATGAACCCGCGCACGGCCTGCCGCGAATGTAGCGGCAGGCGCAGGCCTTCCAAGGCCCGGTTCAACGAGTTGGCAATCCCCGGCAATGAGTCCACCAAGGTCCCATCCAAATCAAAAATCAGTCCCTGCGTGGTCACCCCGCAAGTATGACGCCGTCCGCCGTTGCTGAAAAGCCCCGATGTTTGCCCAGCTCATAATGCCGGCGCATGACAACCCTGCACATGGTGAACACGGGACGCTGGCGTGTCCCGCCGCGCCGCTGCGCCGCGCCTCAGCGAAGCTGCGGATAAAGCACTTGTTGCAGATACAACCCGCCCGCTGGGGCACAGTGCGGGGACTTGCCATGAACCAGCCGCGGCCCCTGATCGAGCAGCGCGGTGAGGTCTGTCAGATGAAGTTTCCCCTGTGCCACCTTCACCACGGCTCCGGCGAGCAAACGGACCATTTTGTAGAGAAATCCGTCTCCCACAAAGGTGATGCGGTAGCCGTCTGGCAGAGTCTCGAGATCGGCGGCATGAATGGTGCGATGGTAGTCCATCGCCGCAGTTTCATTGCCGCGGTATGCGGCAAAGGCGTGGAAGTCATGCCGTCCGACAACGCGGCCGAGCGCCGCAGCTAGAAAATCGGCATCGAACCGCCCCGGCAAGTGCCATGCCAATCCGGCTTTGTGGGGTGGCAACACCGGATCGGTGCACAAGTCGTAATGATAGATTTTGCCGGCCGCGGAAAATCGCGCATGGAATTGCGGCGGCACTTCCTCGCAGGCCAGGATGCGGATGGTGGCGGTCAGTTTGGAGTTGAGCGCGGCAACCCAGTTGGACGGGTTCATCGTCGTCGCTGCCGGAGCATCAAAGTGGGCGACTTGGCCAAGCGCATGCACCCCGGTATCGGTGCGGCCCGAGCCCTGGATGGGGGTTGGGTGTTTGGCAATTGCCTGCAGGGCGTGGCGCAGATGGTCCTGCACGGTGTTGCCGTCCGGCTGGGATTGCCAACCGTTATAGGGGCGCCCGTCATAGGCAATGGTGAGCTTCAGGCGCATACCGATCGAGGTGGCGGCGCGTTGCGCCAGTTAGCTGTGTTGCGGCAGGTTCTTCCGGTTGGCGTCTTCATGCCTCATGCTTTGGCGAAGAGTTCGCGACAGAGTAGGCAACGTGTCCCATTGCAACCGCGGGCGGTGCAGTGCTCCCGGCCATAAAAGATAATTTGCAGATGCAGACGATTCCATGAGGCACGGGGAAAGAGCTTCTTGAGATCGCGCTCGGTGTGCTCGACGTTCTTTCCGCTACTGAGTTTCCAACGGGTGGCAAGCCGATGAATATGCGTATCGACCGGGAAGGCCGGCACCCCGAAGGCCTGCGACATGACCACCGAAGCGGTCTTGTGACCAACTCCGGGAAGGGCTTCGAGCGCGGCGAAATCCGCAGGAACCTGACCACCGTGCTGCTCAACCAGAATTCTTGAAAGTTCTGATATCGCGGCACTCTTCCGCGGTGCAAGCCCGCATGGGCGGATGACGGCTTGGATTTCATCAACCGCCACGCGCATCATGCCGCGCGGATTATCGGCCAGGGCAAACAGGGCGGGGGTGACTTGGTTGACACGGACATCCATGCATTGCGCGGAAAGCAGGACCGCAACCAACAGCGTATATGCGTCCCGATGCTCCAACGGAATCGGGGTCTCTGGATAGAGTTCGTTGAGACGACGCAAGAGATGATCGGCGCGGTGTTGTTTGGTCATGGGCGGGCCGGTAATTTTTGTCAACCGGCCGAAGCTGCACTGCGAGGGCGGGCTTGTCGAGCCAGAGTCCGAAAGCCGGTCTCGGACAGGACGGGCGCGCCGCTACCAAGCGCTGGCCGGAACCAGATGGGGCGCTATCTACAGGTCTGGACGATGCAAAAAACCTCACCCCACCGTCCTCACTACCAATTGTCTGGCGCTGAACAAACTGCCGTGGGCGTCTTCGCGCAAGGCCCGCGCGCCGCTCGTGCGTCGCGGCCCGAAGTGCCCGCGATAATGCTGAAACACCCCATCCACATACGATTTCGAGCCCAACACCAATCCGTCTGAGAAATACCTCACCCGGCAGCGCAACAACGCGCCGCGACTCAATTTCCCCAGCCGCTGCTTTTCCGCCGCCGATTCCTCGTTTGAGAATCCCGCCTTCGTCCTTGCGCCGCCGGCTTGGGTTGTCGTCCGCAATTGGCCATCCTCAAACAACCAGCAGCGATAAATTTCCGCCGCGCTCATGCCCTTGGCCACGGCGGGGGTGTCCCATGCCGCCTCGCCGCGCTCGCCGTGGCCGACCACCTGGCACAACCCCAGGCGCGCCGCCTGGCCGCCGCCCATTGCTTCGCCGTAGCCGCACCAACGATAATCCTTCGGATCTTTGACCATGCCCGCGCGCACCGGGTTGAGGTCGATATAGGCGGCCATCGTCCGCAGTGCCTCGCCATCCTCCACCAGCACGCTCTTGAAGCGTTCCATCCACAGCGTGCCGCGCCGCCCCCGGTG
>CAIZNN010000039.1 GCA_903934285.1 Akkermansiaceae bacterium | reverse complement strand
TATGCCATTGCCAGCGGCAACAGCAACGGCGCGTTGAGCATCAACCCGGCCACCGGCGCGCTGAGCGTCGCCACCAGCGCGCTGCTGGACTTCGAGGCGCTCTCGCTGCGCTGGGACGACCCGGCCACCCTCGAGCTATTCATCGCCATCAGCGATGCCGCCCATCCCGCGCTCAACGAAACCCTGCGCACCGTGGTCACCGTGCTAGATGGCTATGACATCCCGGTTTTCACCAGCAACCCGATCCAGCTCTTCGCCGCGAAGGACCGGCCGTTCTCCGCTGCGCTCAGCGCCACGGATGGGGATCCGGGTGGCACGCTCACCTATGCCAAGGTTTCCGGGCCGGCATGGCTCGGCGTCGCGGCCAATGGCACCCTCAGCGGCACCCCATCCAGCGCCAACGCCGGGGCTAACATCTTTGTCGTTCGCGCCACCGATGCGGCGGGCTTGTTCGGCCAGGCCACCCTCAACATCATGGTGGCCGAGGCTGCCACCTGGCTCAACCCGGCCGGCGGGAGCTGGGCGGGCGCGGCCAATTGGTTAGGTGGGGCCATCGGCAGTGGCGCCGCCGTCACCGCGGATTTCAGCAGTCTGGATCTAAGCGCCGACGCCACCGTCACCATGGACGGTGCCCGCACGCTCGGCAACCTGTGGTTTGGCGACAGCGCACCGAGCCACAACTGGACCCTAACCGCTGGCAGCGCCGGCCCACTCACGCTGGACAACGGCGCGAGCCAGCCGCTCATCGCCGTCAATAATTCCATAACCACCATCGCCGCCGTGCTGGCCGGCAGCAATGGATTTGCCAAAAGCGGGTCCGGCACGCTGGTGCTCGGCGCCATCAATAGCTACACCGGGGCCACCAGCATCAACGACGGCACGCTCCAACTGGACCTGTCAGCCCGGGCGAGTGGCATTTCCAACCTTGGCGCGTTCATCAGCGCTGCCTCAGCAACCCTCGACATTCATAGCGGTGCTAATGCCGGTGTGGACACCTCAGGCTTGGATGGCAATGCCAGCTTCACCGGCACCGGGACCATCACCAAGACCGGGGCCGGCTATATTGGATTATTCTTTGATGGGAGCGCCGCCAATGAGGGCGTCAAAAACTTCGCCGGGCTCATTGATATCCAGCAGGGCGCGCTGGGCAACAACAGCCCTGGCTGGGGCGCCGGTGCCGGCGCAATGGATCTCAACATCGCCGCCGGCGCCCTCTTTGATATGCGCACGCAAAATGTCAAAATCGACGCGCTCAGCGGCGCCGGCACCATCGAAAAAACCTATGTTCCCGATCTCAATTTAAGCCTCGGCAACAACCATGGCAGCGGCACCTTCAGCGGTGTCATCAGCCAGACCATCGGTGGCGGCTCCGGCACCATCGCGCTGACCAAGAACGGCAGCGGCAAACAGACCCTCAGTGGCGCGATGAGCTACTCGGGCACCACCACTATCAACGCCGGCACGCTCGAACTGCTGCAACCCAGGTCCTTTGCCAGCAATATCGTGATGGGTGCGGCTAACAGCCCGGTCCTCCAGCTCAGCTCCACCCTGGTGACGGACTCCTGGACCCTGGCCCAACAAATCAGCGGCGGCTCGGCCAACGCCAGGATCGAGAAGACCGGCGCGGGCACCCTGGTTCTATCACCATCCGCCGGCAGTTCCTTCACCGGCACCAGCAGCGGCGCGCTCACCGTCAGCGGCGGCACACTCTACCTCAGCACCGCGTTCACCACCGCCCCGGCGGTGTCCGTCGCCGCCGGCGCGCACTTCGGCGGCAGCGCCACAGTGGGTAATGTGACACTCGCCAACACCGCCACCCTCGAGGGTGGGAGGAACGGCAGCGGCACCCTCACCGCCGCCAATCTAACTATCGGCAGCCTTGCCACCGACACCGCCACCCTCAAGGGCACGCTTGCCAGCAGTATTGGCTACAAGCCGCTGGCCGTCACCAACCTGTCCCTCAACGGCGGCAACAACAGCGTCACTCTGGAAGCCGAAGGCGTCGGCCTAACCAGTGGCAGCGCCTACGATGTGCTGGTTTCCACCAACCCCATCACCGCGCCCAATGCGGCGGCCGTGGTGGCGGTGTTCAAATCCAACTCCCGCGCCTACACCCCGAATGTGGATGGGACCGGCAAGAAGGTGCAGTTGTATTACGATGCCAATGCCAGCGTCTATTGGAGCGGGGCGACCTCGGGCGCTTGGAACACCAGTGCCAGCAACTGGAAACTCAGCGGCAACAACGTGGCCACCGGGTTTTTTGCCAATGACGTGGTGGTGTTCCATGACAACCCGATCCGCGCGACGGTGGACATCTCCACCGGCGACGTCAGCCCGCTGGCCACCACCTTCGATAACAGCACCGCCACCGCTTACACCTTGCAAGGCAGCTATGGCATCGCCACGGGCACCCTCACCAAATCCGGCAGCGGCGCGCTGACCATCACCAACGCCAACAGTTTTGGCGGCGGCACCACGCTGGATGCCGGCACCCTCAACATCAGCAACTCCGCCGCGCTCGGGTCCGGCCCGGTCGTCATTCATGGCGGCACGCTCAAACTGGACCTGTCAGCCCGCTGGAGTGCGATTTCCAACCTTGGCACATTCACCAGCGCTGCCTCAGGAACCCTCGACATCCATAGCGGTGCCAATGCCGGGGTGGACTCCTCGGGCTTGGATGGCAACACCAAGTTCAGCGGCACAGGGACCATCACCAAGACCGGGGCCGGCTACATTGGATTATTCTTTGATGGCAGCGCCGCCAATGAGGGCGTCAAAAACTTCGCCGGGCTCATTGATATCCAACAGGGGGCGTTGGGCAACAACAGCCCTGGCTGGGGGGCCGGCCCCGGCGCGATGGATCTCAATATCGCGGCCGGCGCCCTCTTTGATATGCGCACGCAAAATGTCAGGATTGACGCGCTCAGCGGTGCCGGCACCATCGAGAAAACCTGGGTCCCCGATCTCAATTTGAGCCTCGGCAATAACCATGGCAGCGCCACCTTCAGCGGCGTCATCAGCCAGACCATCGGTGGCGGCTCCGGCAGCATCGCGCTAACCAAGAACGGCAGTGGCACCCAAACCCTCAGCGGCGCCAACACCTACAGCGGCGGCACCACCATCAACGCCGGCACCCTGGCCGTCAGCAACACCAGCGGCAGCGGCACCGGCAGCGGTGCGGTCACGGTAAAAACCACCACCACTCTCGCCGGCACCGGCAGCAGCAGCGGCAATGTCAGCGTCGAGGCCGGCGGCTTCGTCGCCCCGGGCAATGCCGGCACTGGCACCCTAACCGTCGCGTCCGCCACCCTCAGCGGCACCTATCAATGCCAGCTGGGTGTGGCCACTGCCGACCAACTCGTCATCGGCGGCACCCTCACGGTCACCCCCGGCGCGGCCATCGCGGTGAGCACGCTGGGCAGCCCGGCGGCGGCGAGTTATATCATCGCCAGCTATGGCTCGTTGGCCGGCAGCCTGCCGGTGGTCAGCGGCATCCCCGCCGGCTATGTGTTAGACACCGCCACCGCCGGCCAGCTCAAACTGGTCAGAAGCGGCGGCTTCAGCGGCTGGGCCGACAGCTGGCTGGGTTTGACCGACAAGACGGCCGGCGGCGATCCTGACCGCGATGGTGTGAGCAATCTGTTGGAATATGTAATCGGTGGCGACCCACGGGTATCCGGCACGTCGTTGCTGCCCGGCAAGGCGATAGTCGGCGCCAACCTGGTGCTGAGCTACCAGCGCAGCGACGCGTCGGAGGCCGACACCACTCAGGCCGGCCAGTGGAGTTCGGACACGAGCACTTGGCATGACATCACACCGGTCCTGGTCAATGAGAACGGCAGCGCCGCGGATTCGATGGAAATCCGCGTCCCGCTATCTAACGCGGCCGCCGGCAAACTCTTCGCCAGACTGCGAGTCACCCGGCCCTGAACCGGCGCATCACCACTGCTCGGCGACCCGACTGGGGTCCTTTACCGAATCTTCAAAGAAATAATGCGAGCAGGGAATGGAGATGACTTTCGGCGTTTTCCCGCCATCGAGATACTTGATGAAGGCCTCCACAGTGCCCACCGCCATCATGCGCGGAAATTGCTGCGGTGAATCGTAAAGTTTCTTCTCAAACACCGCCTGCTTGCCGGCAGGCGAGGCATCGAAGGCAATGATGGCAATCTGGTTGGTTTTACCCGCCTTGACCAGCGCCGCGTAGGCACCCAGCCCGCTGGGATCATTGATGGCAAAAATGCCCACAATCTCCGGATGCGCCTGCAGAATGTCCGTCGCCACGGCATAGCCGTCATCCCGGTTGCCCTTGCCGGAAAGCTCCGTGGCTACCCGCAGCTGGCTGTTATGCTCTTTGAGATAGGCTTTGAAGCCCTCGACGCGTTGGATGGCCGCGGTGGCTTCCGGATAGCCAATAATGGCGATGGTGCCCTTGTCGCCGGTCACCTTCATCATGCTCTCCCCGGCAAGCTGCCCGCCCTGGTAGTTGTCGCTGCCGATATGCGAAATGACCAGATCCTTCGACCCCGCGTCAGACACCTCAATATCATAGGTGAAAACCGGCACGCCGGCCTGATAGGCTTTTTTCACGCCTTCGCCGGCTGACTTGGAATCCGCCGGGTTGAGGAAGATCGCATCATACCCCTGCGCCACGAAGTCGGACAACTGGGCGTTCTGCTTGGACGGGTCAATTTCCGCACTCAGCGCCACGACCTCATAGCCGTATTTCGCCGCTTCTTCCTGCATGACATTGGCAATCACCTTGAAGAACGGGTTGGTGAGATCCATGCAGGTGATACCGATCTTGCCCTTGTACTTCGGCTTCGGTGCACAACTGGTGGAAACCGCAAGCAAGGCGATTCCGACACAGCATGAGATGATAAGTGTTTTTTTCATTTAGGCCTTCCTCCTGAGTAATGCGGCCATTCCGCCGCTGTTGCGCGCCTTGTCCAGCAGCACGGCCCCAAGGATTACCGCCCCGAGGACAACCTGCTGAGTGTAACTATCGATGCCGACGAGGTTCATGCCGTTCTGGATCACCGAGATGATGAACGCGCCGATCAGGGTGCCCAACATCTTGCCGGACCCGCCCGCAAGACTCGTGCCGCCCACCACCACCGCGGCGATGACGTAGAGCTCGTACATCATGCCCATGTTCGGGGTGCCGGTGTTGATCTGCGACGCCTGGATGCAGCCGCCTAGCCCTGCGGCCAGCGAGCTCATGACATACACAAAGATAGTGACGAAAAACACCGGCACCCCGGACAGCCGCGCCGCCTCCTTGTTGCCGCCAACCGCATAAATGTACCTGCCCATGCGCGTGTGCGACATGAAAACATGGGCCAGCGCATAGAGCACCAGCACCAGAATCACGGTGTTGGGTGCCACCAGCGAGCGGCCCTGGCCAAGCCATGGCAGCGCCTTCGGAACCTGATAGATCGAAAACCCGCCGGTGATCATGAACGCCAACCCGCGCCCTACCATCATGATGGCCAAGGTGGTGATGAACGGCGCCACATTGAATTTGGCCACCAACCACCCACCCAGCCCGCCCACCATGCCGCAGGCCGCGATGCCAACCATGAACCCGACTGGAACCACCCAGGCCGGCGCCTCGAGCCCGCCGAGTTGTTTCATCACCAGCGAGCCGAGCACCGCCGACACCGCGATGAGGCTGCCCACCGACAGGTCGATTCCGCCGGCGATGATGACCATGGTCATGCCAATGGCAATGACGGCGATGACCACAATCCTATCGACAATGGCCAGCAGGTTGGAGGGTTTGAGGAAATCCGGCCAGAGCCGCGTGGCCGGGGTCATGATCTTGCAGGCGGCAAAGGCGGGATATTGCGTCGGGAGGTGGTCGAGCACCCGCCACTTCATCACGTCCCGTCCGGCGATGAGCACCGCCGGGTTGGTGCCGCGGCTCTGCAACTCATCGAGCAACGCCCGCAGGTCGCTTGGAATGCCCACCACCACCCGCGCGTCCTTGAATCCCTCCCGGGTCAATTGCGCGGCCATTTTGCCGGCGAACTCAGCCGAATCCTTTCGCGCCGCGCCGGCCACCACAATGACATCCTCCGCCTTGCAGTCGCGCCTGACGCGCGTCATCAACTGCGCGATGGCGGTGTCATTGTCGGGAACCTGCTCCTTAATGGTGAGGATGCTGAACACCAGGCCGAGTCCCAACAACACAAACACCATTCCATAATCGTTTATCGCTTTGCGCATCATGATTTTTTTCCCTCAGGTCATTGCCGCCGACAGAATATCTTCCTGCCGCGCATTTGCAACATCGGTGATTTCCTTCTTAATGCTGCCCTCGTGCATCACAAGGATCCTGTTGCTCATTCCTAAAACCTCCGGCAGCTCGCTGCTGATCATTATGATCGCCTTGCCCTCGTCGGCAAGCTTGTGCATCAGCAGGTAAATCTCATATTTCGCCCCAACATCAATGCCGCGCGTCGGCTCATCAAATATGAAAATATCGGCGTTTGTCGCCAGCCACTTGGCCAGCACGACTTTCTGCTGGTTGCCGCCCGATAGGGTCTGGGCCAATTGGTCGTGGCCGGCAATGCGGATTTTCAGCCCGGCGACGTAAGCGGCGAATTCCGCGGTTTCCAAGGCATGGCCCAGCAACCCGCGACGCACATAGCGGTCAAGGTTGGGCAAAGCGAAATTCTCCTGTACCGAATGAATCAAGACCAACCCCTGGTTCTTGCGGTCCTCGGTGAGCAGACAGATGCGCTGGCCAATCGCGTCGCGCGGCCCGCCGATGCGCACCTCAACCCCGTCAACGAAGATCTGCCCGCTATCCGGCTGGTCAGCCCCGAAAATCAGTCGCATCGTCTCGGTACGCCCGGCACCAATCAACCCGGCGAATGCCAGGATCTCGCCCGCCCGGACGCTGAAGCTCACCTTGCGCACCGACTTGCCGCGACACAGGTCCTGCACGCGCAACCGCTCCCTGCCGGGCTTGAACTCATGTTCAGGGAATTCCTTGTCCAACGGCCGGCCCACCATCATCTCAATCAGCATTTCGCGCGACGTGTCCTTGACCTGCTGGGTGCGCACCAGCTCGCCATCGCGCAGCACGGTGATCCGGTCGCCGATTTCAAATATCTCATCTAGCCGGTGGCTGATATAGATGATGCCGATTCCTTGCGCCTTCAAATCGCGGATGATGCCGAAGAGATGTGCCACCTCCTGCTGGCTCAGCGCCGCCGACGGCTCATCCATCACAATGATTTGGGCGTTGACCGCAAGCGCCTTGGCAATCTCTACGGTCTGCTGCTGGGCGATGGTCAGATCGCGGCAGCGCCGCGACGGGTCAACCGCAATCCCAATCCGCTTGAACAACTCCAGCGCGTGGGCGTGCTCCGCCGCGCCATTGATGAATCCATGGCGCGTCTTCTCGCGGCCGAGGAAAATGTTCTCGCACACGCTCAGTTCGGGTATCAGGTTGAATTCCTGATAGATTATCGAGATGCCGAGATGTTGCGAGGCCATTGGCGAGGCGATCCTGACCGGCTCACCGTCCAGCAGGATCTCGCCGGCATCGGCAAGATGCGCGCCGCCCAGCACCTTGATCAAGGTGCTCTTGCCCGCGCCATTTTCGCCGATGAGCACATGCACCTCGCCGCGGCGCAGGTCGAACGACACGTCCTTGAGGGCCTGCACCCCGGCAAACGACTTGCTTATCCCGTGCATTGCAAGGAGACAGCTGCTGGTGACGGTGTCGGTCATGATGATATCCCGGTTTCCTGGTTAGGTTGGGTGGACGGGACCTGCGCGCCGCCGCCGCCAGCCCCATCCTCCGCTGCGTAGTGAATCATGCGGCCGGCAGATTGGAAATCGCTGAAATGACCCGCGCCGACCGCGGCGGTCAGCGCCGCACCGATGGCGGCCTCCTCGCGCTGCACGGGGATTTGCATCGGGTGGCCGAATCTGCCGCTCAGAATCCGGCACAGCAATTCATTCCGGCGCAACCCGTTGCCAGCCCCAACCAGCGCCACAATCGCGCCGCGGACCGCCTCGGGCATCATCAAATAGAACTGATGCACCTCTGCGGCCACTCCCTCCAGGAATCCTGCGATCAGATGTTGCGGCGTGAAGTTATCCATGCTGATGTCACGGATCATGCCGCGCATTGCCGGGTTCTGGCGCGTGCCGGCAAACCGCGTGTCAACTCCAGGGTGATCGGCCACCGCCACATGGTCGATCGCGTTCATCCGCGAGTAGAGGTCCGCCGCCCCGGCCGGCAACCCGAAAAAGTCGGTCGTGCGACGGAAAAAATTCTCCAACATGGCATAGGCCTTGCCCCCGCATAACAACGGGCCAACCAGCAGATACCCGCGGCCGGGAAACGGGCGGACGTCCAGGCCGTCAATGGCCACCAGTTCCTGAGTGAAGGCGGAGACCTGGCCACCGGTGCCGATATTCACCAGCAATGAGCTCTCGACGTCGCGCACCGACCCGAGATAACTCGCCTGATTGTCGCCAAGCGCGACATAAACCGGCACCTCGCGGAAGCAACCCGCACGGGTGCCGGAGCCAACCACTTGCGGCAGATGCCTCAAGGCGATGCCGGCCCGCTCCAGCGCCGGTTGGTCAAATGCGTTGGCATGGATATCGAACACCCCAAGGCTTGCCGCATCCGTCGGGTCCATCAACGGCGTCGTGTTGCCTGTGACTTGCATCACCAGGTAGTCATGGATGGTGCAAAAACCACAGGCCTCCCCCGGCACCAGACCGTTTTGCAGATTGTACCAGTGGGTCACCATGCCCAAGCCGGGTGCCAGCGCATAGCCCGTTGCCTGCGCCAGTTGCTCCGCATATGACATCGTGCCACCGCGCACCGGCAGGCCGCCGCGGGTGTCCTGCCAGGTATAGAGAGGACTCACCGCGCCGCCCTGCTTATCGACATAAACGATGCCGTGCATCTGGCCGGTGACCCCGATGCCCGCAATCTGCTGGTGCTCGTCTAACAATCCGTCCAGCACCCGCCGCACCGTGCTGGCGATTTTCGCCGGATCCTGGATGCGCTCCCACGGGTTCTGTGATTGGATCCAGCAATCATTGGCGCGGGTCACCGCATGGATGGCGCCGCACTGTGTATTCATCACCACCGCACAGATTGAGGTGGTGCCGATATCGATGCCAATAAATTTCATTTCAGCGGCCCATCCTTGTTATTTTGCAACCTGTTCATGGTCGTGTTGATTCCGGATCAAGGCGCTTGATAATGTCATTCTGGATTGCCGGCGAGAGATCGAGGAAGTTGACGAAGGTACCGTGAATGCGCATGATGTAAATCCCGTTGGGGGCATATTTTTTGGGGTTGGCCAGCACCTTGCGCAAGGTCTCGGGAGTATTGACATTGACATAGAGGTAAAACGGGCTCGCCGCGTCGTGCGGCGGGAAGAACAGCGGCTTGATAACACATTCGTTGAATGCCGCGCCCTTTTCCTCAAGGGTGGCCTGCGGGAAATGTTTCGGGTCTACCCCGAAGTGCGACGCGTAGCCGCCGCTCATGTCATGAAACGGCAGTTTCTGGATCGACAGCGTGCGGAACCCAAGCCCCGAGGTGGCTTCGCCACAGAGTGGGTCGAGACCGTAACCGAGCATCTCACGAGCATGGCGTCCGTCGGGGGTTGCGCCCACCCAGTAGCCGTAGAGCAGATGGGTGGAGGGCGAGCTGAAATCCGGCCGGAACGGATTGCCCAGATAATTCTGCTGGCGCGCCACCAAGGCAGAGACCCGCGTGGCCAGCTCGCAGGCGATGTCATCCACGGCCGGGAGGTTGTTGCCATACTTCGGCGCGCAGGCGAGGAATTGGCGCAATGGCTCGTCCCCGGCAAAATCCTGGCGCAGGGCTGCCAACAGCCGGCCGGCATCACCCGGGCGGGCGGCGCGCAGGGCGCGGATGGCCGCAAAGGAATCCGCAACCACCGAAAGCCCGTGAATGAGACAGCCACTGCCATGATATCTGGTGCCCTGCCTGCGGCAATCGCGCATATCGATGCCGCTGTCAATGCCACCCATCAGGGCTGACAGGAACGGCACCGGCAGGTTGGAAAGCGCCCGCGAGCAACCGTTAGCGGCGGTCACCATGCGCGCGACGAAATGCTCGAGGTGCTCATAGAACGCGGCTTCAATATGGGTGAGAACATGCAGCGGATCGGCCGGGTCGAGGCCGAGCCCGGCATAGCCAAGCCCGATCTGTTTGCCCGTTAGGGTCGAGCGGCCGTCGGCCAGCGTGAGTTCGAGGATTTTCGCCAGATTGAGCCAGCTGTTAGTGGTGTTGGCATTGTCCTTGCCCATGATCAGCGGCTCCTGGCAACCGGCGATGGCATAGTCCTCCACATCCGCCCCGGCCACGCCCGCCTTGCCGAGCACCTCAAACATCGAGTTGTCATTGAAAAACGACGGGGTCAAAACGCCGGGCGTAAACAGAAATTTGCCGAACTCCTGGTGCAATGCCTGCGGCGTGCCGGTGTGCAGTTTCACTGACAAGATCGGCTGCGGATAATTGCTCCTGAAGAACGCATCCAGGACCGCATAGGTGGTTTCATTGGTCAGGTCGCATCCCGCGGCGGATCTGCCGCCGACCATGAGGTTCTGCGAGATGGCCCAACTGCGGTCGCCGATATTGAAGAACGTCAGCAGGTGCCGGAAGAGCGCGGCCGTGGTTTGCCGGTCAGAAGGATCCATCGCGCGATACGGCTCGAAGATGCGGTCGACGTTGCCGGCCGAGAAGGCGTATGGGTTAGGCGATTGTTCAAGACACATCACCTGCCAGAGGATGATAAACGACTGCATCGCCTCAAACAGGTTTCTGGCCGCATGTTGCGGCACCTGGGCCAGGGTTTCCGCCATCAGCAGCAACTCCTTGGCGCGCTGGTCCGGGGCGGTGGCCGCCAGGCGGCGTGCCAGTTCGCCATAGCGTTGCGCCAGTTTCACCGCAGCCTCCAGGCTCAGCCTCATCGCGGTGTAAACCTGCCGCTTGCCGGCATCGCTCTCACACTGCAGCATCGCCTCGATGCGGGCAATTTCCGCCACGATGCCGTGGCGCAGAATCGGCCTGAAATCGGCGATCGTGTGGCCAGTGACCTGTTCGACGAAATAGGCGATTTCGCCAGTGTCATTTTCCGCGCTCTGGTAAACCTCCTTCAGCTGGGTGATATATGGCGTTTGGGAGAAAAACGCCCGCGCCGCCTCGATGCGCTCATGGGTAAACTCCTGGTTGCACTCAATGTCGTTGTACACGGCGAGCGGATCACAGTATCCCTCAAAGGAATCCACCCTGAACGTCGGATTGATCAGGGCATAGGTGCGTGCAAAGGCGTCGCGCTGGGTGCCGGCAAAGACCGCGGCGTCATGGATGGTGAGTGGCAGTTCCGCCACCACCCGCAGCAGCATTTCCGCCGCGGCGAGCTCGGGGCCGAGGTTCTGATAGAGAGCCGCCGAGCGCATGCGGGATTCCTGCACCAGAAACCAGCCGTCCAGCCGGCTGAGCGAGCGCTCGTGCTCGAAGAGCGCGTCGGCCTTGGTGTCCAAAGTCGCCGCTTGATAGAGTTGATGCCATTTCATGGGGTAGTCCTTATGTGTTGATCACGTTGATGCCGGCCGCGCGAAACTGCCTCTCATATTCCACGACGTTCGGCGTGGGCATTGCCGCAACATTCATGTTGTAGTTCATGCCGCACTGTTCCCACTTCACCCGACCGTACTCATGATATGCCAGCAGCTCAACGGAAAGATGTTGTTGCGGCAGGGTGCTGACCAGCGAGACGAACTGCGCGAGATCGGCGGGTGAGCTGTTGAAGCCGGGAATCAGGGTGATGCGCAGCCACACACGGCCGTGCTCTGCAGCCGCCCGGGCCAGGTTTGCCAGCACCGTTGTGTTCCCATGCCCCACCGTCGCCCTGGCCTTGGCATCGTCATAATGCTTCAGGTCGAGCATGAGCGTGTCGATGAGCGGAAACAGGCGCGGCAGGTCCGGATGGGTGCCGTTGGTCTCGATGGCGGTGTCAACTCCTTCGGCCTTGAGCGCTTCCAGCAACGCCCCGAGCGCCGCAAATTGCAGGGTCGGCTCCCCGCCTGAAAGCGTCACCCCGCCGCCGCTGTGAAAAAGATGCCTCGCAGCACGCACCTCATCCATCAATTCGGACACGGCGTGCTCGGTGCAACTCAGCCGAATCCCCTCGTTCGGATAACGCGTGACGCATTCCCGCGCCTCGCAGCTGCTGCACACGCTTCGATCAAGCGCCTGGTCGTGAATCGCCCCGTGAGGACAAACCTCGGACAGCAGCCTGTCGCGCCGGATCATGAGCGCGCCATTTACCGCAACGGCCTCCGGATTGGCGCACCACGGACAAACGAGGTTGCACCCCTGCAGGTGATAAACCAGCCGGTGGCCTGGACCGTCCTGCCCAAGATGCCAACCTTTCTGTATCACCTTAAGCTTTTTCATCGGTTTTTGACGGCGCTTGCCCCCGTTTCACGTCGGGCTTTTAGACCCCAAATGAGGTGCCTCTGTCAATGAAAAACCCCGCACTTATTTTCCGATTTGTCAGCCTATCTGGCTG
>CAIZNN010000038.1 GCA_903934285.1 Akkermansiaceae bacterium | reverse complement strand
GCCGCTGCCGACTTTGGTCACATTCACTGGGGTCGCGGCGTCTTGCCGAATCGCCCCGGCATAGGTGGTATCGGTGTTGAGGGCACCGATTTCAAAGGTCATGCCGACACCGATGCCAACGATGTAACCGCCCGTGCCCGCCAAATCGCCCATCTTGAAGGTGTTGCCCGCGCCCGCGAAGAAAAACAAAGCTCCCGGCCCGCCGGTGGTGTTACCGCTGGTCACGAAGTGCGTCTGCGAGCCGTCACGGGATGCCGCCGTGGTGCCTTGGAATTGGCAATTGACGCCGTTGCCGCTGTTATCAAACGAAAACGTGCCGGTAAACCCGCTGATATCGCCATTGATCATCGTGTTGCCCAAGCCGCCGCGATCACTCTTGACATAAATCGTGCCGCTGCCGGTAAGGGCACCGGTAAAGGTCGGGTTGGTACCGCCACCGTAGCCGAAGAGCGTGGTGGTGGTGGCTGCGGTGACCACAATCGGATTGGCATAAGTGTAGCCTCCACCACTCGAGGTGGGGAAGAGGGAACCGCCGCTCAAGGTCAACGTGCCGCTGCCGAGCGCCGTACTGTTGTTCGGGTTGAGCGTGCCGCCATTGAGGGTGATGCCGCCGGGGTAGCTGCTGGCATTGGGGAGGGTCAGCGTGCCGGCCCCCGTTTTGGTTAGGACGCCGCTGCCGGAGATAGCGCCGGAGTGGGTGAGGTTGGTGGCGTTGACGATATCGAGGGTGCCGCCACCGGCGTTGACGAGGGTGGCGCGGGTCCATGTCTCACTGATGAGTCCGGCGTATTCCAAGGTGCCGCCGTCGAAGGTGCGGGTGCCGGTGCCGAGTGCGGTTTCGGTATCGATGACCACACTGCCGTTATTGAGCGTCGCGCCGCCGGGGAAGCTGTAGCCACCGCTGGTGGTGTACACGCCGCTGATGGTGAGTTTGCCGCTGCCGTTTTTGACCAGGCTGCCGCTGGTGATGTCCATGCTGCCACCCAGCGTGTAATCGTTGGGGCTGTCATTGTTGAAGATCATCGCCGAGGGGGCCACATCCGTTGCCGACACGTCGATGTCGTAGCTGCTCGCCAGCGAGGGGAACACCACGCTGTCAATGTTGAGGAAATCGGTCGGGCTGTCGTCGGATGACAACTTCCAATTCTTGGGTGACCCGATCAGATTGGTGCTCCATTCGCTGCTGCTCGCGCCGGTCCAGACCGGTTGATTCGCGCTGTCAACCGCCACATCGATGAAATTGCCGTTTTTCTGGAGGCTCAGCGCGCGGGCCAGACCGGGGAACTTGAAGTCACTGATGGAGCCGGCAAAGCTGCCGAACTGGATCAGGTGATAGGTGCCGTTGGCCGCCGGCACACTGGCCAGATCCACGGTGATGGAGTCAGTGCCGCCCGTGGTGGTCAGGGCATTGGTCACCACAATGGGTGCGGCGGTGGCGGAAGGAATCCCGCGCACCGTGCCGGTGCCGGCGAAGCTCACGCTGCCGAGGGTGAGCACGCCGCTCGGCGAGTTGTTGAGCAGGGTGGTGCCGGCGGCCATCGCCACCGCGCCGCCCAGAGTGCCGGAGCCGCCCAGGGCGCCGCCGGTCACCGCAACCGTGGAGGTCGCATCGCCGAGAGCGCCGTTCACTAACAAGGTGCCCGCGCTCACCGTCACCGCACCCGTGTAGGCGCTGCTGGCGCCGGTGAGGGTCAGGGTGGCGGTCCCGGATTTGTCGAAGGCACCGCTGCCGCTGATGGCCACGCCGAGGCTCAAGTCGCTGGCGTTGCGCTCGATGCCGAGGCTGCCGCCGCTCAGCGTGAAGCCCGAACTGCTGAAGGTTGGGAGGTCCTGAAGCACCAGGCGACCGGCATTGACGGTGGTGGCGCCGGTGTAGCTGTTGGCGCCGGTAAGGGTCAGCGTGCCGCTGCCGACTTTGGTCACATTCACTGGGGTCGCGGCGTCTTGCCGAATCGCCCCGGCATAGGTGGTATCGGTGTTGAGGGCACCGATTTCAAAGGTCATGCCGACACCGATGCCAATGATGTAACCGCCTGGGCCCGCCAGATCGCCCATCTTGAAAGTGTTGCCCGCGCCCGCGAAGAAAAACAAAGCTCCCGGCCCGCCGGTGGTGTTACCGCTGGTCACGAAGTGCGCCTGCGAGCCGTCACGGGATGCCGCCGTGGTGCCATTGAATTGGCAATTGACGCCGTTGCCGCTGTTATCAAACGAAAACGTGCCGGTAAACCCGCTGATATCGCCACTGATCCCCGTGTTGCCCAAGCTGCCGCGATCACTCCTGACGTAGATCGTGCCGCTGCCGGTCATCGCACCGGAGTAGGTCGGGTTGGTACCGCCACCGTAGCCGAAGACGGTGGTGGTGGTGCCGGCGGTGACCACCAGCGGATTGGCATAAGTATAACCTCCACCACTCGTGGTGGGGAAGAGGGAACCGCCGCTCAAGGTCAGCGTGCCGCTGCCGAGCGCCGCACTGTTGTTCGGGTTGAGGGTGCCGCCGTTGAGGGTGGTGCCGCCGCTATAATTGTTGGCGGCGTTGAGGGTGAGCGTGCCAGCCCCGGTTTTCACCAGGCCATTCACGCCGGAGATGGTGCTATTGATAGTGGCACTGACGTCGCTGGCGGTGGTGATAGTCGGCGTGGTGCCGTTGAGGGTGAGGGTATTGCTTTGGATGGTATAACCGGAGGTGCGGAAGGCCAGGTCGTTGGCGGTCACCCCGCCGGCAGCCAGCGTCACAGTACCCGCGGTGTTGGCAAAGATGGCGTCGTCATTGGTGCCGCCGAGGGCCGGCCACACCACGCTGGCCGTGCCGTTCCACCAGTTGGCGGTGGTGTTGACATCCCAGGTGCCGGCACCGCCGTCGGGATTGGGGGCTGTGGCCCCGTTGGCATCCCAGGTGAGCGCCGCATTTGCGGTGACCGTGTAAATGCTGGTGGTGGCGGAGTCCGAGGAGGTGACCGTGTAGGTCACCGGGTTGGTGAAGTTATGGCTGGTGCCCGACGCGGGAATGCAGGTGGCATCAGCGGACATGGTGAATTCAGGCGCGAGATTTGTCACATCCGCTCCAACCGGCACAGTCCAGGAAATCGTCTTCGCGCCCTGGTCAATGAATGCCGCATGGCCCGGCAGACCAAAAGTGAGCATGTCTGCCTCAGGGACCGCGAACCTGATTTCTGATATCCCGGTGTAGGCGTCTTTGCCGTAGTTGCTAGTGACATAGATTTGGAGGTATCGGGTGGTGACCGGGGTGGCGAAGGTGTATTCCTCACCCGTGTAAGAACCGACACCGCTCGCTTGAGTGAAGGTGAAGTTTTCTACCAGTGTCCCCCAAGCCGCTCCGGCCGAGCCGTAGGAACTCCCGTTGGCCGGCAGCGTGGTACCGGCGTAAACCCCCGCGGTCTTAACGCCCCGCCCAGCGTGATTAACTTCATTATAATTCCAAAGGTGGAACCCGCTGATCTTCCGGACGCTGCCCAGATCGAACGTGATCCAAGTGTCCGTGTTGCCGTTACTTAGCCACATCGTGCCGCCGGGGCCGGTGCCGCAGGTGGAGAGCACCGTGACCGGACTGTTGGGGGTCATGCCCGTGCCGTCGATGGCATGGCCGGGTGCGCGATCATCACCCGCATAGTAGCTTTGAGCCGTGGCCGCGATGGGTTTGAGATACTCGCCGCGCGCCGCGCCTATCCCCCCGACGCCCGCTATGAGCAATATCGCCAGACCGAAGGTGGAGTGTTTGACCGCTTGTGTTGTGTGCTCGAGCACTTGGATGAGTTTCATTGGATTTCGTCGTTTGGGTTGGCGGGGGCTTGGTTGTTAGATAATTCGGTAGCAATCTGGATACGGATCTCGGCCAGATGGCAACAGCTAGCGAATTCCCTCCCGGCCGTCAAACAAAAAAGAAGAATTTATTGCAACACGGGATCCGCCCGGATTTTGCGCGCGACCATTATCGCTGCGTCGGGAGTTGGCGGATCAATTCGCGCCTGCGCTGCCACCAAAACGGCGAATACTGATAGCAGGCCTGGCTTTCCGCGAGGGGACAGCTTCAGAAATGAACCCGCGCCGCGGCCACAAGCTGGCGGCTGGTTTTATTTCGGCTTGCCAGCGGCGTCCCGCAGCGTGGCCAACGCCTTGCCCAGAATGGCGTAGCCGGCGGCGTTTGGATGCAGCCCATCCGAGAACAGGCTCTCGTTGAGCGTGCCGTCGGCATTGCGGAATTGGTTGCCCAGATCCAGCACGTCAACGTACGGGCGGGGATGCAGCCGGGTTTGCAGCAGATAGTTCACCTTGTCCAGATCGGTCATGAGCTGGCCCTGGTCCTTGCGCGGCAATAGGCCGAGCTGCACGATGCGCGCCGCCGGCAATTTCTCGTGAATTTTGCGGCAAATCGCGTCCACCCCTGCTAGAATCTGCGCCGCCGTGTCGCTGTCGAGGTTGTTGGTGCCGATGAGCACAATCACCAGTTTGGGGTCGATGCCGTCCAACTCGCCGTGCGCAATGCGCCACAACACATTCTCGGTGCGGTCCCACCCAAAACCCAGGTTGGCCACCCCCTGCGCACCGAACGCCTGCTGCCACGCCTCGGCACCCCGCACCAACGGCGCGGCGGGCGCTCCCGCCCAGTAATGGGTGATGGAATCGCCGATCATCACAACCTCCGGCTTGTTAGTTTTGAGCTGCTCGAGGACTTGCTGGTGGCGTTGTGCCCAGTCGTAGATCGCTTTGTCGCGATCCTGGGTAACCGGGGTGGTGGCCCGGATGTCGGGCAAGGGCTGCTCCGGCGCATACAAGCGCACGCCCGCCGCCTCGGCCGTGTCGTCGCGCCAATAATTCACCCCGAGCGCCTCGAGGCGCGGCAGGTGGCCGGCGAGGCGTTGCTGGAACGCGCTGTAGTCTTTGGCAGCCGGCGCGCACCACGCAATCTCCGCCAGCGCGCAGAGCCGGGGAAAGGCGAAAAGTTCCAGCCGCTCGGTGGTGTCGGTGGCGCACGACCAGAGATTCGCCTGGGTGCCGAGGATGTGGCTGGCTTGTTGCGGGGTGAGCTCCTTGGGCACCGGATCGTATTGATAGATTTCCTGCAGCGTTTCAATCGAGCCGCCAAACCCGGGCGGATGCAGCGGCGAGGCGGATTGCCGGTGGTCGAAATAAAGCGGCTTTTCCGGCGACATCACCGCATCGTGGCCAGCCTTGGCCGCCTGGACGCCGCCGGAGGTGCCGCGCCAACTCATGACAGTGGCCGCGGGGGTCAGGCCGCCCTCGAGGATTTCGTCCCAGCCGATCATCTTGCGCCCGTGCGCCATCAGAAAAGTTTCGATGCGGCCCATGAAATGCGCCTGCAGCTTGTGGCCGTCGGCAAGGTTTTTCGCCTTCATCGTCGCCTGGCAATCCTTGCAACCATTCCACGCCGCCAGCGGCACCTCGTCGCCGCCGCAATGGATGTACTTGCCCGGGAAAATCTCCATCACTTCGGCCAGCACCGCCTCTAACATGCGATAGGTGTCCTCGTTGCCCGCGCAGAACACATTGTTGCCGGGCACGCCTGGAAACCGCGTCGCGCTCATCGGAAAATCGAAGAAATGATCCACCTCGGTTTTGGTGCCGCCGCACGCGAGATTCGGATAGGCCGCCAGCGCCGCGCGCGAGTGGCCGGGCATTTCGATTTCGGGCAGCACGGTGATGTGCCGTTTGGCGGCGTAGGCAACCACCTCGCGCATTTCCTGTTGGGTGAAAAACCCGCCGTAGCGGCCGATGGGCGGCTGCTCGCGCCAGGCGCCGATCTGGGTGAGCAAGGGGAATTTCTTGCTCTCAAAGCGCCAGCCATGGTCATCGACCAGATGCCAGTGAAACACGTTGAGCTTGTGCATCGCCAGCAAATCGAGCCAGCGCTTGATGTCATCCACCGTCTGGAAATGCCGCGACGAATCGAGCATCAGCCCGCGCCACGCGAAGCGCGGCGCGTCACGAATCAATACACACGGCAGCGAGCCATCCGCCCCACGCAATTGCTGCAACGTCTGCTGCGCATAAAACGCGCCCGCCTCCGCCGACGAACGAATCACCGCACCCGTCGGCGCGATCTCGAGTTCGTAGCCTTCCGCCGGCAGACCCGCAACCTGCTCCATGCGCAACGCCCCGTCCTTGGGCATCACGCCATCGCGCCACTCGAGGGTGGCGGGCAGCGGCAGCAACGCGGGATGCACCGGCGGCACCGCGGCGGCCGCGACGGCAGAAGGCGGCTGCACGGCGTCCTGCGCCAGCCCCAGATAAGTGCGGGCCAGCGCGGCGATATTGCGCTCGTCGCCTTGGAGTGATGCCAGCGGCTTTTCGAGATAACTGGCCACGGGCGGTTTGAGGTTGCCTAGCGTGGGCTTGGTGAAGCCGTATAACCCGATGCCGGCCTTTCTAGCAGCCGGAATCACCACGTCGGGATTTTGGTTGTTCCAGGCGGCCAGGCAGGTGATCATACGTGTCTGCGGGCCGATCATCTTCTTGGCGGCCGCTGTGCGCTCGAGGTCGCCGGCTTCATTGAGCAACCAGTCGGTTTCCTGCAAGGCGCGCGAATTGGCGATATGCGGGTCGTTGATGTCACAGCAAGTCAGCCACACCAGACACGCCGGGTTGGTTTCCTTGGCGGCTTTGCGGATGGTGCCCCAACAACGGTCAATCGCTTTACGCCCGTAGGCGGTCATCTGCGCTTCGGTCAGCTTGTCCTCGCCGGGAAACGCCTCACCCATCAGTTGGCTGTAGAGCTTTTTCTCGCAATCCAGCCAGCGGTTGCCGTTGCTTTCGCGGCTGGTGGGCATCCGCAGCCAGTCCACCATGAACCCGTCAATCCCGGTTTTTCCAACAACATCGCGGATCGCCCCATCCAGATATGCCAGGTATTCGTCGGTATAGGGGATGTGCGGCTGCGACGAAAAGCCATAACTCAGGTCGGGCCGGGTCTGGCCCCAACGGGTGTTGGAGCCGGCGCAGAAATACCCGAGCACGAGCATGTTGTCCTGATGGGCCAGTTTGACCATCTCGGGCAGGAAGTCATGTTTGAGGCCCGGTTGTTCCGGCACCACCCCGTTTTTGTACCAGGCATACCCGTTGCACGAAACGCAAAACGTTTGAATGACGTTGCACCCCAGCGCCTTGTACCACGCCACATGTTGCGCAGGGTCGGCCTCCGCCCACAACCCGGGCTTGGCAAATGCATTGGGACCACCCGGCCCCCAATTGAAATCAATGTCGTAAGCTTTGATCTCGGCGGGCACCGCCACCGGCCGTGCCGCACTCTCGGTCGCGCTATGACCCGCCGCCACCGTCAGGCAGAGCGTCAGGAATGTCAGGTCGGTTAGATTCATGCTTGTTGGCTTGTTGGTTGTTAGTTGGATTGGGGTTGGCGGCAACCGGGACCCGTGCCGCGGCGCCCACCATCAGCAGGCACGTCACAGGGTGTGCGGGTATGACGTTGCATTCAAGGCTGACCTTTCAAAAAACACCGGTTTTCTGCCGGGGGCCAACTGCTTGCGCGGGATTGGCGCTGCGGGACAGGGACGCGACAGGAAGAAGCGGCGGGCAGGATGCCCGCGCCACAGGTGGCCCGGGCATCTTGCCCGGAGCCTCGACTCAAACCACCAAGGGTGCTAAGTAAACCGTATTGGGCTTCTTGCCCGGTGCCCCTTTTCAGTCCAACCGGGTGCTAACCGAACAGGCTCGGGCGCCGCCGCCTGTGGCTCATTCGAAGCGTCCGGTCAGCGGTGTCAGCCCCGGAGCATATGGCAGCTCCGCGCCGGTGCCGATGCGCAATTGCCCGGGGCGGGCGGCGCGCACTTCGCAGCGCACGCGGCCGCCTTGGCATTCCACGTGCCGGATCTCAACCGGCGTCGTCGCGCTGAACAACGGCTTGCCATCGCGCTTCACACTGAGCCCTTGCTCGGAGAGTTGCACGTCGTAGAGCGCGCCGGCCACCGGATAGCGCGCAATGCCAGCCGGCTCGGACGGCTCCAAATTGCCGAACCGCAGCCCGTGCCACGGGCTGGCATCCACCAACTCTTCCACCGCGATCAAGGCCATCAAGGCGCCCCAGGTATAATGCGGGTCGCTCGACCCCTCGCCTGTGGTCGACAGGAAGTTCTCCCGGCTCTCCGCCTTGTCCCGCCATGGCTTGAAAAACATCGCGGCACTCGATTTTGCCAGCAGGTGGGCTTCATGGTCCCATTCATTGATCTTCAGCCCTTGATAGACCAGATAGTTCACCGGCGCCCACACCTTGCCACGCCAGTAATCCTGCCGCGGATACATCGGGTCGTCCCGGCTGATGGTCGGCATGATCCAGGCCCCGGCAAATTTGTTAGGGTCGTTGAATAGTTTGCGCAGCGCGCCGGCTTGTTCCTTGTCGGCCACCTTGCCCAGCAACGCGAAGAAAATATCGGGTGAGACTTGGGGCATGAAGGTATTGCCGTCTTGGGGTTTCCACGGGCGGTTGAAGTAACATTGCCGTTGCGGGTCCCACAGCAACCGGTTGATGCGCGTCTTGATTTGGGCGTGTTCGCGGCGCAACTCGCGCGCCTCCCCGGTGCGGCCCAGTTGCTCCGCCATCCACGACAGCATCCAGCAATCCAAGGCGTAGAGGCAATTGCGTTCGACCGTGTCGAGTTCGAGGGTTTCGGTCTGGGGGTTGTATGGCGCCACCCCCCACCATTGCGGGCTGTCATCGTACGATTCGTAATTTGCGGTCTGCTGTTGCGCCGCCGCTCCAATCTCTGCCGGGTAATTCGAACCCAATTCCAGCAACCCGTTGCGGTTGCCATCGCGCCAGGGCTGGCCATCCCCACGGTCCGCCAACCACCACCGGTGATGCTTCAGCAGACGCGGATAGATCTCCGCCATGAATTTGCGGTCGGGCCAACGCAGGCAAACCTTGGCCGTCGCCAAGGCACCTAACGGAAACTGCGTGTGGCCCCAGGCAACCGGGAAAATGCTCGGCGTCATCTGCGGCCGCCATTCGCCGTATTGCGCGAACATGCCCTGGTCATTCTGCCACTCGGTGACTTCCCGCAGCATGTTGTAACTCCGGCCTCGATCCTCCTGGCTCGCTAACAACGCATTGAAAAAACTGTCCCACAAGAAGTCCGGGGCCGAATTGTTGCCGTGTGCCCAGGCCCGGCTGACCGTCAGATACGGCCGGCGCCGCGACGGCGTGTAAACCTCGCTCCACTCGATTTGATCGTTGATGGCCGCCGGCGCATCGGCCAGCCAACCGCTGCCTTCGGGGCGGGTCTGCAGATAGCGCGCCCGGTTGCGCTCGAGCAATTCATCAATCCGCCCGTCGCTCAGCCAGCCACCGGTGGCCGCCTCCAGCGGTTCGTAGGTTTGCCCCTGGCGCGCCGCAAAGTGCAGCGTCTTGACCTGATTGTATACCCCATGCCAGAGTGCGCTGCCGTTGCCCGCAGTCTCGTCGGCCACCGCGCTTAGGGCCAGCACCCACCGCATGCCGTCGCGGGTGCCCGGAACCCACGAGCGCCCCCGCAAGAACCGCCGCTCCGGGCCCTCGGTGTAGATCGCGAACCGCGAGGCGCCCGGCCCGGCCCACGGCGAATAGCCTTGGATCGCCAGGTCACACGGCCGCGAGTTTGTTAGGCGGCCCACCACCTCCTGCGGCCCGGTTTGCGCCCATTCGTATGTCACCTCGGGGCCGCCGTCGGGCATTTGCCACACCAACCGCGCATACGAATTGTCCCACGCCTTGGGGCCGACCACCTTCCACCACTCGGGCCAACTCCGGAACCAATGTGGATATTGTTTCTCGCACAACGCGGCACGCTGGCCCGCCGCACAGTCGCGCGTCCACGCGGCGGGCAGCGGCAGAATGCGGAAGGCGAAAATATCAGCGTGATCGGCCACAAACACCTGTCCCGCCCACCCGTCCGGGGACAACGGGCCCGCCAGCCATTCCTTGGTGTTCCGCAGATGCGACCACAGTTGCAGCGGGGATTCCGCCGTCATTGTGGCGTAGCCGATCAAGCGGTACACCTCGGCCGCCTCCTCCTTGGAGAACCCGCGCGGCGGCTCTTTGCCATGGCCCGCATCCACGGTTAGGACCACGGAAGCCACCAGCAGGGCGAGTTGTTTCAGCAGCGGCGTGGGGAATGCGTTCATAATGCGTTCATAATGCGTTCATAATGCGTTCAT
>CAIZNN010000037.1 GCA_903934285.1 Akkermansiaceae bacterium | reverse complement strand
TGAATCGCAACCGGCCGTCGCTGCCGGCGCGGATGATGGAGGAGTCGGAGGGGGTGGGGTCAGATGATGTAGATTGCATACGCGACTATGTATGCTCCCTATGCCCCCGCGTGGCTAGTGCCCGTCTATTGAGCGCTTACCACCCAACGATGGTGGTGTGATGCCATCGACTGCGGTGACTTGCCACCGCTTTTGGGGGGCAGGGCACTTGTGCCCGTGGCGCGGAGCGGCTGCCGTTGGAGGGACGGCAAAGCGAAAGCGGCAATTGGCCCCGTCGCCAAGGCTCCGCAGCAATAAAGCGGTGACGAGTCACCGCAGTCCATGCCACAGGCTCCGCCTTTCCAGTTAGAGACGACAGCGCCTCACTTCCCCAGGCAAAACAGGGCAGCGGGTCCCTTGCGATCAACCAGCACCGCTGAGCCGGTGGGAATTTTGCCGGCGACCTCTTCGCCACTGTTGGCGTTAATCCAATGGCCGGCCATGTCGAGAAAGTAGATGGTAAACGCCCCGCCGCCGCTGGCCTCGGCCACCCACACCTGATCGGCCTGCATCGGGTTGTCGCTCTTGCTCAGATCGTTTTCCAGCCCGAGGCCCTGCAAGTGGTCGCAGCCCGGGTAGGGAGTGGCAAGCAGGTTGAGCCCGGGCTTGATGACGCAACGCGTGGGCCCGCCCTTGACTTCGCCGGAAAAGACCATGTCCACGGGGTTGAGGCCGGTGATTCTAACGACCAGTCCGTCCGGATAGACCAGCGGCAGGTCGCCCACCGGCTTGAGCGTGGCGGCATCCACCCACAGGGCGGGGATGCCCGGGGCGCGCAGGATGAAGCACGCGCGGAAATCACCGAACGCCGCACCTTGGGGAATGAGGACGGCGTCCGCAGTACCCGGCCCCTCGCCGGCCTGCAAACGGGTCGAGCGGGGATCGAATACCGAATTCAAAGTGGCGCATTGCCGGAGGTTGAACTTATCGCCGGTTTTCACACCCGCGCCCGCCAAGTCGTCTGCCAGCATGAGGCGGAGACCTTGCCATTGGGTGACCTCCTGGATCACGCCGGCCTTAGCACCGCTGGTGATCTCAAGCACATAAGTTTTGCCCTCGATCATGGCCAGCCTGAGCTTGTCGGCTTGGTCATCATTCAAGCCGCCGAGTTCCGCGAAATCCGCTCCGATCCCACCGATTGCGCCTGAGGCCATGACCGTCTGGTGCAGCCGCAGACCGATGAGGTTCATTCCCGGCCGCAGGTGCTCGGTGAGCATGCCAACCGGCGTGGTGAACCCAACGCGCACGGCGACCCCGCCGGCCGTGGTGAATCCAACGGGTTCGGTGACGGCCACGGGGGCAGCGTGCGCGGCGATGCCGGAGGATAGAAACAACGCGAGTGGAAGTGCATTTTTCATGATGGCGATTGATTCAAGGCGTCCCACCACGGGTCAACCCTTGCTTGGAAAGTAGCTTTACGCGCCATGTGGCACCAGCAAATAACAGTTTATTTTCACAGTGTCTTCGGGCGCGCATCTTCACCTCGAGGACCTAACTCATTTAGTGTGCCAGATGCCCGGCAGTAATAACGAGAGCACCGAATGTCGAGTGCAGAAATGAACAGCGCAGGGTTGATTGCAGTGCAGGTAGAGCGGGAGAGGCTTCCCACCCCGTCGCCAAGGCTCTCTAGCAATAAAGCGGTGACAAGTCACCGCACTCCATGAAAAAGAGAGGCGGGCTCGCGCCCGCCTCTCTGGTTAGAAACAAAATCCTCTCAATTCACCCGCCTCAGCGGCGGCGACGAAGAAGACCAAGAGCGCCCAACGCACCAAGCAGCGCGGTGGAGGCTTCTGGGACGAAGGTCCCTCCCATAGCCATAGGGCTCTCGGCTCCGGCAAAAATCAATGCCGTAGTGGTGGTGTATGTTCCGGGATCGGCAGGCATATCCATACCTGAGTTTCTGAAGAAACCAACCTTGTCTCCAGCTGCTGTAGCAGTGCCGAACGCAGCAACGGTGCTCTTGTCAAACCAGAAGACGAGAAAATCGTCTCCAGCGGTCCCTGCACCGGGTGTTCCGTTACCTGCACCAACAACCCCATTTGTTGCGTAATTAATTGACGCGACTGACGTCAATTGATTAATTCCACCGACAACAGACATTAACGAACCTGAATAGAGAACTAAGTCGTCACTCGCCAAACCACCAACTGACAGGAATTGCCCACCAGTGATAGCGCTAGTACCTGTTGTTCCCCGAATCGTGGTTCCGTAATCATACTTCGTGGTGCCAGACCACAGCGTTCCGCTGTTGATAGTTGTAGACGTCATACCATCAAGACCATCAAATCCATCGTTGCCGGTGTCAACAATGATTCCCCAAACGAGAGTTGAGTTAACATCACCCGCAGCGTTTTGAAAATTCTGAGCGATGTTGCCACCCCCGTTGAAGCCAATTGTCACGGCCGCATGGGCGGAACAGGTGGCGATTGCAGATAGTAGTAATAACCGTTTCATTAGTTTAGTTTAGTTTAGTTTAGTTTAGTTTAGTTTAGTTTAGTGGGCTTGTCTGTGTTCTTGAAAAAATCTCAGAGGGATGGGATGTAGGTTTGTTCATCTGTCCAAACAACATCGCCAGCGGGGGCGGCATAACTCCGACGATAGACGTAACCTTCACCTGGTGTGAGTTCGAATGTTGCAGGATCACCCCATGTTCCGAAGATATCCGTCCAAGCGGTCCCACTCCACTCGAACGCATACACGCCAGCCTTGTTAATGCCAGCATCCGCGTTGACGAAGCCAATGAGTTGATCTCCTGCAGTAAAGCCCAATCCGCAGTCGGCAAGCAGTTCAGGCACCGGACTCTTGAATCCAACCAAATTATCCTCGCCAACACCTGCGTAATCGTTCTGAACAATGACACGCTGATTAGCAGTTGGCACCTCTCCCGAGAGCATCAAGTCAGCGATACCGGACGCCGGTGGAGTCCGCAAAATGAAAGCCTCACCGGGATAAAGCACAACCTTGTTGGGATCGGGAGCACCACTTGTTCCGAAGATGTCCGACCAGCTACCACCAAAATATTCGAAGCCCAAGTCCGCCGCAGGATTCTGATCATTTGAACTCTGAGTAAAGCCAAGCACCTGGGTCAGATTCGGGAGCACATTCTGTGTCGACAAGTCAGCAAGCGTCCACGCCGGCCTTATCGAAACTGAGCCCGTAATCCCTGAGATGCTGTCGCCCGTTTGAGTTTCAATCGTAAGCACCGAACCGGCAACTGCCGTGATGAGGCCAATCAAACCGCTTTTTGGACCATTTTCAACTTGAATGATATGCGGGTTCGTTAGAAGATCACCGAGAGCCGGAGTACCACTGAGAGTGAGGTCGGAACCTGATACACTTGAAACAGCCCCTTGATAGACGGCCGTTTTCAGGAGCGGCAAGGACAAATAGACATCAGTGTCAGCTGCAACATTGTCAGTTGCGGCAGCGGTATTACCCAAGCTGACATACCCGACGGGGGTCGTGTAGGCGGTGGTTTGGGCGGAAGCAAGACCGCAAGCGAGAGCGGCAGCGATTAATGAATAGGATAACGGTTTCATAATTTTGAGGCAGGGTTGTAGGGGATTGTGTTTCTAGTTGGATTTGCGAGTGCTTGGTGGGCTCATGACCCAC
>CAIZNN010000036.1 GCA_903934285.1 Akkermansiaceae bacterium | reverse complement strand
TTGCGGTTCAGCTTGTCCAGATTGATACCGGAGAACCATTCCCAGATGATGGCGACGCGGCGCTTGTATTCCGCCTCGTCGGGAGCATCGACGCGGATCCAGGCATGCAGGCTCTTGTTGCCAGAATCTATCAATGCCGACACCGGCATGCCGCTTGCCATGACCGCGTGATATTGTTCCTCCTTTGGGATCAGGTTGCCCACCTCGTCACGGTCGAATTCAACGAGCACATGCCGGAATGCGGCCACCTCCTCGTTTGTCGCGCCGTCCTTGCACATCGGGTTGATGCGGATGAACAACCCGAGCTTGGTGCCAAAGACACGGTCGATGCCGCCCTTGGCCGCCACCTTGGATTTCCACACCGCCGCCGTGAGCGTCACCCCCCGTCGCGGGACGATTTCGCCATCTTCCGTTTCAGTCGATGGGGCGATGGAAACGAATTCGTCCGGCTGGAAACATGCGTCGATGAGCCTGACAAATCCGTCATCAACCGGCAGTGGCACGGGCATCGCGGGGCGCCCCTGCGTGGCGGTGGCTGGCGCCGGTTGTCGTGGCCGGCTGGCTGGGGCGGGACATGCCACCGCCGCGCCTACCGGCTCCCTGGACGTCCCGGTGTAGGCAGAGCGGATCGCATGCCGCGCCTCCGCCTCGCCCAGCCCGTCGGCCATGGCACGGGCGAGCAACTGTTCTTCCGCGTCTTCAAGCGGAATGCCGGCGTCGCGGAACTGACAGGTGGCGTCAAAGAGTTCGGCATTCCTCGCGCCCTCGGCAGCACCGTGCTGGAGGTAGTCAAGTGTGCGGCGGGGCAACGATGGCCCGGATGACCGGTAGCGTGGCATGGATAATTTCAGTTAGGTCAAGCGGCGCTGCCGAACTTGATGGCGAGGAATGCCTGGGCATCCTTGAATGTGGCCATCTCCGGCCGCGGGTGGTCGTATTTGCGCAACAGACGCACCTGCTTCGGCGTGGCCAATTCCAGTTTCCGGCGCGTGATGAGCCGGTCTAACAAGAATGATGCGTGTCCCTTCGTCAGGATCGCGTTCACGTCCATCCCGAATCTGCCCAGGCAATCGAGCTGCTTTGATGTCGGCGATTCGCCCTGCCACTGCATGACCGGAATGAACTCGGCCAAATGCGCGTCATTGAGCGTGACCGCCAATTCAAGCGGGTCGAGCACGGCACCCTTGCGCCGCCGGTTTTCCATCAGACGCTCGGTGAGCTTCCGTGTCCGGTCGGCATTCACTTCTGCGCGGGCCTCTTCCATGTCACCCTCGTCACCGAGTTTTTCAGTGAGGGCGCGGGCATCCTCCTCGTCTTCGGCAATCAAGTGCGCCGGTTTGACCAGGCTGTGTTCGCTCGACTGCCACAGGAAATCGAGAACCAACAAATGGTCCTTGCCAGGGCAGATCCGGGTCCCGCGACCGATGATCTGCGAATACAGCGCCCGCACCTTGGTCGGACGCAGGCACACGACACAATCAATGGACGGTTCGTCATAACCCTCTGTCAGCAACATGGCATTTGTCAGTATCCGCGTCTCGTCGCGCCGGAACCGATCCAACACGGCCCGTCGTTCGTTCGTCTGCCCATCGACATGCTCTGCCTTGAGCCCGCGTTCCCGGCAGATCTCAGCGAACCGCTTGGACACCGCGACGAGCGGCAGGAACACGAGTGTCTTGCGGTGCCTGTGTTGGACCAACACGTCGGC
>CAIZNN010000035.1 GCA_903934285.1 Akkermansiaceae bacterium | reverse complement strand
TGACGGGAGTGGCGGAGGTGTTGCGCAGTTCGATGTACTCGAAGGCCTCGGCATCGGTGATGCCGGCGGCGATTTCCCGGGCCGAGGGGTCGGCGGGGTGATACATCAACTCGCTGACCACGAGGTTGGCCGCCGCGGCCGGCGCCGCCCCCACGATATAACGGGCCTCGAGCGGGGCGCTCCAGGCGGTGTGCTTGTTGACCGGCGACGGCTGATAGAGGCGGGCCTTGAGCAGGGTGCTTGAACCCAGCGCAAGCGAACCGCTCCATGGCAGGGCGGTCGGGGCAATGCCGCCGGTCTCGGCACGGGGATCGGTGCCATCAAGGGTGTAATAGAAGCGCGCGGCGCCGGTTAGATCGGGCGACGTGAGACTGAGCGTGGCACCGGGTGAGACCACTCCTGCGGCGCGCGACGGCACCGGTTTGCGCAAGACCCAGGTGTCCATGAAGGCGAGGCGTTGCTGGATCCAGGTCTTGTGGCGGCTGATCTCGCTGGTGGTGGCACTGCCGAAAATGACCGCGGCGGCATTGGTGCCACTGGTGGCGACGGCGCGGGTGTCGCGCGGCCAGCGGCCGAAATTGCGGGCGATGGGTGTGTTGGCGGCGGCGGTGCCGTTGTTGTCCGCAGCGGTCAACTCGGCGGCGGCTTGGTTGAGGAACGCGTTGATTTGTGTTAGATCGAGCGCGCCGCTGTTGCGCCAGCGGTCGAAGCGGTCCACCCATTCCTGCATGTAGCCGGGATCCTGATGGAGATAGTGGAACCAGCCCTCAGCCTGATGGCCGTCGACGGTGAAAAAGTCGGTGTATCCCGCCGCTGGATCGACATCACTGTTCCAGGTGTAGGGATTGTCACCCGCGCCGCCGGCATCCGCAGGGCACTGGGACAGATCGTTGTCCCACAGCGCGGACATTTTCAATTTGCCGCCGCGGTCTTTTGCGAAGTAGGTGCTGATGCGGATGCCATCGAGGTTTTTGGCGAAAGCCATGAGCATGTGGTGATCGATGAATGAATCGCGGCCGATGTAGTCGGTGTAATGCAGCCCGGTAACCGGATGGGTGAAAGTGGGCGAGGCGATGGCGGCGTCGGTCTGCAACACGTAATCGGAGATATAGGCTTTTTGCGCGGCGGTGATGTCGGTTGCCGAGGGGGTCTTATAAATGAAGGCGCCGCCGCCAGTATATGGCCAGTGCGGAATGCCGTCGCGATTGCCGGTGAGCAACTCGGGATGGGTTTGCTCGAAGTTGCCGTATTTGTCGTGGGCGATGATGTAGCCGCCGCTCACCGCCTCACCGGCGTTGTCGGCGGCGGTCATTTGGCTGACGTCCACCCGGTCGGCGTCGATTTTGATTTTCTCCCTCAAGACATAAACGCCGTAGTAACTGGCGCCATCGACCTGGGCGGCACCGGTGTTGAGGAAGACCTCGACGAAACGGGTGCGCGGCGCCCAGCGGCCCATGCGGCGGAACAATTCGTACATCAGGACGTTGCGCATGAAATCCGGATCTGTCTGATAGGCGGCGTACAGCGTCCAGTCCGATTCCGCAGGCATGCCGCATACCTGGCGCGCCTCATCCTGATCGGAACCATCCCAGAATTCGATCGCGTAGCCTTGCTTGGGAAAGGTGGACGACCACTGGCCGCGCAGCTTGATCGCGCCGCGGGTGGCGAGGGCGGGGGTGCCGGAGAGGCGGGTCAAGCCATCGGCGGGGTTGCGCTCTATCAAAGTGAAACGCGCCACCAGCGGGGTCTTGTCAGATGGCGGCGCGGCCGGCGCGTCGATCACCAGCACGGGTAGCGCCGAGGTGAAGGTGGCGGGCGTGATGCCGTATTGGCTGGCAGTGCCGAGTTTGCTGTAGGTGGCTTGGGCGAGCGGGCCCGCGACGCTGGCAGCGTAGGTGCGGGCGCGCAGGGTGGTGCTGGCGGCGACCCTGATCGGGGTGCCGGTGTAGGTTAGGCCGATGGCCAGGGTGGGTTCGGTGCCATTGGTGGTATAACGGACGGTGTGGCTCGCGCTGTAGCCGCTGATCGAGACGCTCAGAGTGCTGCTGAACAGGCCGGAGGGCGCGGAGAAAGCAAGCACGGTGAGCGGCTCCGGTGAGGCCGCGGCGTTGGCCGCACCGGGGGTTGGTTGCTGGTATCCTGTTAGACCGTTAGCCCCAAGGCCGTAGGTGATATCGTCGTATTGGGTGGGAAACGTCGGCGCGAATGAGCTGACAAAGCCGCCGTCCGGATCGGCGAGGCCGAGAAACTCGCCGGATTTCGCCAGCGCAAAGTTGGTGTGGAGTTGGCTGGTGGGACCGTAGGCGGCACGTTTCACCGAGTC
>CAIZNN010000034.1 GCA_903934285.1 Akkermansiaceae bacterium | reverse complement strand
GAGAGACCGGAGAGACCGGAGAGACCGGAGAGACCGGAGAGACCGGAGAGACCGGAGAGACCGGAGAGACCGGAGAGACCGGAGAGACCGGAGAGACCGGAGAGACCGGAGAGACTCATGGCTGGCGGACAGGAGCGCGAAGATAGCGGCGGCCAAAAATCACGCAGCCCAGCAGAAGTATAAGCATAGGGCGGATTGAACGCTGCCAGCTATCAGTTTAACGCGGAGTGCGTCTGTGCGTATGCGGCGGCAGGGAGGCCTTGGTATGCCTCACTCCGGTCCGGCCGCAAGACCCGCACTCCTGTGTCTGTCGGTCACCGCCGGTCTTTCACACATGGGGTCAGAGAAACAATTACTTTTTGCTTGCCGGTCGTTCGGCGCGAGGCTAGGTTCCGGCTGATGTCGCCATGTCGCCATGGGTGATGCCGCAACGCAATAACATCCAACTCAACATCCAACTCAACATCCAACTCAACATCCAACTCAACATCCAACTCAACATCCAACTCAACTCCAACTCCAACTCCAACACTACTATGAGACGCGCACGCTGGCTAGCCCCGTGGAAGGATTCCGTCGAACGGCCGGTGATTTATCACTGCATCACGCGGGTGGTGGAGCGCCGGTTGGCGTTCGGGCAGGAGGAAAAAGAACAATTCCGCACTTACCTGCGGATGTATGAGAATTTTTCCGGGTGCCGGGTGCTGTCATATTGTTTGATGAGCAACCATGTGCACTTGCTGCTGGAAGTGCCGCCACTGGCGGCAGGAGGGCTGTCGGACAAGGAGTTGCTGCGGCGGCTGCGAGCGATCTACAACGAGGCGGCGGTAGGGGTGGTGGCCAAGGAGTTGGCGGAACTGCGGCAGCGGGTGAGGGACGGTCTGGCGGATGAGTCGTTGGTGAGGGAGCTGCATGCGCGCTATACCTATCGGATGCACGATCTGGGGGAGTTCATGAAAACGTTGCTGCTGCGCTTCAGCCGGTGGTTCAACACCAAGTACGAACGCACCGGCGCGTTGTGGGAATCGCGCTTCAAGAGCGTGCTGGTGGAGGACGGGCTCGCGGCACGGACAATGGCTGCCTATATCGATTTGAACCCGGTGCGCGCGGGGATGGTGGGCGACCCGGCGGATTACCGGTGGAGCAGTTATGGCGAGGCGATGGGCGGGGGCGCGCGAGGCAATGGCAAGAAGGCGCGGGCCGGCCTGGTGCGGGCGCTCATGGCCCACAAGGGCTATGAGGCGGATGCGCGGCATTGGGCGGGCGCGGTGTCGAAGGACTACCGGATGCTATTGTTAGCCGAAGGGGCGGAGAAGTTGCAGGAAGTGGCGGGCGAGGGCGGCGGGCGGGCGGTCAAGGTGGTTAGAAAAGGCATGGGGAAGAAGGCGGTGGAGGAAGAACTGGCGCGGCTGGAACGGAGCCGGGATGTGGCGCTAAGCCGGATGCTGCGGTGCCGGGTGAGGTATTTCACGGACGGGGCAGTGCTCGGCAGCCGGGCCTTTGTGGACGAGGTGTTCGCGCGGTGCCGGGAGCGCTTCGGCGCGACGCGCAAGGACGGGGCGCGGCGATTGCGCGGCAATGGCGCGGCCGCGGCCGGGCGGCTGTGGAGTGTGAGGGACTTGCGGCAACGGATCGGTTAGGGGTGCCAGGATCTGGCCAGGGGCGGCGGCGCGCCACCTAACCACTGATTGTCATGGATCCAGTTAGGGAATCGAGCGCGGGCGGATTCCCCCATGCGGCGGTCACGAGAAATTGAGGGCGTCCATATCGAAGACGACGGTGACATCCTCAGGCAGGGAGGTGCGGGCGAGCACGGCCTGGACGTGGCAAGTGAGCGGGCGGGCGCGTTGCGAGCGGAGGGTGATTTGGAAGCGGAACTGGCCGTGGGCGCGGACCAAGGGCGAAGGCAACACCTCGCCCAACTGGATGGCGTGGGGCAGGTTTTCAGCAAGCCGCAGATGCAATGTTTGGAGAGTGAACTCGGCGCGCCGCTCGTGATTTGAACGGGCGGTAAGCACCGCGCAATGGCCGTAAGGCGGAAAGCCGAACTGGCGGCGGAACTCGAGTTCCTGCTCGGAAAACCCCTCGAAGTCGTGACGCCGCGCATATTGGATCGAGGGCGAGTGCGGCGTGAAAGTCTGCACGATGACCTCGCCAGCCCGGTCGCCGCGCCCGGCACGCCCGGCCACCTGGGTGAGCAATTGGAAGGTGCGCTCACCGGCGCGGAAATCCGGCACGTGCAGGCCGAGGTCGGCATTGAGGATGCCGACGAGAGTGACGTTGGGGAAATGCAATCCCTTGGCAATCATCTGGGTGCCTATCAAAATGTCGAGTTTGTGGGTCTTGAAGGCATGCAGGGTGTCGCGCAACGCATGTCGCCGGCGCATGGCATCGGCATCGATGCGGGCGAACTTCGCCTGCGGCAGCACTTTGGCTAGCAGTTCCTCGACCTTCTGGGTGCCATAGCCCTGTAGCAGGATAGCCGGGTCCAGGCATGCCGGGCACTTGCGCGGCACAATGGCCTGATGGCCGCAGACGTGGCAGATGAGCCGCTCGTCGGTGCGATGATAGGTCAAGGCCACCGCGCAATGCGGGCATTGGCAGACATGCCCGCAGGCGGGACATTGCAGCGACCGGGCGAACCCGCGGCGGTTGAGAAAGAGGATCGATTGTTCGCCCTTTTCGAGCCGCTGTTCCAGGGCGGCGCGCAATTTGTCGGATAGAATGGCCAGGCCGCCCTTGTGTTTGGCCGCTTCCAACCGCATGTCCACCACCCGCACCAAGGGCATCGACTGGCCGTCGGCGCGTTCGTCGAGGCGCAGCAGGTCGTATTTGCCGAGTTGGGTGTTATGCCATGACTCGAGCGAGGGGGTGGCCGATCCTAACACGATAGCGGCGCCCTCGAAGGAGGCGCGCAGCACGGCCACATCGCGGCCGTGATAGCGCGGCGAGTTTTCCTGTTTGTAGGAGTTCTCGTGTTCCTCATCGACGATGATGAGCCCGAGGTCTGGCAGCGGGGCAAACACCGCGGAGCGCGCGCCGATCACAATCCGGGCAATTCCCTTGCGGATGCGATGCCATTCGTCGAAGCGCTCGCCTTGAGACAAGTGCGAGTGGAGCACCGCGACGTGTTGCTGGATTGCGGCGAAGCGGGATTTGAACCGGCGCACCGTTTGCGGGGTGAGGGAGATTTCCGGCACCAGAACCAACACGGTCCTGCCCAGTTCGAGGGCGCGTTGCGCGGCTTGCAGATAGACTTCCGTTTTTCCGGAACCCGTCACGCCCAGCAACAACATCGGCTTGGCCGCGGCGGGATGCATCACCGCCTGCAGCACTTTGTCCAACGCGACGGCTTGGGCGGAATTGAGGGTCAGTGCCTGGCTTTCCACAACCTCCTCCACCTCGTCGGCACCGGGATCGCGGCGGACTTCCTCAACTTCGAGGCGCAACAGGCCGGCCTTTTCCATCGCCTTGAGCGTGGCGGCGGTGCCCTCGCCCAATTCGGCCACCGCCATCCGGTGCTCCGCCGCATCCAACAACGACAGCAGCAGCGCATGCTGGCGCGGCGCCCGCTTCGCCAGCTTGTCTAACACGGCCGCTGCCGGCGCGGCGTCCAGCACCGCGACGCGGCGCGTTTTGGCGGTGTTTTCCTCGGTGCGCACCGCTTCCGGCAACAGCGAACGGATCACCGATTCGATACTACATCCATAGTAATTAGCGATCCATTCGCCGGTGCGCAGCAACACCGGCGTGATCAGCGGCTGCGGATCGACCAGGGATAGCAACTCGCGCATGGCGAAGTCCGCCTGTGGCGACTCCCCCAGCGCCAGCACCGTGCCGGTGGCGACTTGGCGGCGCAGCGGCACCCGCACCCGGCATCCGGGCAGCACGTTGAGCCCGGCCGGGATGGCATAGTCGAAAACCAACTCCGAAGAGCCATCGATCAAAACACGGGCCGTCATGCCCGCCAGCCTGCCTGCCAGAGCAGCTGCGGCCAAGGGTGAATTTTCGCCGGGCGGATTCATGGCTCAAGGAATGATCTGCACATGATCGCCAACGCGGGTCAGGCCAAAGAGTTGCGACGCCTTGCCGGCCGGCACGCGGATGCAGCCGTGCGACGCGGGATAGCCCGGCGCGTAGCCCTGATGCAGCCCGAAGTCACTGCAACTGAGACGTTGGAAATACGGCATGCTGGCGTGATAGATGGTGGACGTCCAAGTGCGGTACTTGTCGGTGATGACGAAATCCCCGGTGCGTGTGGCAAAGCCCTTGCGCCCGGTGGACACCTTGCTGCTGAAAATCTCATTGCCAGCCAGGTCGAACATGCGCGCGCATTGTGCGGAGAGAATGATGACCAAGCGCCGCTCCGCGCGCTCCGGATCGAGCCCGAGCAACGCACGCATCATCGCCACATCCTGGCGCTGCGCGGCAAAATTCAACGGGCCCAATTGGCTGTGGCGGGTCCGCACCGAATTCTTTGCGCCGGCGGCCAGCAGGTGGGCGGCGGATTGCGGCACCCCGGCATCGGCCGCGAGCATCAGCGGGGTGAGGTTGCGATCCATGCGCAACTCCCACTGCATGACGCCGGGGCGCACCAACCGCATGAACGCCGGACTCACCGGATAGTGGAATGCCGCATTGGCATCAACCCCGGCGTCCAACAGGCATTTCACGCTGCGATGACAGCCGGTGGCAATCGCCAGATGCAACGGCGACTGGCCTTCGGCGAGGCGCGTGGTGATGGCCGCGCCGTGAGCGATGAGGCACGCGGCAAGCGCGTCGCAGCGCGCGCGCATGGCCGCCGCCAGAGGCGAATCAAAGGTGGGCACGCGGCAGGCATTAGGCGCCACCCCGCAGCCAAGCAGCAGGCTGACCATGCCGCTATCGCCGCGGGTGCATGCCACCAGCAGGGCATTGCCGGCGGGACTGCCATAATCTAACAACAGCTTCACCAGCGAGCCGCGGCCGGCGGCTGTCGCCGCTTCAACTAACAGCTCGCGACGGCCATTGCGCAGCACCGGATCGATGCCGCGACTCAGCAGCACCCCGAGCAGCGCGCGATCATTGGCGGCTATCACCCGCTCCAGCAGCGTCAGCCCGGCGCTACCCGGCAAATCCGGGTCGGCCCCGCATTGCAGCAACACACCTAACAACTCCGGGTCGCCCGCGCCGAGGGCCAGCTCCAGCGGGGTGGCTCCGGCGGGATTGGGCCGATTCGGGTCGGCCCCGCCGGCGACCAGGCACGGGACCGCATCGAGCCACCCTCGGCGCAGCGCGCAATGCAGCGTGGTTTCGCCGTTGGCATTGACTGCGGCGGGGTCGGCGCCGCGGGCGATGAGCGCATCAACCAACTCGCGCCGGCCGCAGTCCAGCGCGACATGAAGCAACGGATTGCCCTGGCGGTCCTTGAGGTGTGGGTCCGCCCCGGCCCGCAGCATCAGCCAGACAAGATCCATGCGGCCCTCACGGATTGCCCAGGGCAGAATTATTTCGCCATCCGCCATCCGGCCGTCGGCCCGCGCGCCTGCCGCCAGCAGGTGCGTCACGAGGCCCAACTCGCCCCAGCCGACCGCGGCAGCCAACACGCTGACCTCATCGGCAGCGACGGCGTTGACATTGGCGTGGGCGGCCATCAGGTGCAGGGCGGCTTGCGGGTGGTGGTTATCCACGGCAATGCGCAAGGGGGTGCGGCCCCGGGAATCGCGCTGTTCGGTGTAAACGCCGGCGGCCAACAGCAACCCGGTTTGCGCCGGCTCATGCCTGAGCACCGCCTCCACCAGCGAGCGACCGCACGGCACCACCCCCAGTTTGGTCAAATCGCGCAAGGCCCGCTGCTGTGGCGTGTCACACGACCCTAACAAAAAAGCCCCGCCCAGCAGCAGGCAGCAGGCAGGCAATCTGGACGTCCAAGCACACATCAGGATGGCGCCAAGTCTAGCTAAAACCCACGGCCGTGCAAGCATGCAGTGGCTGGAACTGCGCAGACCGCGCCGGAAAAGCCTGCCGGGCATGCGCGGCGCGCCCCGGCGCGGCACGCGCCCGGCACCTGGCGGGCCGCGGATTCTAACACGCAAGTCGCCGCGTCCATTGCCGCGCTCACTACACCTCCTGAATCGATTTGCGATCCTCGAGCAAGACTTCCGGGCACTGGGCCTTGGAACGGCTCATGAGCTTGACAACCCCGGTGATGCGGATGCGTTTGCCCAGGTATTGTTTGAGATCCTGCTCGGACAGGCCTGGAGCCATGTCTTGGGTCGTGATGGCGCCGCGCACCCCATCGGTCGAGGTGGTTGCCTCAAATTCCAAATACAACGTCTTGCCAGAGTCCGACGCGCGGATGTTCTTCAAGACCCCTTCCACCGTCACCTCACGGTTGCGCTCGTTGATGATGAGTTGGGTGTCACCGCTCTGAAACACCCCGCCGGGCTTGCTGGCATCGGCCGCCGCCGCCGCCGTCGGCAGGAGTCGGCCGCCCTTGATCAGGGTCGCCGCAAGCGCATTGATTTTCTCCACGCGCTTGCTCTGCCCTTCCGGCGAGGTGGCCGACGGTTCCGCGGCAGCCAGCCGGTTTGCCGCGTCGCCCGCCGCCGATGTGAGCAGCCACCATCCTGCCACCACCGCCAGCAGGGCCAGCAGGCCGATAGCCCACCACAGCGGTTGTTTGGACGGGGACTTCTCCACCGCCACCGGGTGGGGTGGCGGCGGCACGAGGGTCCGCGCCGAGTCCGGCACGAGGGTCCGCGCCGGGTCCGGCACGAGGGTCCGCGCCGGGTCCGGCACGAGGGTCCGCGCCGGGTCCGGTGCGGTCCCTCCGGTGAAATTGGCCAACTTCTGCCGCACCTCAAACAGGGTGGCAGTTTCGGCATGGGCGCGCAGCCACTTCACCCACATTCCGAGCCCATTGCCCGCCTGATCGGCCACCATCATGTCGCGCCAACCTAACAAATCATTGGCCAGCTCGACCACCGGCAGCAAGCTGCGCCGGGAGCTGGCCCCACCGAGCCATTTCATGGGGGAAATGGAGAAGGTCAAGCCGCGGCGGCTGTCGCCGCCATCCTCAATGATGAGCGAGGGGCAGGTTTCCACCCACACCCCCTCCTCTGCCAGCAACTGCGACAGCGCCTCGCAAATTTCCAACGCCCGATCAAGCACCCGGATGGCAGCCGCAGGCGAAAACACCCCGTGTTCGAGCTTATCCCTCAAGGCTTGGCCTGTGATCCACTCGGTGACCACGAAGGGCATGCCGTCAACCGGATCACAACCACCGGTGAGCACCGCGCGCCAGCCCGGGTGCTTCAGGCCGGCCAACCGCGCCACGGCCACATCATACGCCGCGCGTTCCTCATCGAACAAGCCGCCGCCGGCCACCCCGAAAGGGAAAAACCGCCGCACTGCCACCACCTCGCGGGTTGCGATATCGAGGGCACAAAACGTCACCCCAAACAAATCCTGGGCGACGAGGTCTTGAATCTGAAACCGATGGCTCAACACCGCAGAGCATACACCCGAATGGCCACCCGCCAAGCCGCGATCCACTGGATTCGAAAAATTCAGGATGCCGGCACCGGCACCAGCGCGATTTTGGGAAACCGCTCGGGCCGGTGGAAATCCGGCTCGCCGCTACCCAGATCCGCTGCGCTGAGGAAGCGTTGCCTGGGCGTTTCGAGGATGAACGCCACATTCACCCGCGTCTCCGGACCGAAATCCAAGCGCGCGCGCAGCAAATCCAACGGCACTGCCAATGCCGCCACCCATGAGCCGTCCGCCGCCAATTCCGAATAAGTCGCCACTTCGGGCATGGCAATCTCCACCGCCTCGGCACGCACCCGCGCGGCGGTGAATTCGCAAGTCCACCACGCCCCGTTGGGCGCCAGGTTGAATTCAAAATAGCGCCCGCTGGCGGGGTCGGCGATAAACAATTCCGCCACATCGTAGCGCCACAACTCGGGTTGAAACCGCCCTGGCCGCGCCTGCGGATGCACCTGCGCGGGCCGCCGGTGGTTCGCCACAAACCACAACCGCTGCGCATCGGTCACCACCGCAAAACCAGCCGCCGGCTCCACCCGCGCCCCGTACCAATCCGTAGCCAAACCGAACAATGGCACATCCAGATCACCCCATTCCAACGCCCGCTCACTCTCGAAAATCGTCATGCCCTCGTCTGCCAGAATCCCCATCCCCTGTCCAGAGCCAACTGCCAACGCCCACTACCGCTTGCGGAGGCGCAGCACCTGGTCGGTTAGAGCCAGCAGCTCCGCATCGCTGAGCACTTCGTGGCCGGGCATGTCGGTGCCTGCAATGCCGAATTTGATCACCCGCGCGCTGCGCAATTCCCGCGACTCCGGCGCCGCCGTCCACAAAAACGGCCCCTCCACCAGATTGGCCGGGCGCTTGGCCAAGTTGGCTGCCAAGGCGCCGTCGCCCCGCCCTTCGGCACCGTGGCAGGCGGTACACAGCCGCGCAAACAACCGCTGGCCGTCCGCCGGGGGCGCGGCACCCGCCGTTCTGTTAGGAACCCAGTCGGCGGCCTTGCCCGCGCTGGTATTGACCCAACCGACGGCGGTGGCTTGCAGGTAGGCAATCAACGCCTCACCCCGTGAATCGGCAAACAACGGCGCATAAGAAGGCATCGTGGTGCCCGGCACAAGCAGCTGCGGGTCCAGGAAATGCGCGCGCAGCCAGGCACCCGAGCGCCGTGCGCCCACGGTGGACAAGTCCGGTCCCTGCCGGCGGTTGCCGATGAGCACCGGCGCCCCCTTCCTAACATCCTCGATGCTCCGCCCGGAGCCCCAGTATTCCTCATCCCGCGAGCCCGGCCGGATATATTGCGAATGACAATGGATGCACCCCTCCGCCAGATAAACCTGCCGGCCCCGTGCCGCCGCGTCGGGTGCCAGCGGCTTGCCCGCCCACGCGGCGCCGAGCGCGGCCGCCAGCACCACGGCCGCAACGCCGAGCGCCGCGCGCCGGTCATTTTTGCTAGAAAAGAGCGCCACGCCGATGACCACCAAGCCGGCAGCGGCGACGAAGCTGAGCGGGACGCGGTTCAAGCTCTGCGCCATGCCGATGCCATTGGCCGAGGCCAGCCAACCGGCCACCGCAAACAACACCGCCGCACGCCAGGCCGCGGGACGCACCCCATCCGCCCCGGCAAACCAACCCGGCCAAGCCACCAAGGCCGTGGAATAGAGGGCAACCCCCGCCGGATAGCACCACCCCGCCAGGCTGCGACTGGCGGCGGCATTGACCGCCACCGCGGCCAATGCCAACAGCGCCCAAGCCGCCACCGGGAGATACCGGGCGCCAGAGCGCGCCAGCCAGCATCCGCCAGCCACCGCCACGCCCAAATGCATCGCGGCATTGCGCCACAGCAGCTTGTCGCCCCAGGTGCCGAGCTTGAACTCGGCCACGTGCTGGATGATGAAAAACGCCGCGGAATCGAGCCACACCAAGGCCGCAAACATCGCCAGCACGCCCCACCACGGCAAGACCGCAGCCCGCTTGTCGCCGCACCAGTCGGCGCCACGCGGCACCGCCAACACGCCCACCACCGCAAATCCCGCGGCCACCCACGCCTGTCCGGCCGGTGCCTGTGTGAATACCCACGGCACATTGCAACTCGCATAACCCAAACCCGTGCCGATGCCCACCCACACCACGCCGCACCATCCGGGCAACAACGCCGCCAAGCTCACCGTCGCCACCCCAAGCGCCACGCCGCTCGCCACCGCCACGCCACACCCCGCCACCACCGTCCCGCCCGCAACCGGTGCCAGCGCGGCACTCGCGGCGGCCACCCCGAGCGCGATCCTAACACCCAGCGGGGTGGCCCCGCGCCACGCCGCCAGAAACCCGCCAGCCACCCCCGCCACCGCCATCACCCCGAGAAGCGCGCGTTCGGCGGTGGCACTCGCCCCGCCGGCCCGCAGCAACTCGACAAAAGCAAACTGCGCGAATATCAGGAAATGCCCGTACACCGCGGCAATCACCAGCGCAGCGCGCAGCGCGGTGGGATTCATCGTCGCGCCTCCTCCCACCAACCGGCGCGCACCACTGCCATCTGCACCACCGCCACCGCCGCATCGGTCAGCGCCACCATCAGCCACGCCGGGGCCAGCGAACCGGTGTCAATCCGCCAAGTCACAAACGCCGCCACCAGCGTCCGCACCAACGCGGTGATCATCCATACCGCCTTGCCGCGGTGCCGCTCGCCCAGCGCCATGGCATAACTCAAGCCCACCCCGCCCACAAACACGCCGATCCAACTCAAAAACACCAGCGCGTCGGCCGAGGGCGGCGCAATCCCCAGACATCGCAACACCGCCACCGGTGCCACCACCAGCAACAACCCGGTTAGAGCATCCATCGAACCGACCGTCACACTCCAGACCACGAGAAATTTCCGTTTGTGCGTATTCATGACAACCTCCAGTTTTTGAGCCATAGTATTGAAGCCGAGAGCATAACCGCGCCGCAGGCCGCGCGCAAATGCAGACCGGCGGTGCGCCACCCCGGAGGCACCTCCATCCACGCCGCCGCGCCGCCCTCGCGCCACCCCAGCACCGCCAGCACCGCGAGCATGACGAGCACCGCAACATGCCATGCCGCCACCACACGCCGGCCGCCGAGTGGGCGCCCGGTCAACGCCACCACCAGCAACGCGCAAAACGAAGTGGTGAATCCGGCCATCGCCAGATGCGAATGGGCGACCAAGCCCTGGGTGAATTTCACCCGGTCCAACACCCCGGGCAGATACATTATCACCCCGCTAAGCACCAGCAATCCCCACCACCCGAACACCGCGAGCCGCCACACCCGCGAACCGGCCGGCCAGGCGAAACCCGCCCAATCCCACGGCACCAAGCCGGCCCACGGCACCAGCAACAGCATCGCCCCGATCTGATGAAACTGGAAATGGGTGCCCCCGATCCATTCGGCCGCGCCAAAAATCAGCCAGCAATTCGCCAGATAGGTCCACACCCACCAGCCGGCCCGCCCCCGGCCCGTGGCCGCCCCCGCCCGCGGCAACATCATCATCAGGGTGATGACCACCAACGTCGATCCTAACAAACTCGCCCCGGTCGGCCCGCCGGTGGTGGCATCCACCGGCGGATAGACCGCCGGCGACGCGGCGTACACCATCGCCGCGGGCACCGTGGCCAACACCACAATCCCGCTCAGCGCGAAGCTTCGCCGCCCGCCGCGCCACGTCGCGGCCCGCTCCCGCCACGCCACTGCCAGCACCAGCCACAACACCACCATCGCCGCGATCAATCCCCACAGCGACGCCCCTTGCCAGTCGAGAAAAATCTTGCCCGAGGAATTGCCAGTGAGCCAGTGCAGCGCGCCAAGCGCCAGTGCCGCGGTCCACGCCCACACCGCGGCCGGCGCCCACGCCGCCGCCTTGCTACGATCCACCTCGTAGATGTGAAGCAACCACGCCACCAATGGCAGCGACGTCCAGCCGAAGAGTTGGACATTCAAATGCACCGGCACCCAGCGCCCGTAGGTCCACTCGCCGAGCTGCAGGCCCGGCCATATCAACAACAGCGCCAGCCACAAGCCGGCGGCATTGCCAAGCACCAACCACGCCAGGGCGTGCCGCGCCGCCAGCATCACGCCATCCCGTTCCCGCATGGGCGCAGACGCATCCATCACCGGGAGTCTCCTTCAATTCGGCCGTCCCTCATGCGCACCAACCGGTCGCAGCGCCCGGCCAATTCCGCATCGTGAGTGGCCATGATCATGGTGCGGCCGCGCGCGCGCACCAGGCCTAACAACAAATCAAACACCTTCGCGCGGTTGCTCTCATCCAAGGCTCCGGTCGGCTCGTCGCACAGCAACAACTCCGGATCATTCATCAGCGCGCGCACCAAGGCGCCGCGCTGGCGCTCGCCTCCGGAGAGTTCGCGCACCCGCTGGCCGAGGATCGACCTCACCCCGGTCGCCTCCGCCAACTCGTGCAGGCGCGCCACCCCTTGCTTGCGCTGGCCGCCCGCGGCCACCACCGGCACCAGGCAGTTTTCCGCCAACGTCAGGTCCGGCATCAAATGGTGCAATTGAAACACATAGCCAATGTGCTGGCGCAGCAAGTCCACCCGGGTCGATTCGTCCACCACATCGCGCCCCGCCACCCGCACCAGCCCGCGATCCACCTCCTCCAACCCGGCTATCACATTGAGCAAGGTGGATTTGCCGCAGCCGGAGGTGCCGCACAAGGCGACCACTTCCCCTTGCGCCACCTCCAGCGTCACCCCCTTGAGCACTTCAATGCGCCCGCCATCAAAACTCTTCCACACGTCCTTTACTAACACCTGGGGCATCGTATCCATAGAAAAAGGGGGGGGCTATTCGAAGCGCAACGCCTGCGCCGGATTGAGACGGGCCGCATACCATGCCGGATACATCGCCCCTAACAGCGCGGTGACCGCCGAGAGGCCCGTGGCGCCGGCCACCTCCACCCAGCCAAGGTTCGGCTCAATGTACCCCTGCAATTGCGGGATGGCGCGCAACAGCGCCAACCCGCCCCAGCTCAACGCCCAGCCGGAGAGGGTGCCGATGGCGCAGATCAACAACGATTCGCCGAAAATCATCCGCGCCACCTGGCCGCGCGAAAACCCGCAAACCCGCGCAATGGCCAACTCCTTGATCCGCCCGAACACCGAGAGAATCATCGTGTTGGTCACACTCAGCCCACCTAGCAAAAACGCGCAGCCGCCCACCACCCAGGCGGTCACCTTGATGATTTGAAACTGGGAATAACTGCGGCTGAACTCGTCATTATCCATCGCGGAGAAGCGCTCCTGGTTGTTGGAAATCCAATCCCGCACCTCGCCGAGCTGATGGCCGTCGGCCAGCGCCACGGTGATCACCGAGCACAAACCGTCCTTGCGGAACGCCTTCTGGCACGCCGCCAACGGCATGAACACCCCGCCATTCTCAAACCCGTTCTCCATCCGCACCACCCCCGCCACCTGATAGGTCCCCTGCCCCAGCTGGACCGTGCCGCCCGCCGAGGCGTTGAGAAAGCCCGCCGTGCGCTCGCCCAACACCACCGCGTCCGCGTCGTCGGTGAATGCCGCCGCGCTGCCTTGCAGCCAGGTGCCGCGGCGCAAGCGGCCGTCGGAGGCCTGGATGCCGAAGCAGGTGATGATGGAGCGGCCCGGTGCCGAGATCACGGCAAACAACACCGGCTGGGCATCCTTGACACAGGGCTGCGCTTCCAATTGCGCCACCAAACCCACCGGCACATTGCTGAAAAACAGATCCGACACGTTTTTCTCAAACACCACCATCTGCGAGTCGTTGCGCAGGATCTGTTCGAACATCTTCACCGCCCCGCCTAACAATCCGACCACGCACAGCATCGTCGCCACGCCCAACGCTATCCCGGTCGCGCCAATCGCCGTGCGCACCCGGTGCCGCCGCAGGTTGGTTAGTATCATCCGCCATAGACTCATGCTGGTTGGTTGTCAGTTATCGGGGTTGTTTCGGAATTTGGCATCTCGGATAGCAGCTTTGGGCTTTGCGTTTGCGGGGGGGCAGCGTCATCCCGCCGCCGGCACGCTGGCCAGAGCGGTCTCGGGCACGCCTGCGGGCACCGCCACGCGCAGCAGCTCCAACATTTGCCAGCGAGCGGGAGGCCCGGGCAAGGCGGCCGCCACCCGGTCGCCCATTTGCTGGAGCCGATAGAAGCGGCGGATGGTGGCATCGAGGCCCTCCGCCGCCACCATGTTGGGGCGGCCCAATTCCTCGTCGCGGCCGCCGGTCTTGCCATGGCTGGGCTCGTGGACATGCACATCCTTCAAATCGTCGGCCGCTTGATAGGCCAGGCCGCGCAGCAAGGCCAAGCGGTCGAGCAACGAGATCTCGCGGGCGCTGCCGCAGCCGATGATGGCGGGCAGGGCGAGGGTGAGGCGCAACAATTCGCCGGTCTTGCGCGCGGCCACCTCACTCACTTCCGCCGCGCATTGCTCGGCGCGCCAGCCGCGCAAATCAAAGGCCTGGCCGCCGATCACGCCACTGGTGCCCAGGCGCGCATCGACCCACCAGCCTGCCAGTTCCCGCCGCCTCGCATCCGCGCCGCCCAGCCCCTGCCACAGCATGGCATACCCGCGATTGACCAGCGCCAGGGCGGCCAGCAGCGCCACGGCCTCACCGTGGACGACATGCACGCAGGCCGCGCCGCGCCGGGTGCGGGCATCATCCATCGCCGGCAGATCATCGAAAACCAACGACGCGGTGTGCAGATACTCGATGCCGCAGGCCAGCGCCCGCGCCGCTGCTTCGGCCACGCCCATTTCGATGCCCACCAGATAGCAGACGGTGGCCCGCATCATGGAGCCCGGGCGCGCCAGAATATCCGCCACCGCCGCTCCCAACCGCGGTTCCATGCGGTCAGTGCTCCCCAACCCGCTGGCGAAACAGCCCTCCAACATGCCGCGCACCCATTCGGCGCGCTGCCGCCAACCAAGCTCAGGGGCCATAGTCAACATGCCACCGGGTTCATTTCACTTTGCCCACCAATTGGAAATTGACCACCAGCTTGGGGTCCACCGTCATCACCAGCATTGCCCGCACCAACGGCAAACCGAAATCCTTGTAATCCATCTCCACCTGGCCGCTGGCCGTCACCCACTCGCCATCTTTTTTCACCGTGAACGGGAAATAGACCGTCTTGGCGACACCGTGGATCATCAGGGTCCCCTGTGCATGGTCCACCCCGTCCTTGTCGGTCCAGAATTTCACAAACTTAAAGGTCCCCTTGGGCGCGTTGCCGCCCAGCCACTTGAGCATCTCCGCGTCGCGCCCGTCATCGGCAGTATCCAAATCGCTGAAGTTCCAACTCAATTCGAGCGCCTCGGGTTTCAATCGCGCGGCATCCCCGCTGGCCTTGAGCGTGTAGGCCGTGAGGGTGCCGGTGAAGGCGTGACCGGTGGCCTTGGCCTCGACCTGGATCTTGCTGCGGGTCTTGTCCACCTCCAGCGTGGCTGCGGAAACCGTCAGCATCGAGCACAGCAAGGCACCCGCCATCGCAGCTAATGTTGTCGTTGTTTTCATTGACGTCAGGCCGCAAGTTTCGCCCAGTTAGTTTCTCCCGGCAACCGATTTGTTTCACAAAATCTTGCGCCGAACTTGCGACTTTCTTGACGTTCTCCTGCAATGAACGGGATACTGAGGCATGCCCGAGCGATTCACCAACCCCTGGCCTGCGCGCGTGCCCGGCTTCAGGGAGCTCTTGCGCTGGAAACTCGGCTTCGGCGGGAAGGCGCAAGCGGCGTTTCCCCAGGCGCATGCCGCTGCACCGGCCGTGCCTCTGACACAAGCACAACTGCACCCCATGCCGCAGCGCGGCTGGCGGGTCACCTGGCTCGGCCACGCCTCGTTTCTCCTCAGTGGCTGCGGCGTGCACCTGCTGATCGATCCGGTCTTCTCCGGGTTTTGCGGGCCGCTGCGCCTGTTAGGCTTCAAGCGCAAGGTGCCCCCGCCTTGCCGCATCGGCGATTTGCCGCCCATTGCGGCGGTGCTGCTCACCCACAGCCATTACGACCACTGCGATCTGCCGACCTTGCGCGCCTTGGGCACCGCCACGCCGCTCATCGTGCCGGAGGGCCATGCCGAGTGGTTTGGCGGTGTCGGCTTCACGCGTGTGACGGCGCTGGCGTGGTGGCAGCAGGTCGAGGTGGCCCCGGGGGTGGTCATCACCGCCACCCCGGCACAACATTTCACCGCGCGCAGCCCGTGGGATCGCAATCGCGGCCACTGGTGCGGCTGGTGCGTGGCCGGGGGCGGGGTGCGCCTCTGGCATTCCGGTGATAGCGGGTATTGTCCGGCGTTTCGCGCGATCGGCGCCCGGCTCGGACCGCTGGATTTCGGCATGCTGGCCATCGGCGCCTATCAACCCCGTTGGTTCATGCGCCCCTTGCACATGACTCCCGGCGAAGCGGTCATCGCCTTTCAGGAATCCGGCTGCCGCCGCGCCACCGCCATGCACTGGGGCACCTTCCATTTGAGCGACGAACCGTTAGGCGAGCCGCCGCTGCTGCTCGCCCGCGAATTGCTCGAACGCGGCGTGGCGCCGGCCGACTTCGAGGCCGGCTGCGTCGGCCAGCAGTGGACCATTGTGCCATCATGCTGAGGAGCTTGCAGGATGCACTGCCAATGGTTGGACAATCTGATATTGCCGCTGCGGCCCACTGCCGCCCGCTGCCGCCTCATGCTTTTCACTCGTTTTGAGTCCGCATGCACGCCTCGGCGGCAAGCCAACCGGTGGAAAACGCTATCTGCAGGTTGTAGCCGCCGGTATCCGCATCGACATCAAGCAACTCACCGGCAAAATGCAGGTTTCTAACCAACCTGGATTCCAAGGTCTGCGGGTCGATCCCGGTGGTGGCCACCCCGCCGGCGGTGATGATGGCTTCCTTGAATGGCCGGCACCCGGTGATGGTGAACCTGAGGTCTTTGAGCAGCAACAGGATCTTGCGCCGTTCCGCTGCACTCAACTGGTGGCCTGGCTTGCCGCCCGCAACTCCGGTCTGCTGGAGAAACACCGGAATCATGGCGGCGGGCAACCACATCCGCATCAGACCCGCCAGCGGCCTCGTCCCATGCTCCTTGAGGTCGCGCATCAACCGGTTGTCCAGCTTGGTTTCATCAAGCGCGGGTTTCAAATCCACCGCCAAGATGACCTCACGCTGCTGGCGCAGTTCATCCACCACCAGCCGGCTCATTGTTAGAACAATCGGCCCCGACACCCCGAACTCGGTGAACACCATCTCCCCGAATTCCTCCCGGGCCTTCCTGCCATTCACCCACACCGTCGCCTTGACGTTCCTCAGACTCAGGCCCCGCAACCGCTGCGCCACCTCGCCCGCGGTCTCCAGCGGCACCAACGCCGGCCGCGGCGTTTCGATGGCATGACCGGCTCCTGCGGCTAACCGGTAGCCATCACCATCCGAACCGGTGGCCGGATAGGATTTGCCACCCGTACACAGGATCACGCTTTTGGCATGCACGACCTGCCTCCCGGCGGGCGAGTGGACCTTCAAGCCGTCGATCTTCCCGTCCTTGATGACCAGCCCTTCCACCTTGTGGCGATACCTGATTTGGACCTGGTTCTTGAGCACCCATTGCATCAGGGCATGAACCACATCCGCCGCTTTGTTAGAAACCGGAAACACCCGCGCCCCGCGCTCCACCACCGTCGCGCAGCCGTGGCTGCTCAGCAGGCGGATGATGTCGTTGGCAAAAAAACCGGCAAAGGCATGCCTCAGGAACCGGCTGTTAGGATGGATGTGTTTGAGGAACTCATCTTCCGGGGCGTCGTTGGTGATATTGCAGCGGCCCTTGCCGGTGAGCAACAGCTTGCGGCCGGCACGCTCCATTTTCTCCAACAGCAGCACCTTGCCCCCCAACTCCGCCGCCCTGCCCGCCGCGAGCAAACCCGCGGCGCCGGCACCCACCACAATGACATCATAGTTGACTGGGTCAATGCGCTCCATTTTTCCCGGTCACTTTCAGTTCATGAGCGTGCTCGCAAAACAATACTCACCCGAACCCACCAAGTAGACCGCACGCCCGCTCTCCATGCGCAGGAACTTAACGCCTGTCACCTTGGTCGCAGAGGCTGGACCTTCGTAGCCCGGCGGGCGAAGCAAGTTGCCACCTTCCCTCACCTCATCGGCCTTGCTTGCGGGGATATACACCTCAGCCGTGCTGTTGGCAGGGATGGTGACATTGAGCGAGAAGGCATTGCCCGCCTTCTTCCACTCACTCTTGATTCTGCCGTATGGCGAATCGTGGTGCGCCTTGACCCAGGTCAGCTCACCGGGAATTTCCGGCCGGATCCAGAACCGCTGGAAGCCAGGGCTGGCCAGGTCGGGCCGTATGCCTGCCAGATAGTTAATGAACCAGGCCCCCACATCACCGAGGAACACGTGATTGTTAGACCCCAGGCCGAGGAAATTCTCCCACAAGGTTGTGTTGCCGGTGCGCAGCATCTTGACCCACCCCTGTGTCTCGTCCTTGATCACCATCGAATACGCCACATCGGCATAACCGTTGTCACACAGCACCCGCAACACGTACTTGGAGCCGAGGAGGCCGAAATCCAGCGCGTAGTTGTTCTTACGAATCGAATCAACCAGGTTCTTCACCACTCGATCATGGTTGCCGGGATCGACCAGGCCATGGTAAAGGGCGCAGGACATCGCGGTTTGGGACCCTGCCCAGTACAGCCCGGTCTCCGGATGGTAAAACGCCTTGTTGAAGGCCTGCTTGATCTCCTCGGCCAAGGCGCCATATTCCTGCTGCTCGTCGGTTTTGCCCAGCATGCCCGCGATCGCTGCTATGCGTTTGGCCGCCGCATAGTAGTAGCCCGTCGAGGTGATTTCGGGGGGCGTCTGGGTCTGGTTAGAACACCAGTCGCCCAGGCCGTAGTTAATGATTTGCCCCTTGTTTATCGAGGGGTGCTTGCGGTACCACTGCAGCCACCGCTTGTAGTTCTGGTAATGGATCCCGAGTATGCGCTGATCGCCACGGTACTCGTAGAGGTGCCAGGGGATCGCTATGTAGGAAATCTCCCAGGCGGGCCCGTCGCAGTGGTCAAACCCCCAATCGCTGCCAGGCACCATGCAGGGCAGCTTGCCATCCTCTCTCTGGATCGCCTGGAAATCCAATATCCAGCGCGTGTAGGCAGCCTCGCTGCCATAGTAGGTGAGCCCTAACTCGGCAGTCGCTTGGGCGTCGCCGCACCAGGCGTTCTTTTCCCGGTGCGGGCAGTCGGTGGGAATCCCGACGAAATTCCCGATGTAGGACCAGCGGCACATCTCGCCAATCTGGTTGAGCAGGGGATTGGAGCACGCGAAGGCGCCGCGTTCCTCAAAGGCCGTGTGGACCACTCGCGCCTCGAAGTTCTCTTTGTTAGGTGTCCCCGGGAAACCGGAAACCTTCACTTTGCTGAACCCGTTATAGGTGAAATCCGGCTCCCACACTTCCTCGCCTCCGCCCTTCAGGGTATAGACTTCGGTCTGGAGCGGTTTTCCCTCGATGTTAGCTCCATGCGCGCCGTAATCCATCGTGATCCTGGTTCCCGCCTCGCCCGTTACTTTGATTCGCGTCCAACCGGCGATGTTCTGTCCGAAATCGACTTCATAAAAACCATCCCCCTTCACCACGCTCAACGCCTTGAGGGTTTTCATCACCTTGATCGGCTCACATACCTGCGCGGCCAGCTTGCCCTTTACTCCTTCGCGCAGAATGGCGGGTTGCCATGCCGTGTCGTCGAACCCGGCCTGGCTCCACCCGGGATGTTCCCGGCGCGCGTCATACATCACACCCATCCGGAGCTGATCCCAATAGATGGGCCCGTCTGAGGCTTTCCACGTTTCGTCACTGACCAGTCGCTGCTTCGTGCCGTCGGTGAAGGTGACATCCAATTGCAGGAGCATCTGTGGGAACGCCCTCCACTGTGCCGCCTTGAAACCCCAGGGGTCCCCGAATTCCTGGTTATAGATCCCGTTGGCCAGTTGCACTCCAAGCGCATTTGCCCCCGGCTTCAAGTCCTTGGAGATATCATAAGTGACGTAGAGCGCGTTCTTGTGATAGCAGGTCCAGGCCGGGTCCAATACGTGATCGCCCACCTTGCCCCCGTTCAGGAACATCTCGTAATAGCCCAGCCCGCAGATACTGACCTGGGCGTCTCGCACCGGTTTGGCGAGCGTGAAAACCTTCCGCAGCATCGGGCTGTTGCGGGAGTTCAGACCGCTGCCAGCCTTCCCCAAACCCAGGTCCTCTGCCGGCTCCCACTGGCTCGGCTTCATGGAAGTCCATTTGGCGGACCAGTCCTCAGGTTTCAACATGCCCATGCTCCATTGTGCTGGCTGGCTCCATGCCGATTCCTTCCCAGCCGCGGCTCCCTCGGCTCCGTCCAACGCATACCACACCTTCACTTTCCAATAGCAAATCGTGCGCGATGCCAACGGCTTGCCGGCATAGACCACCTGCGTGGATTGATGGGTTTCCACTTTGCCGGAATCCCAGAGATCCCCCTCGTCCTTGGCTAACACTTCTGGCGAATCGGCCACCAACATCCGATAGGAGGTCTGCTTGACGCCCCTGGCTTGCTCCAGTGATTCCAGCTTCCACGACAGTCGCGGTTGGAGCACGTCAATCCCGACTGGATTCTGCAGATACTCGCAGCGCAGGTCGGCGAGCCCGAGCTCCGCCGCGTCGGCGGTGAGCGTTCCCAACCAGCCCAAGCCTGCCAGGCCTGACAGAGCGAGGGTTGTCACCCACCCTCCCCGGACCTTGCTTAACACCGCTTGTGCCAGCAAATCGCCTTTGTGGTGAAGTCTGTTGCAAAAACCGGTGGCGTTCCCGAAGGACGGGTAAGGGGGGGGGGTGGTTTGGTCCAGCTTGCCATTCATAATGTGTTTCTTCTAAAAAGAGTGAGTCGCCCCCAGGTCTGCGGCCATGGCGTGGCCATACCATGCCATGGCGGTTAGGGCGCGCGCACGATGTACTGGCGCATGGCGGCGGAGTCAATGACTATTTGAACGGGCATGGGCATGGGCATGGGCATGGGCATGGGCATGGGCATGGGCATGGGCATGGGCATGGGCATGGGCATGGGCATGGGCATGGGCATGGGCATGGGCATGGGCATGGGCATGGGCATGGGCATGGG
>CAIZNN010000033.1 GCA_903934285.1 Akkermansiaceae bacterium | reverse complement strand
GTCTTGAGCACATCCACATACCCCTGCATCACGTGGCGGTTGGTGGAAATAAACTGCGGATGGTCGGTCACCTCATGCACCGACATCATTCTGACTTCTCCGGGACGCAGCACTTGTTCCAGCTTGCCGCTGCCGGCGAATTTGCCCAGGAACGCGTCGTTCCAGAAGTCATACACATAGTAACTCTTGTCGGCCTTGAGCCCCATCCCGCCAAACGAGCTGTCCTTGCCGAGGTCCACGCTGATGGTCCCGGCGGCCGCCGCGTCCGGATTGTAGAAAGCGAGCTGGTGCCAGCTGTCATCGATGATCTGGTCGTAGATATGGGGGATGCCGTCCTCCCGCGTGAAGGCGTCCAGCGGCCGCGCGCTGCGCGGCGTGTCATGGATCGGATAGATGCGCGACAGGTCGTGGATCTGCTCGGGAGTCATCTTGCTGAAGCTGCTGGCCAGCACAAAGCGCGGTGCCACCGTGTAGACCATCGTGAGCAACTGGCGCAGGCCGTCGCGGTTGTTGGGCGACGCCTTGAACAGGTTCTTCGAGTCCATGTCGTAGGTGAAGATGACGCGGTTCTTGTACCAGCGGTGGCCGCAACGCGAAATCATCTCGGGCGTGACGATGTCATTGTCGCCCCACACCCGCTGCGAGTCCACCAGGCCGGCCGTCACGTCCATGAAGGCACCCCTGTTATTGGCGGATCCCCAACAATTGCGCTCGTCGATGTAGGAATTCGGGCCGAGAATCGTCTTGGGCAATTCGAAAATCGTCCGATAAGCGGCCGCCGCGGTGGAATACTTGTCCTCGAATCCGCCGTCCTGTCTGAACCGGTCTTCCGGATAGTCGAACATCAGCCCGGCCAGACCGCCGTCGCGCATGTTTTCATAGACCTTGCGCATGTGCTCCTTGAGCGCTGGGTCAGTGAAATCCAGCGCGCCCTTGGCATGATCCAAACTGCCATCGGCTTTCACCAGCCGCTTGGTGTCGTTGTGCGTGTACCAGTCGGAATGGGCGGCCATAAAGTCGCGGGAATACGAGGTGGTCTGGCTGTAGATGAGCGGGATGCCGCCACGCTCGATGATCGCCTGGGCCCACTTCTTGGTGGTCTCGTAGGGTTTGACATAGTGGCCGTATTGCTGCCAGTGCGCGTCGTCCCACCACCCCTGCTCGTTGTTGGCACCGTAGTCGTCGGGAATGAGCCGGATGCCGACTTTGCTGTAGCGCAGAAAACCGGATTTGACCACCGCGTCCATCTGCGCGACCATCCCGGCCGTGTTGTTAGGTTCGGACCCGCCGCCGCTGAAGACCGCGACGTACCAGCCGTCGACGGTCGGGAAGTTGTTGATTTGCAGTTTGACCTTCTGCGCCGCCTGCACCGCCAAGCCATATTGCTCCAGCGCGTCGAATTGGTTGGCAGTACAGAAGTCCACATAACAGCGGTCATCGGGCAGGTAGCTCACGGCCGGATCGACGCGTTTGCCGACCGGATCCCAACTCATCACGCTGACAGCAAGCTCGTCGCCGCCGCCGCGCGCCACGCTGGCATACTTCGAGTAGTCGTGGTAGGTCAAGCCGCCCAGCACAATCGACCTGCGCTTGCCTTCGCTTACGAAGGTGGCCAGCAGGTTGTTAGGGCTTTCCATGGTGGCGACGTTGTGGACGCGGCTCTGATGCCCGACTTCCGGCCCGCCGGTCATGACTTGGCCGAGGCCTGCGCCGCCAGGGCCGTTGAGCATGCGCAGGTCGGTCTTGCCGCTAACCCCATCGAACGCTTTGGCGAGATGAATCGGATTGATCTCCTTGACGCTGATACTCTGGCCGAGGGTGTTTTTGACGCCGCCGCACAGCGCGAGGAAATTGCGCCCGTCGTAAACCACGATTTCCAACTGCAACTCCGGCTTGCCAGGACCGTTGGTCTTGACCAACAACTTGCAACCCGTGCCAAGCTCGTCCTTCACCGGCGTGCTCTCCCAGGTGTGGGTCAAGCCCTCCGCATTCGTCGCGAACCCGTCGACCCGGAGACAAGCGCCGACGATGTTAGATGTCTTGTCGTTGCGGCTCGAGGCGCCATAGGTGCCTTTGACCAGGTCGTAT
>CAIZNN010000032.1 GCA_903934285.1 Akkermansiaceae bacterium | reverse complement strand
TGGCCATGGCCTGGATGCGCTTGCCGGTGTCGTTGGCAGTCCACGCCTTGGCCTCCTCCAACTTGCGCTCGTGCAGATTGAAGATTTTCTCGATGTTCCAGCGCAGCCGCCGGACTTGGTTGAGCACGCCGGGCGGCAGGGCCATTTCGTTGGTGAGGGTGACGTAGAGCTCGTCGCTGTCGGGGCAGTTCGCCGTGATGCGCCGCCAGACCCCGGGGGTGTTGTTGAAATAGACCGCCTCGTCGGCGATGACCAGGACGTTGGCGGGGTTGGAGCGGTCGATGGGCCGGGGCATGACGGTCAGGGGGGCGAGGGGAGGCGGCAAGGAGTTGGCGGCCGCCATTTTTATGTTAGAGACGACCTCTCCCGCCTGGATGCACGGTCTACGGCGAACCGGGTGGTGCAAGGGTTATTCATTCGGCACCGGATGGCGCAGGCGAAGCGGCGGCTGTGCCTGTCGAATAGAGGTGCGGGCAATATTTCCGAAGCGGACTCAAGCGCCACGGTCCCCTCTGCCAATGTTCAATGCCGCTCCGCACCACGGACACAAGTGTCCCACCCCCAAAGCGGTGACAAGTCCCCGCACTCCATGGCGCGCCGCACCACGGCACGCCTGCGATGAGCCTGCGTTGTCGCGACCGACTCTTCACTTGATCATTCAATGCCCAGGACCTGTGACCCTGCCAGATAGCACCCCAGAGCTCTGGCAGATGCGGGTTACAAGTGGCGCAGTTGTTCGCTGAAGACTGCCACCGCCTCGGCGATGCTGATAGCCCGCCCGACCTCGGCAGCCAGGCTGGTCATGGCCACCCCGTCGAGGCCACACGGGGTGATGGCCAGAAACGGCGGCAGGCACTCGTGGGTGATGTTGAGCGCGAAGCCGTGCATCGACACCCATTTGCGCACGCCCACACCGATGGAGGCGAGCTTGCGGTCGGCCACCCACACGCCTGTTAGGTCATCGCGCCGCCCGGCGGCCACGCCAAAGGCGGCACAAGCGCGGATCAAGGCGTCCTCGATGCCACGCAAATGCAGATGCAGGTCGCGGCCGCGCGAGGACAGATCCAGAATCAGATAACCGACGAGTTGGCCCGGACCGTGATAGGTTGCCTGGCCGCCGCGGTTGGTTTCATACACGGGATAAGGCAGGGTGTTGGCGTTGCGCAGCGAGGATTGATCGCGCAGGCGGCCGATGGTGTAAACCGGCCGATGTTCTAACAATAACACCGGCTCGCCACCGGTGCCATCCAGGATGGCCGCCACCGCCTGCTCTTGCAGGCGCAGCCCGTCCTGACAGTCTATCAAATCCGGGAGGTGAATGACGGGCAGCATCAATGGCAGGCCGGGCAAGGGCTGAGCGAAGTGAAGAAATCGTTGCCCTTGTTATCGACGAGAATGAAGGCCGGGAAGTTCTCGACGGTGATTTTCCAGACTGCTTCCATGCCGAGTTCGGGGAAGGCGACGACTTCCTGGGACTTGATATGGTCCTGTGCTAACAAGGCGGCGGGGCCGCCGGCGGAGCCGAGGTGGAAGCCGCCGTGTTGTTTGCAGTACATAGTGCCAGATAAAAAGTAGAGAATCTTCTAGATTGTGCGGTTTTCGATGGTATGACGGTTGCATTCGCAGGGCGCGATGGCTGGCGGGTTGGAAAGATTCGGTTACGAAACCGGTGATTTACCATTGCATGAGCCGAGTGGTGGATCGGCGGTTTGTGTTTGAGGAGAGGGAATGCGAGGCGTTCCGGATGTTTCTGCGGATGTATGAGAATTTCAGGGAGCAGCTATGGTGAAGCGGTGGGCGGCGGGAAGAAAGGGTACGGGAAAAAGGCCCGCGAAGGGTTGGTGCGGACGTGTTTTTGCGATCAGGGAGTGGGCTTTGAGGCGGAGAAATGGCAGGATGTCTTACTGTGAACGAGGCGTTTGCACGGGCGAGGGAGCGATTCAGCGCCAAGCGCAAGGATGGAGCGCGGGCGATGAGGGGCAGCGGCAGCGGTGCTAAAGGACTGCTGTGGAGTGCCAGGGATTTGCGCGTGAGGGTCTGAAGTTCATCCAGAACCTGCCACCGGAATCCGCCGCGCCGAAATGGTATTTCCGTGAATGTCCGGTTGCCGGGGATTTTCGGGTGTGGTAAGCTCACCGCATGAGCACTGTAATGACACCACCACTGCAACAGTTGCGCCCATTGGTGCATGAGAAAATCGACCAACTCTCCGATACCGAGTTGGCGGCGGTTCACAAGCAACTGCTCATGCTCGAACTCAGGCGCGAGTTTGATGCCATTGGGGGGGAAATGGCCAGCGACTGGCACGAAGGACGGATCACCATCGACAAGGTGGAGGAGATCATCCGGGGTTTTCGAGCCTCCCATCCCTACCAAAATCCGGGCAAACCATGACGGTGGTGGTTGATACCAATGTTTTGCCTGGAATGTTCGCCACCGGACATGGTTACAGGCCTATCGCGGACGCATGGTTCGATGGCATCTTCGTGTGGGCCGTGAGCACCGAGATCCTCCTCGAATACGAAGAGGTGCTCGTGCAACTCAAGGGACATGCGATGGCGCGGAGAATCCTTGCCTTGATCGAACGCGTCGGTGCGCTACAGGGAAATCTCCACCGCGTCTCCCCATCGTTCTCCTTCCGCACAATCCCGACGGACCTCAACGATGACAAGTTTGCGGACTGCGCAATCATTGCCGACGCGGACCATATCATCACCAGCGACAAACACTTTTCCCGACTCGTCGGCAGCGGATACAAACCGCAACCCATAGCCCTGGAAAAGTTCATTACACGGTTTCTGACACCTGCCTGAGCGTCGATGCCAACGCTCGGTCCTTGTAGCGCTCAATGCGTGCACCATCGGCACCGAGGCGGCAGGGCGCGGTCTCGCGCGACGGCAAGGGCGAGGCCGTGGCGGGCATGATCCTCATGCTCAAACCGCGCCAACAATGGGGAAGCGGCCGCAACAAGGCGGAATTGGCCGAGGCCATCCAACAGGACCTCGGCCAACTGCCCGGCCTGCGCTATTCCTTCTCGCAACCGAGGAACAACGGCGCTTCGCGGTGGTCGTGCGCTTCCGGATCGGCGGTTTGTGTTTGAGGAGAGGGAATGCGAGGCGTTCCGGATGTTTCTGCGGATGTATGAGAATTTCAGGGAGCAGCTATGGTGAAGCGGTGGGCGGCGGGAAGAAAGGGTACGGGGAAAAGGCCCGCGAAGGGTTGGTGCGGACGTATTTTTGCGATCATGGAGTGGGCTTTGAGGCGGAGAAATGGCAGGATGTCTTACTGTGAACGAGGCGTTTGCACGGGCGAAGGAGCGATTCAGCGCCAAGCGCAAGGATGGAGCGCGGGCGATGAGGGGCAGCGGCAGCGGTGCTAAAGGACTGCTGTGGAGTGCCAGGGATTTGCGCGTGGGGGTCTGAAGTTCATCCAAAACCTGCCACCGGAATCCGCCGCACCGAAATGACGCAACTCGACCCCGGCGACTAAGATGCTGCCACCCGCTGCCAACCGAGCGGCGACTCTACAGGCCATTTACGCCAGCGGATTTTCCACCACCAAGCCGAGCGGGCGGAGCAATTCAAAGTGGTTGGCGTTGTCCGTCACCAGCGTATGTCCTTTGGCAAGGCATTGCGCCGCCAGCAAGGTGTCTTCACAAGGTAATGTCCGGCGGATGGATTTTAGGAATGTGATTGGAACGGCATGGTGTGGCGTTTCACCTTGGGAAATGCGACGGTCTGGCCTTCCAGATGCGCGAGCAAATCCACTGCGCCCCGCCGTTTTTGAGGACGCGGGGTAATCAGCAGGCTTTGCCGCCCGTCATCCAGCATGCGGACATCGCACGGCCCACCGTGCACCAACCCCGCCTGTTTGCGCCAACTGGCCGGGAATTGGGCCTGTCCTTTCTCGGTGATGGTCAAGGTGTCCAAGACTTTCTCTTGGTAAGAGTCCATTGCTTATTTCCGGAAGTCAAACGGTCTCAGGGAAAAAACAACCGCCTGCCGTCTGGGTATTACGTCGAGTATCCAAAAACCGCTGGCGGTGGTCGTGATGGGCGGACTCAACACCTCCACCCTGCTCACGCTCATCGTGCTGCCAACGCTCTACGCTCTGTTCGCGAACCGGTTCGACCCGGTCGCGAAACCCGCCGAGATCTAACCTAGCAAACGGCGCGGGCCGATTGCGGGCCGGGCGGAGCAAACCCGCAGATCGATTGTTCGGCATTTACAAGGATCCGACCGCCAGGCGCATGAAGTGGTGACCTTGCACGGCGGTGATGGTGTAGGTGGCGCGGCCGCTGCCGGCCGGGGACGACGTTAGAGTGGCGCCGGAATTGGCGGCGGCGGTCCAGGGCCCGGCGCCGGTCTTATTCATGATGGCGGTCCACGGTCCTGTTAGGCAGTCGGCCACCTGAACGTCGTAAACGATGTCGGGCGGCGCGGGGTCCGGGAGGTTGATGGACATGGTTAGGGATTGCAAGGCGCCGCTGGCGGCAGGCGTGATGGCCGGCAGTTGGGCGATGCCGTTGCTGCCGGCGGCACTGGCGGCGTCCCTGCCCAAGGCGTACTCCATGCCGTTGCCCACGCCGTCGTGATCGGCGTCCTGGGCAAAGCCGCGGGCTCCTTCCGTTAGGCCGGTGGCCCACACCGCGTATGGCGAGGCCGCCTGGGTGAGTCGACACGTTTGGGTGCCGACGCTGATGGTGGCGCTGCGCGGGGTGGCGGTTGCATTCGCCGCGCAAGTGACGGTGACGGAGGCGTTGCCGCTGCCGGAGGCCGGGCTGACCACCGCCCACGCCTGGTCGCTCGAAGCCGTCCAGTCGGCGTCGGAAGTCACCGCGATGGTCGCGGTGGCATTGGCGGCGTGGGGCGCCGCGACGGTGGCGGGAATCGTGGTGAGTGGTGCCGGCACCGAGGTGGCCATCACAGCCAGGCGCATGAAGTGGTAGCCTTGCGCGTCGGTGATGGTGTATGAGGTGCGTCCGCTGCCAGCGGGAGAAGCCACCGCGGTGGCGGCGGAATTGCCGGGCGCGGTCCACTGTCCGGCGCCGGTCTTTTCCATGATGGGGGTCCACGGTCCTGTTAGGCTGTTGGCGGCCTCAACGGCGTAAACCACGTCCACAGGTGCGGGGTCCGGCAGGCTGAGGGTCAGGGTCAAGTGGCGGAGCGCACCGCTGCCGGCAAGGGTGGTGACGGGCAGTTGCGCGGTGCCGTTGCTGGCGGAGGTGCTGGCGGCATCGCGGCCCAAGGCGTACTCCATGCCGTTGCTTACGCCGTCGTGGTCGGCGTCCTGGGCAAAGCCCCGGGTCCCATCCGTTAGGCCGGTGGCCCACACCGCAAACGGCGCGGCCGCTTGAGTGAGCAAACACGTTTGGGTTCCGACCGTGATGACGGCGCTGCGCGGGGTCGCCGCCGGATTCAGGGCGCAGGTCGCCGTGACGGTGCGAGTGCCAGTGCCGGAGGTCGGGCTAACAACCACCCAGGTCTGGTTGCTAGCCACGGTCCAGCCGAGCGAGGCGGTGTCGGTCACGGCGATAATGGCGGTGGAATTGGCGGCATAACCGGCGCTGGCGGTGGCGGGGAGCGTTGGTTCGGCGGAGGCGCTGATGCTCCAATCATCGAACAACATCCAGTTGTTGCCGGGGTAGCCGACGGTGGTGATAAACCAGCGGGCCTGAACCGAACCGAAGGTGCGGGCGGCCAGGTTGGTGCCGGTGGTCGGACGCCTTGTGAATGTGGCGGCGCCGACCACTTGCACGCCGCCGACGCTGGCCGTCCAGGTGTTGGTCTTGTAATTGACGCGCATGGTGACCTCGACGACCGTGCCGTAGAGCGAGGACAAGCTCAGGCCGGTATCGGTATAGGAGGAATCGGTGCTGCCGGTGTTGTATTCATTGGCATCGTAGCGAAACAGCTTGTTTTGTGCTAGATCGAAGGTCAGCCCGCCGAGCACCTTGTCGTCCCAGTTATAGATGAGCAATTCGAAATCATCGTGGCGGCTGTTGGTGGATTGGGTGAGGCCGAACTGGCAGTAGAAATCGATGACGGGCAGGTTGCCGGCGACCACCGGTTCGGTGGTGACCTTGCGGCCGACGCGGATGAACTGGGTGGTGTTAGGCGGAGGGGTGGACGCGAGGTAGCCGAGCGCGGCGGTTTGGCCCATGCCGGCCACCAGGTTGGTGTCGATGCCGGCGAACGGATACCAGGAGGCAATGGTAGCGGGGGCAACGGGGCCCGGGCTTGCCGCCATCGCCCAGTTGCCGGTGCCCACCAGTTTGGGCGTGATGGTGGTTCCCACCCCGACCGCGAAGCCCGGAGTTTCGCTGAGGCTGGATTCAAAGCCCGTCTCGTACAAGAGGCCGGCCTTGCATGTTAGGACGGCCGCAAAAAGCGTTAGAAGAATGGCGCAGGCGCTTCGCAGGAGGCGGGGCAGGCATGCTGGCTGGCTGAGCATAGGCAGGCGTTGGGTAGGCAGCGGGTAGCGAAAAAGGCGGCCCGGATGACCGGGCCGCCTTGGATATCGCAGCATTCGGGGCATATCAAGCCCGAAACCACTCAGGGAGTGGTCGGAGGTGTCGGCGCTGGAATCGAGGCGTATTCGGTGGCATTGAGCTTGAAGTCGCGATTGACGTCAGCCTTGCGGAACATGTCGGGAACCAGCAGTGCCGGGATATGACTGGCACAGGCGGCCATGCCAAATTCCATCGGATCCACCCAGCCGTCGCCATTTTTGTTGGCGGTGGCAAACGCCGGCAGCGGCAGCGGGGTTGTGGTTACTGGCGGCTGCATCGGGTCCTGGAGCGGCCATTCGTCCGGGGTGATGCCGTTGTCGGTATTGGCATCGAGCTTGGCGAACATCGCGGCGATCTGGTCGTCGGTTAGACCGGGTATGGGTCTTTTGACAAACACGGCGAATTCCTCGGGGCTGATGACTTTGTCAGCGTTGGTATCGACCTGCACGAAGGCGAGCATCTCCCTCAGCGGCGGCATGTCCGGCGGGGGCGGGGATTTGGGGCAGGGGGCGAGGAACTCGGCCAAGCTGATCTGGCCGTCCTTGTCGGCGTCGAGGAAACCGAACATCCGGGTGATGTCGAGGGGCGGTGCGCCTTCCGGGGGGAGCGGGATCATGGCGGTGAATTCTGCCAGCGACAGATAGCCGTAACCCGGGGTGTCGAGCAGATCGGTGTCGGCGTCGAGGAAGCGCTGATTGCGGATGGCATCGACTTCGTCACGTGCGGCCTTGCGGGCGGCTTCGATTTCGGTGGGCGAGAGTTTGCCGTCGCCATTGGTGTCCCATTTGGCGAGGGCCTCCTGCATGCGATCGACGCGGCCCTTGCGGGCGGCTTCGCGTTCTTCGGCGGAGAGGGTGCCGCTATTGTCGGTATCGTAGGGTTTGAGGAACTCGGGCAGGGTGCCGTTGCCGAAAGTGCGGCCGGATTGAGCGTGGACTGACATGCCGGTGGCAAGGAATGCCCAGGCAGCCAGCGCGATGGTTAGTTTCATGATTGGGTGGGGTGGGGTGGACCTGATCCGGTCCGTGGAGTTGATGGGCGGCCGTCGATGGGGGCGTGAGGCCGGCACGGACAGGTGGCTTACATGGATGGAGACGCAGCGCAAGCCGGGCGGTTACAAATTCGCCGGGAAAAATCACTCGCCCTCGGTAATGGCGCGGGCGTCCTTGGTGGCCGGGGGCGTTGCGGCGGGCGGGGTGGTATCGGCCGGCGGGGTGGTGGCGACGATAGTGGTGGCGCCGCCCACTGCGGGCGTGCCGCTGTCCAACTGCGAGGTGATGCCAGTGATATATTCGGACCACCAGGCGCTGCGTTCGTTAGAATCCTCGAGGTAGGCGGTGATTTGCGCGTCGGAGAGTTCGGCGAGGAGGGTTTGCTGCGAGGTGGCGGTGGACGGCTGCACGGTGGCGCCATCCACCAGCATGCCGGGCACAAAGTGCTGCGAGGTGCGGGCCAGGGCTTGGAACACCCGCTGTTGCTGCTCGGGCGCCAGGTCTAACAAAGGAATCAGGCGGGCCAGCTCGCGGTTGGATTCGCGTTCGACCCATTGGGCGCGGTTTTCCAATTCGGCGCGCGAGGGGGAATCGGGGTGGCTGCCGGCCGCGGCATTTCTGGTTAGGGAGCGGGTGTGCCCGTCGAGAGCTGGCTCGTCGTGGCTGCGGGATTCACGCGTGGCCGCCGCTTGCGTTCTGGGCCCGCTGTGGGCGGCCGCAACCCTAGCGGACGAGTCCGCTGTTGCGGCGGTGCCCGCGGGGAGTTCGGAGGTTGCGCCGGTCACCGCGGGAGTGATGTGCTGGTAAGCCACCATCGCAATTGCCAGCGCGAACGGGCAAGCGGCAAGAAAGGTCCAACGGGGGTTCATGGCTTGGTATGTTAGATATCAGAGGCCGGGAGGCGGCAGCGCGGGGTCGTTGAGCAAGGGGGCGAAGCGCAGCTTGATGTCTTGCTGCAAGCGCGCGCGCATCCGCTCCAGCGCCGGCACTTGATCGGGCCGCAGCAGGTGGCGCATTTCGTCGTGAACTCTGAGCACTTGCAGGTGCAGCTGAAACAACGCCCGTTCGCGGTCGAGGTCCATCTTGCGCGACGCCTCGTGCAGCAGCGGGCGGATTTCCTGCTCTTGGCCTGCCGTGAGCTGCAATTCCTGGCTGAGGGTGATGATCGCCCGGTCGGTCCAATGTCTGGCGGCGTCCGCGGTGTTGTTAGCAAGCGCGGCCGGCTCGAGCGGCGCCTTGCGGGCATCGCGCCCGTACCATCCCACGGCGATGCCGCTGGCGAAGATCACGAGCAAGGCGAGAGCCACTTTGCCACGTTGGAGGGTGCGGTTCATGGGGATTGGAGGGGGGGAACTTCCAACATGGTGGCCGGCACGTCAAGCCGGGGTTGATGTTTGTGGCGAATGACCCAACCGCCGAGCGCCACCGCGGCAGCGGCAACGGCCGCCGCCAGTGCCACCCGCCACGACCAGCGCTCCCATAGCAAGGCGAGAAACTCCCGCCGCGCCTGCATGGCGCGCGCCACCACCCGCGCCACCAAGCCGGCCGGGGCCGGTCCGGCGACGGTTGGCGACGGGGCGCTGAGTTGTCCTTGTCGTGCGGCGGCGGCGAAGCGTTGCCAATGGTCTTCGGGTGGGATCGGGTTCACGGTGCGGCCTGCCTTTCCATGGCCGCGAGCCGCTCGCCCAGGCGCCGCCGGGCGCGCATGGCAGTGACCTTGACTTTCGACTCGCCCCAGCCGGTCAACTCCGCCACTTCACGGACCGGGCGTTGCTCCAGGTCTAACAAGCGGATCACGATCCGCTCGCGCTCGTTGAGGCCGGACATGAGTTTGGCGAGCACGGCGAGGGTTTCCTCGCTGCGTGCGGGTTCCGGTTGGGCGTCTTCCTGGAGCATTTGGCTGACAAAGGTGGCTTCGTCGGCGTTGAGTTCGGCATAGCTGAGCACCCGGCGCAAGCGCAGGCTGCGCAAGCGGTCGCGGCAGTGATTGAGTGCGATGCGTGCCACCCAATGGTCGAACACGTCCTGCTCGGTGCGGTATTGGTCGATTTTGCTGAAAACTTTCATGAACACCTCCTGTACGTCGTCGTCGTCGTCACTGCGGTTTGGCAAGTGGGAACGCACAATGCGGATGACTTGCGGGTACAGCACGCCCACCAGCCGGCTCGCGGCGGGTTCGTCACCTTGTTTGACCAATGCGATCTCATGGCCCCAAGTGGATACTTCGTCTGTGCCCACAATTTGATTCCAGCTTTGGAGACGGCTGCCGCCACCGCTTGGTTACAACGGATTGGCGAAGGCACCGCCCATGGTGCCCGTGCGTTGGGCGGCACGCTCAGCCGGCGCGGCCGCCGAGTTCGTCGGCGCGGCGGGTGGCGGCGCCGACTGCGGCGATGAGGGCGGCGCGCAGGCCGAGGCGTTCGAGTTCGGCGAGGCCGGCGATGGTGGTGCCGCCGGGGGAGGTGACTTGGTCCTTGAGGACGGCGGGGTGCTGGTTGGAATCAAGCACCATGGTGGCGGCACCCAGCAGTGTCTGCGCGGCCAGGCGCAGCGCCTCGGCACGCGGCAAGCCGGCCTGCACGCCGCCATCGGCGAGGGCCTCGATGACCACATAACCATAGGCGGGCCCGCTGCCGGACAAGCCGGTGACGGCATTCATCAGGCGCTCGGGCAGCTCGAGGGCGAGGCCGACCGAACCTAACAATGCCTGCGCGGTGGCGGCATCGGCCGGGGTGGCGCGGGTGCCGAGGCAATAAGCGGCGGCGCCCTTGCCGACGAGTGCGGGGGTGTTGGGCATGGCGCGGATGAGGCGGAAATGGGCGGGCGCGGCGGCCTCCAAGGTGGTCAGGGGGATGCCCGCGGCGATGGAAAGGATCAGCCGCGGCTGGCTGGCGGTGGCGGTGGCGGCGGCGATCTCGCGCATGGCTGTGAGGACGTCGTGCGGTTTGGTACACAGCAGGATCACGTCGCAGGTGGCGGCCAGGGACGCCGGGGTGGGGGTGGCAAGGGCGCCGGTGGCCTGGGAAAACGCCTCGCGTGAGGCGGGCGAGGGGTCGCAGCCGATGACATCGGCGCAGTTGACGACGCCCGCGCGGATCGCGCCAGCGACGAGGGCGGTTCCCATTTTACCACAACCGATGATGCCAAGGTGCATGGCGGGAGGGTAGCGGGCGGGGTGTGCCGAAGCCAGCGTTATTGTGCTTGGCGGGCGGCTGGGTCCGTGAAACCCTCACTCGATGAGCAAATGGATGGCAATTTGGATGGCAGCCGGGCTGTGCGGTGGCGCTCTGGGCAAGGATCTCGCGCCCCTCGAAGATGCAATCCCGGCAGCCGTCAAGGCGCTGGGTGAGCCGACGCCCAGGGAGTTTCCCGGCGGGATTGCCATGGCGGTCACTGCGGCCAGCGACGAGGCGCAGGCGGCGGTCAATCAGGGGCTCAATCATCTGCATGGCGGCTGGGAATTCGAGGCGAGCCGGCATTTCGCGGTGGCGATGCGCAAGGATCCGGATTGTTTGCTGGCGCAGTGGGGGATGGCCATGGCGCTGCTGGTGCCCACCCCCGCCACCGGCACGGCCCGCAATGCCGCGGTGGAACGCATGCTCGATTTGCTCGACCAGGGCAAGGGCAGCGACCTCGAACGCGGCTATGCCTACGGCCTGGTCAAATACTTGGAGGAAGGTCCGGTTTCGGCGGCGTCGGCCTTCCGCAAGGTCGCCAAAAAATTTCCCAACGACCTGCAGGCGGGGGTGTTTGCCGCGTTGTTCGGCCGCACCGGCTACGATGACGGCGGCACGGCCACCGCCAACCAGCAGCAGGCCGAGCGGGAATTGACCGCCTTGAGTCAAGCCCATCCGGCCAGCCCGCTGCCACTCAATGCCTTGTTGCTGATCCGGGCGGAGGCACCCGATCTAACGGCATCGCTGGCCGCGGCCCGCAAGCTGTGTCAGATGGTCCCGGATTACGCGCCGTACCACCACTTGTTAGGTCATTATGAATGGCGCTGTGGCCAGCACGCCGCGGCGGTCGCGGCGTTCGGGCGGGCGGGCGCGTTGTATGGCCAATGGATGAAATCGAGCAAGGCGGCAGTGGCGGATTGTCCGGAATGGGTGAAGGCGGAATGCTATCGCGTGGTGGCGCTGGCTTCCAAGGGCGACTTTGCCGTCGCATTAGCCGCCGCCAAACACCTGGCCAGCACGCCACTGCCCGTGGCGCGCGCCTCATCTGCCGGCGTGAGAATGATGTTGTGGGAAGCCCAGACCCTGCCTGCGCGCTTGCTCCTGCGCCGCGGCGATGCCGGCGATGCCGCCCTGGCGCTGGACACCCTGCCCAAGGCCAAATCGCTCAAGCCGTATCATGAGGAATGCCTGGCCTATTGGGGGATTGATGGCCTGCGGCTTGCGCTGGAGGCGATCCGGTTGTTAGACAAGGGGCAACTCGAGGGGGCGCGCGAGGCCGCCGCGGCGCTGGCATTTCACGGCGAGAAAATGGCACAGGCCCAAGCCGTGGCCAACAACGGCGGCGAACGCTCCGCCTGGACGCGTGCGTTTCGCGCCACGGAGATGCTCGCCAGCGATGTCCGCGGCCGCCTCGCCCTGGCCGGGCCTGCGCCGCTGCGCGGCACCGCCTACAATTGGTTCCGCTCCGCCGCGGACCGCCAGCGGCCGGCGGCCTCGCTCTATCCGCCAGTGGTGCTTTCGCCCATGTTAGCCCGGCTCGGCGAGTACCATCTTGGGGAAAACGAGCCTGCGCCGGCGATCGAGGCGTTTGCCGAGGCGCTGGTGGCGTTCCCCAATGACCTCGGGGCCTTGCAGGGGTTGGAGCGTGCCTATCAAGCCGCCGGCCAGCCCGACCAGGCGGCCGCGGTGGCGCAAACGATCAAACAACTCCGGGAACCCTGACGCCGGGCAGGGAGGTCGCCATCGCCGCGCCGGCTGGTCTAACCAAAGGCCGTGCGCTTGCGGCCGGCAATCACGGCTGGTGCCCGCGGTGGGTGGCATAATGGCGGGCGAGGCCATTGGCGATGGCGTCGGCATATTCGCGCAAAATCGACGGGCGGGCCGAGCCGGCGATTTGGCGCAGGCCCTCGTAATCGCCGGCGACGAGGCGGGCGTAGTCGGTGCTGGAGTTCATGACGTAGGGCTCGGTGAAAATGACGGGGCACTGATAGAGGCGGTTGGCGAGCAGATTGCGGTTCCACAGATACGGTTGGTTGGGGACCGGGCGGGCGTTGCCGGCGTCCGGCGCGTATTGGAATGGCGGCAAGCCGGTGGCGGCGGCCAAGGCGGCGGCGACGCTGGCGCCGACCCTGACTTCCTCGTCGTGGCTGCGTTGGAGGAGTTTGCTGAGCATGGCGCAGCGCTGGTCGGCGAGGGTGACTTCGGCGTCGCTGTAGGCGCCGTTGAGGAGCAGATGGAGGTGCGAGCGTGCGACCATGCGTGGCTTGCGCGGGTCGCCCCAGGCCTCGGCATTGAAGTGGAGGCAGAGCACGAGGTCGGGTTTGAGGGTGTGGTTAACGAATTGGGCGCGGGCGTGGATTTCGGCGGTGCGGTAGAACAGTCGTTCGGCAAGCTTTTGCGGCGAGGCGGTGGCCTCGGCCGGGGCAAGGGTGGAGACGGCGGGCAGCAAGTCTGCCGGGCGCAGCGGGGTGAGCGGCTGGCTGGTGTCGCGCACCAGGGTGACGGCGGCACCGAGGGCTTCAAGGCGGGGTTTGAGGAGCTTGGCGACGCGGAGGGTCAGGTCGCCTTCGCATACCGGCGGGTTGGAGCCCACCACCAGGCGGCGTTCTTCCAGAGTCGCCCAGGCGCCGCCGAGGTGGCCCGGGTCAATGGCAACACGAAGCCCGGCGAGCGGCTTGCCCGGCGGTGCCGGCGGCAGCTCGCCCGCGCCACGCCACTGGCGCGGCGCCGGCGCGGGGTCTGCGGCGGTGGCGAAGGCGAGGTGGAAAATGTCGGCCGGGGCGGGCAGTCCGGTATGGATGCGTGCTTCTTGGTCATCGAGGTGGATCAAGTCGCGCCAGGCGTTGCCGGTGGTGAAGGTGGTGGTGAGGAGCGCTTCGAAGTCGCTGCGGCGGATGCTGCCTTGAAAGGCGTCCAGCGCGGACCAATCCGGTGGCGCGGTTAGGGCGGCGAGCGCCAACTCGCTGGCGGAGGGCGGCGCTTTGGGCGGGTGCGAGCATCGGTGCACCAGCGCCAGGGCGAGTCCGGCGAGGATTGCAGCGCTGAGCAGGGGCAGCACGAGCTTGCGGCAACGGGGCATTGGCGGGAATTTGGGTTGTCGGCGGCGGGACGATGTGGATAGTTGGCGCAAGGCGCCATGCGGGCGTCTGTTGCTCTGTTAAATTATGTCGACGCTGCGCATTTTATTTTTGGGGGATGTGGTGGGTGAGCCTGGCCGCAAAGCAGTGATCGAGCAACTGCCATTGCTGAAACACAGCGAAGGCTTGGATTTTATCATCGTCAACGGCGAGAATGCGGCGGGCGGGCGTGGCATCACCCCGCGCATCGCCATCGATCTGTTGCGGGCCGGCGCGGCGGTCATCTCCACCGGCGACCACGTCTGGGACCAACCCGAGGTGGTCGATTATTTCCCCACCGAGCCGCGCTTGTTGCGGCCATTGAATTATCCGCCCGGCACCCCGGGCAACGGCAGCGTGGTGCTGGAAACCGCCAAAGGCCGCGTCGCCGTGGTGCTGGTGCAGGGCCGCTCGTTCATCCAGCCGCCGCTGGATAATCCGTTCCTCGCCGCCGAGGCCGAGGTGGATCGACTCGCCGCCGCCGGACTGAAGGTCATCGTGGTGGAAATCCACGCCGAAACCACCAGCGAGAAGCAGGCCATGGGGCGCTTGCTCGACGGCCGCGCGTCGCTGGTGGTCGGCACCCACACCCATGTGCAGACCGCCGATGAAACGATTTTCCCTGGCGGCACCGGCTATTTGACCGATGCCGGAATGTGCGGCCCGGAGCATTCCGTGCTCGGCCGCAGCATCGAGTCAGTGGTGTGGCGCTTCAAATCCGGCATGCCCACGCGCTTTCCGGTGGCCAAGGGCGCGGTGCGCCTCTGCGGCGTGATCGTCGACGTGGACACCGATTCCGGCCGCTGCGTGGCCATCCGCAGACTCTCGTTGCCGCTGCCGGAGGCGCCCGAAGCGTCCGGCACCACGCCGTAACCGGCGCTTTCCTAGGCGATTGGATCTTTTTTGCCGGCGGATGAGATTTTTTTTGACAAGCGCAGATTTTCCGTTAAGCTCCGCCCGCTTCTCCCCAAATCCCGTCAGGGGTACCGCGCCCGGTCCATGCAGTCGGACAGGACGCGGTGTTTTTGTCGGGTCGAAGGAAGGCACTAAATAGTCACACGGCTCGCGTAGCTCAGGGGTAGAGCGCATCCTTGGTAAGGATGAGGTCGGGGGTTCAATTCCCCCTGCGAGCTCCAGGGCTACGTCCACATCATCAGAACTCTCACGCGAAACAACAACCACCATGGCTAAAGAATCATTCCAGCGCACCAAACCCCACGTCAACATCGGCACCATCGGCCACGTTGACCATGGGAAAACCACCCTCACCGCCGCAATCACCGTTGTGCTGTCGGAAAAGGGTCTGGCGAAAGTCAAAAATTATGCGGACATCGACGCCGCGCCTGAAGAGCGCGAGCGCGGAATCACGATCAACACGGCCCACGTCGAGTACGAAACCATGAAACGCCATTATGCCCACGTGGATTGCCCGGGGCATGCCGACTATGTGAAGAACATGATCACCGGTGCGGCCCAGATGGACGGCGCGATTTTGGTGGTGTCCGCCGCGGATGGCCCGATGCCGCAAACCCGCGAGCACATTTTGCTGGCACGCCAGGTGGGGGTTCCCGCCTTGGTGGTGTTTATGAACAAGGTCGACTTGGTGGACGATGCCGAGTTGCTCGAACTCGTCGAAATGGAAGTTCGCGACTTGCTCTCGGTCTATGAATATCCGGGCGATGAAATCCCCATCGTGATGGGTTCGGCCAAGGCCGCGCTGGATGGCGACGTCACGCAGAAGGAAAACATCATGAAACTCATGGACGCGGTGGATTCCTATATCCCCGAGCCGGTGCGCGTGACCGATAAGACCTTCCTCATGCCGGTGGAAGATGTGTTCTCGATTGAAGGCCGCGGCACGGTCTGCACCGGTCGTATCGAACGCGGCATCGTCAAGAAGATGGAAGAAGTGGAAATCGTCGGCATTCGCGACACCCAAAAGACCACCGTCACCGACATTGAAATGTTCCGCAAGCTCCTCGACGAAGGACGCGCCGGCGATAATGTCGGGTTGCTCCTGCGCGGCTTGAAAAAAACCGACGTCGAACGCGGCCAGGTCATCGCCAAGCCCGGCAGCGTCAAGGGCCACATGAAATTCAAATCTGAAATCTATGTGCTCTCCAAGGAAGAAGGTGGCCGCCACACCCCGTTCTTCTCTAACTATCGCCCCCAGTTCTACTTCCGCACCACCGACGTGACCGGCAGCATCAAGTTGCCGGAAGGCGTGGAGATGGTCATGCCCGGTGACAACATCGAGCTGGAAGTCGAACTCATCACTCCCATCGCCATGGAACGCACCATGCGTTTCGCCATCCGCGAAGGCGGCCGCACCGTGGGTGCCGGGCGTGTCGGTGATATCCTTGACTAAATTCCCAGCAGGCCTTGGCAGTGGCTGCCAGCGCCTGACTCCTTGATGATGGGGCATCCCGGACCAATCCGGGTTGCCCCTGAGTCGCCTCAAAACGGCAGTAGTTCAATTGGTAGAGCATCGGTCTCCAAAACCGAGTGTTGGGGGTTCGAGTCCCTCCTGCCGTGCCAGCACATTTTCGATCAACGTAACAAATTCATGCAGTTCTTGGAGTACCTTAAAATCGGCGGCAGTTGGATCACCTCCGGGATTGTCTATGCGCTGCTAGTGGTGTGCGCGGTGGTCATCATCCGCAATTATCTGCGGATTGCCCACTTCACCGGCGAGGTCAAGGGCGAGTTGCGCAAGGCGAGTTGGCCGTGGGAGTCCGATCCGAAGATCAAGGGTTTCCGCAAGTTCAAGGAACTAACCGACTCGACGATGGTGGTGCTGATCGCGGTGATCTTGTTAGCCGGGTTCGTGCAGCTGTGGGATTTCATTCACGTTTTGATTGTTTCGTTCTTCACCAATGTCGGGCGTTGATGCCGTCTCCCGCCGCCCGCGTTTTTCACCTTCAGTCTGCTACCCGCCATGCCACAAACCGATCCAGCCAAGAATCAATGGTATGTTGTCCAGGTGCTTTCCTCCCAAGAGCAGAAAGTCCGTGACCGCATTTTGCGCCAGGCCGAGGCCGAGGAGATGACCGATTACATCCACGAGGTGTTGGTGCCTACCGAGATGGTGTCCGAAATCCGCCGCGGCAAAAAAACCGAGACCAAACGCAAGTTCTTCCCGGGGTATATCATCGTCAACATGAACCTCATTTCCTCCGACAACCAGCTCGTCGAGAAGACCTGGTTTTTCATCAAGGAAATGGAAGGCGTCATCGGCTTTGCCGGGACCAAAGACCGCCCCACCCCGATGCGGCCCCGCGAGGTGGAAGCCATGCTCGCCCAAATCAAGGAGCGCGAGGAACACGCCCGCCCCGCCATCAGTTTCGAAGTCGGCGATACCGTCAAGGTCGCCGATGGCCCCTTTCAAAGTCAGAACGGAATTGTCGAGGAAATCGACCCGGAACGCGGCAAACTGCGTGTCTCGGTTAGCATTTTCGGCCGCAGCACTCCGGTTGAACTCGAATATTGGCAGGTTGAGCGCGCCTGACGGCCACTCACAATTCAAATCTCAAATCTACACCCCGCACCCCACCGCTCACTATCATGGCCAAGGAAGTCGTCAAAGTTATCAAGCTGCAAATCCCCGCAGGCGCCGCCAATCCCTCACCGCCCGTCGGGCCCGCCCTCGGTCAAGCCGGCGTCAACATCATGGCGTTTTGCAAGGATTTCAATGCCAACACCCAAAGCCAGGTCGGCGATGTGTTGCCGGTGGTCATCTCGGTCTACAAGGACAAGTCCTTCACATATATCACCAAGAAGCCCCCGGCCGGCAATCTCCTCAAGAAAATCGCCGGACTCGCCTCCGGCTCCAAGGAAGCTAACAAAATCAAGGTCGGCAAAATCACCAAGGAGCAATTGATGGAAGTGGTCAAAATCAAGATGCCCGACCTCAACACCCGTGACCCTGAGGCTGCCGCCCGCATCCTCGCCGGCACCGCCCGCCAGATGGGCCTCGAAATCGAAGGCATGTAACCCCTCTCCGCCGGACTTGCCCAGCGTGAGTCCGGCCCCCCGCAGGAGGGTGCCACATCCGGTGGCATCCGACCGCACTGCAAACCAACACCCCCCATGGCCAAACACCGCAGCAAACGCTACCAGAAGGCAGTGGCACTTGTCGAACCCGGCAAGAGTTACTCGCTCCCTGACGCAATCAGCACCGTGAAGCAATTCCCGGCGCCCAAATTCACCCCCACCATCACCCTCTCCTTCCACCTCGGCGTGGATCCCAGGAAGAGCGATCAGATGGTGCGCGGATCCGTTTCCCTCCCCCACGGCACCGGCCGCAATGTCCGGGTCGCCGTCTTCGCCCAAGGGGTGGCCGCCGAGGCCGCCATCGCCGCCGGCGCCGAGCATGTCGGCTTCGAAGATCTCATCAAGCGCGTGCAGGATGGCTTCACCGACTTCGACTCCGCCATCGCCACCCCGGATGCCATGGCCGAAGTGCGCAAAATCGCCCGTATCCTCGGCCCCCGCGGCTTGATGCCCAACCCCAAGACTGGCACCGTCACCGACGACACCGCCAAGGCGGTGCGCGAAGTGAAAGCCGGCCGCATCGACTTCAAACTCGACAAGAACGGCAATGTGTCCGGCTCTATCGGCAAGGCCTCCTTCGAGGCGGTGCAACTGTTGGAAAACGGTCTCGCCTTCGTCGATGGCGTGGTCCGCGCCAAACCGGCCGCCGCCAAAGGCGGCTACATCCGCAGTGTCACCCTCGCCGCTTCGATGCTGCCAGGGCTGCCGCTTGAAGCCAGCATCTATACCAAAGCCTCTGCCTAACCCCCGGCCCGCCATCGACCATGAATCCTGATAAGCAAATCATCATCACCGGCCTGCTGGAGCGCGTCAATGCCTCTCCCTATCTGATTGTCATTGACTACACCGGCCTCAAGGTCAAGCAATTCAGCGAATTGCGCAACCGTCTCTTCGCCGTCGGCGCCTCCTGCATCGTCGCCAAAAACAGCTACATGCGCAAGGTGCTCACCGAAGCCGGCTTGCCCGACATCGGCTGCGAACTCATCGGCCAAACCGCCTTCGTCACTGGCGAGAGCGAAGTGTTTGCCGCCGCCAAGGCTATCAAGAACTTCGAAAAAGAGTTCAAGAAACCTGAAATGCGCGTCGGCATCCTCGGCAATGCGGTGCTCGACACCGCCAAGCTCAAGGCCATCGCCGATATCCCGTCGCGCGAGGCGGTGCTCTCACAATTGTTGGGCACCATCAACGAACCGGCCACCCGCATCGCCCGCGTCCTCAAAAACAAATTCAACCCCGACGTCGACGAGTCGACCACCGAGGCCGACGCCCCCACCGAAGCCGAAGCACCCGCTGCCGAAGCACCCGCCGCCGAAGCACCCGGCGCCGAAGCGCCCGCCGCCGAAGCACCCGCTGCCGAAGCGCCCGCTGCTGAAGCCGTCACCCCGGCCGCATCCCCCGAATAAATCTGAACTGATGGCGGCAGCGTCTCCGCGCCACCGCCTGAACACCCAATGGTTCCTCGTCGGAGCGGCGGCTGCCGCACTGAAATTCCCGGAGGCTCCGGGAGCGACGATACCGCACAAGGAGCATATACAATGGCAAACATCGAACAACTCGTAGAACAACTCGGCAAGCTTACCGTCCTGGAAGCCGTCGATCTGGTGAAACAACTGGAAGAAACTTGGGGCGTCTCCGCCGCCGCACCGGTCGCCATGATGGCGGGCCCGGCTGCTGCTGCTGAAGCCGTCGAAGAAAAAACCGAATTTGACGTCGTCCTCACCGACGTCGGGCCCAACAAAATCGCCGTCATCAAGGTGGTGCGCGAAGTGGTTCCCGGCTTGGGCCTGGCTGATGCCAAGAAACTCGTCGAGAGCGCTCCGGCAAAGATCCTGGAAGGCGTCGGTAAAGACGCCGCCGAGGTCGCCAAGAAAAAGCTCGAGGAGGCTGGTGCCAAAATCGAACTCAAGTAACCCCATCACGGATTTGCCCGGGGTTGGCGCATGCCAGCCCCGGGACTTCCTGCCGAGACCGGCTCGAGATTTCAACTTATCCCTGTGCTTTCGCTCCGCTCCCGTCATTCCCTTCACCGTCTGAAAATCACCCTCGCCTGAGACCGTCCGCGGCTCGGGCTTAACTTGTAAGAAAGAATACTACTACACGCCATGGCTGAACGTCTCTATTTCGGGAAATTTGAGGAAGTCATTGAACCGCCCAACCTCATTGAGGTGCAGAGCCGTTCCTACGACGAATTCCTCCAGAAAGACGTGGCGCCCAGTGAGCGCTCCGATACCGGCCTGCAGGCGGTGTTTCGCGAGGTCTTTCCTATCAAAAGTTATGATGAAGCCATCGATTTGGATTTCGTCACCTACGATATCGAGAACCCCAAGATCACTTCGCTCGACGCGCTGCGCAACAGCGAGAGTTATAGCGCCGCGCTCTACGTCACCTTCAAGCTGCGCGACGAGACCGGCACCAAGAAGGAACGCGTCTATATGGGCGAGTTGCCGATGATGACGCGCCGCGGCACTTTCATCATCAACGGGGCCGAGCGCGTCATCGTCTCCCAACTCCACCGCTCGCCGGGGATTTGCTTCGAAATTTCCCAGCATCTCAACGGCAAGTTGCTGCATTCCTTCCGCATCATTCCCGACCGCGGCTCCTGGCTCGAAGTGCAGTTCGACACCAATGATTTGCTCTACGTCTATCTGGACCGCCGCCGCCGCCGCCGCAAGTTCCTGGCCACCACCTTCCTGCGGGTGTTGGGCTATCCGACCGACCGCGACATCGTCAGCCATTTCTACTCGATGGAGAAACTGGCGCTGAGCGACAAGATGGACGAAGCCGAACTCGGCCACAAGGTCCCGTTTGAAGATGTCATCGACGGCGAGATGGTTGTCGCCAAAGCCTATGAACCGCTGACCATCGGCATCGTCCGGCAGTTGCTGGCACTGGGCCAATCGCAAGTTGAAGTCATTGACGGCCGCGAAGATGAAATCCTGCTCAAGTCATTGCGCAAGGATCCGGCTCGCGACGAGGAAAGCGCCCTCAAGGATATCTATCGCAAGCTGCGCCCCGGCGATCCGCCCACCGCCTCGAATTCCCGCGCCCTGCTCAAGCGCCTGTTCTTCGATCCGAAAAAATACGACCTCACCCGCGTCGGCCGCTACAAAATCAACCAGAAACTCGGCATCCAAGTCGATTCCGACCAGCGCATCATGGTGCCCGAGGATTTCCTCGCCGCGGTGCGCTATATCTTGAAGCTCAAAAAGGGCGATGGCGTCATCGACGATATCGACCATCTCGGCTCGCGCCGCGTGCGCGCGGTGGGTGAACTCCTTGCCAACCAGTGCCGCGTCGGCCTCGCCCGCACCGAACGCCTGGTCAAGGAACGCATGACCCTCTTCGATGTCAATATCGAGGGCATGACCCCGCAAAAACTCATCAACCCCAAGGCACTCTCCGCGGTTGTCAGGGATTTCTTCGGCCGCAGCCAGCTCTCGCAGTTCATGGACCAGACCAATCCGCTGGCCGAACTCACCCACAAGCGCCGCCTCTCCGCACTCGGGCCCGGCGGCCTCAACCGCGACCGCGCCGGCTTCGAAGTGCGCGACGTCCATCCCTCGCACTACGGCCGGATCTGCCCGATTGAAACCCCGGAAGGTCCTAACATCGGTCTCATCAACTCGATGTGCACCTACGCCCGCATCAACGAGTTCGGCTTCATCGAAACCCCCTACCGCCGCGTCGTCGACTCCCGCGTCACCAACGAGATCGAGTACCTAACGGCCGACCAGGAGGAGAACTTCCACATCGCCCAGGCCAACAATCCCATCGACAAGGCCGGCAACTTCCAAACCGAGCGCATCACCGCCCGCGAAAAGGGTGGCGAGTTCATCGAAGTCGCCCCGGCCGATGTCCACTACATGGACGTGTCGCCCAAGCAATTGGTGTCAGTCGCCGCCGGGCTCATCCCGTTCCTCGAGCACGACGACGCCAACCGCGCGCTGATGGGCTCGAACATGCAACGCCAGGGCGTGCCGCTGCTGGTGTCCGAGGCCCCGCTGGTGGGCACCGGGCTGGAAGGCAAGGCCGCGCGCGATTCCCGCGCGGTGGTGGTGGCCGAAGCTGATGGCATCGTGGCTGCCGCCACTGCCGAAATCATTGTCACCACCCCGGATGGCACCATGCCCGTGGCTGATGAGAAGTTCCTCAGCGACATGGAAGCGGTCAAGACTCATGTGGAAAAGGGCATCATGGCCTATCCGCTGCGCAAGTTCATGCGCTCCAACGCCGGCACCTGCATCAACCAGAAGCCGATCGTCCACAAGGGCCAGAAAATCAAAAAGGGCCAGGTGCTGGCCGATGGCCCTAACACCGAGGACGGCGAGTTGGCTATCGGCCGCAATGTGCTCGTCGCCTTCATGCCGTGGAATGGCTACAACTTCGAAGATGCCATCGTCATCTCCGAGCGCGTCGTCAAGGAGGACATTTATACCTCCATCCATATCTCCGAGTTCGACGTCGCCGCCCGCGACACCAAACTCGGCCCCGAGGAAATCACCCGCGATATTCCCAACGTCGGCGAGGACGCCCTGCGCAACCTCGACCACGACGGCATCATCCGCATCGGCGCCGAAGTCAAACCCGGCGACATCCTCGTCGGCAAGATCACACCCAAGTCGGAAACCGAACTCGCCCCGGAAGAACGCCTGCTGCGCGCCATCTTCGGCGAAAAGGCCGCCGATGTCAAAGACACCTCGCTGCGGGTCCCGTCGGGCTGCGTTGGCATCGTCCAGGACGTGCGCGTCTCGGCCCACGGCTTCGCCAAAAAACGCCTCGAAAAAGTCGATCCCGGCGAACTCAAGAAGCAACTCAAGAAGATCAACGACGAGCACAAGAAAAAGGCCGACAAGCTCACCGACGATCTGACCGAACGGTTGTCGGACATCCTGCTCGGGGAGAAAATCCCGCTCGATGTCGTCAACGCGCAGTCCGGTGAGATCATCATTCCGGCCAACCGCAAAATCACCAAGACGTTGTTGCGCAAGCTCGCGTCGGTCCACGACCACATCGAGATCGACCCGTCGCCGATCCGCAACAAGATCATCGAAATCATCACCTCCTTCGAAGCCCGCTTCCAGGAACTCGATACCGAACGCGAACGCAAACTCGACCAACTTGAAAGCGGCACCGAAGTCGATCCGGGCGTCATCAAGGAAGTCAAGGTGTTCATCGCCGCCAAACGCAAGCTCTCCATCGGTGACAAGATGGCTGGCCGCCACGGCAACAAGGGGGTGGTCGCCACCATCGTCCCCGAGGAAGATATGCCATATCTCGCCGACGGCACGCCGGTCGATATCTGCCTCAACCCGCTCGGGGTGCCCTCCCGCATGAACGTCGGTCAGGTGCTCGAAACCCACCTCGGCGTCGCCGCCAAGGCCCTCGGGTTCAAGGTCGCCACCCCGATTTTCGATGGCATCAAGGAGGAGGTCATCTGGGACTTCATGAGCGAGGCCAAGAAAGTCGATGGCATCCATATCATCGGCGACGCCGGCAAGGCCCGCGCGCGCAAACCCGGCGAAGCGGAGACGCGCGGCTACACTTGGATTGGCGATGGCAAGGACGGCACCACTGGCGGCAAGTCCACCCTTTATGACGGCCGCACCGGCGAGGCGTTCCACAACCCCGTCGTCGTCGGCATGATCTATATCCTCAAACTCGGCCACTTGGTCGCCGATAAGATCCATGCCCGCGCCGTCGGCCCGTATTCGCTCGTCACCCAGCAACCGCTCGGCGGCAAGGCCCAATACGGCGGCCAACGCTTCGGCGAAATGGAAGTCTGGGCGCTGGAAGCCTATGGCGCCGCCTACACCTTGCAGGAATTGCTCACCGTCAAGTCCGACGATGTGTTGGGCCGCACCCGCATCTACGAGGCCATCGTCAAGGGCGATAACAACCTTGAGGCCGGCACTCCCGAGTCCTTCAACGTCCTGATCAAGGAAATGCAATCGCTCGGCCTCGACGTGCGTCCCGGCCGCCGCGGTTCGACCCATGGCTCCGGCATGACCGGCGGCCTGGATGATTACTCCTTGGACGATCTCACCCTTTGATTTGAGCCCGCGAACCCCTATTCCCATTCTAACAAATTTGTCCTATTATGAGTGTTGACACCAACCTTCGCGAACTCTTCGGCGTTGACGAACGCCCGGAAGCCTTTGACCAGGTTTCCATCACCGTGGCCTCGCCGGAAATCATCCGCTCCTGGTCCAAGGGCGAGGTGAAAAACCCCGAAACCATCAACTACCGGACATTCAAGCCGGAAAAGGGCGGCCTGTTCTGCGAGCGTATCTTCGGGCCCACCCGCGACTGGGAGTGCGCCTGCGGCAAGTACAAGCGCATCAAACACAAGGGCGTCATCTGCGACCGTTGCGGCGTGGAGGTCACCCTCAGCCGCGTGCGCCGCGAGCGCATGGGTCACATCGAGCTCGCCGTGCCGGTGTCCCATATCTGGTTCTACAAGTGCATGCCTTCGCGCATCGGCCTGTTGCTCGATATCAGCGCCCGCCAGTTGGAACGCGTCATCTATTATGAGGATTACATCGTCACCGAGCCGGGCAACACCGCGCTGGAACTCGGCCAGCTGCTAACTGAAACCGAGTTGCGCGAGGCCGAAGACACCTATGGCGACGGCTCGTTCCGCGCCGGCATGGGTGCCGAGGCGTTGCAGGATCTGCTCAAGCAAGTGGACCTAACCGCGCTGGCCAAGGTGCTCGAAGAGGAACTGGCCACCACCAAGTCCAAGCAGAACCGCAAGAAATTCGCCAAGCGTTTGAAAATCACCCAGGGGTTTGCCGCGTCCAAGTCGCGCCCCGAATGGATGGTCCAAACCGTGCTGCCGGTCATCCCGCCGGACCTCCGCCCGCTGGTGCCCCTCGAAGGCGGCCGCTTCGCCACCTCCGACCTCAACGACCTCTATCGGCGCGTCATCAACCGCAACAACCGCCTCAAGAACCTGCTCCTGCTCAAAACCCCGGAGGTCATCATCCGCAATGAAAAGCGCATGTTGCAGGAGGCCGTCGACGCGCTCTTTGACAATGGCCGCCACGGCCGCGCGGTCACCGGCGCCGGCAACCGCCCGCTCAAATCCCTCAGCGACATGCTCAAGGGCAAGGGCGGCCGCTTCCGCCAGAATCTGCTAGGCAAACGCGTCGACTACTCGGGCCGCTCGGTCATCGTCGTCGGGCCGGACCTCAAGCTCGGCCAGTGCGGGCTGCCCAAGAAGATGGCTCTAACGTTGTTCGAGCCGTTCATCATCCGCCGCCTCAAGGAACTCGGCTACTGCCACACCGTGCGCTCGGCCAAGAAAATGATCGATCGCAAGACCACCGAGGTCTGGGACATCCTCGCCGAAGTCACCAAGGGCCATCCGATCCTGCTCAACCGCGCCCCCACGCTGCATCGCCTCTCCATCCAGGCGTTCGAGCCCAAGCTCATCGAGGGCGAGGCGATCCGCGTCCATCCGCTCGTCTGCACCGCCTACAACGCCGACTTCGACGGCGACCAGATGGCGGTGCACGTGCCGCTGTCGGTGGAAGCCCAGTTGGAGTGCCGCCAGTTGATGCTCGCGCCTAACAACATCTTCTCGCCCGCCTCCGGCCGCCCGATCACGGTGCCCTCACAGGACATCATTCTGGGCACCTATTATCTGACCTGGGCGCCGCTGCGCACCCAGAAGGACCGCGAAAAACAGGAACATCTGCCGTTGTTTGAAAACGCGTCCGAAGTCGAGTTCGCCATCGCCTCGCGCAAGATCGAATACCATTGCTGGATCCGCATCCGCAACCCCGACTTCGGCCGCAAGACCTTGCTAGGTGACAATGACAGCAAAATCCTCGAGACCACCCCGGGCCGCGTCCGCTTCAATGAAATCTGGCCCCCCGGCTTGGGTTTTGTGAACTACAACGTCGGCAAAAAGCAGATCGGCGACATCATCTGGCGCTGCTATCAGGTGTCCGGCCAGAAGAAAACCGTCGAGACCCTCGATGAACTCAAGACCCTCGGCTTCAAGGAAGCGACCCGCTCCGGCACCTCCATCGGGATTGTTGACATGGTCATTCCCGAGGAGAAAAAGGATGTCATCGCCAAGGCCTACGAGGATGTCGACAAGGTCACCAAACAATATCGCAACGGCGTCATCACCGATGGCGAGCGCTATCAGAAAATCGTCGATGTGTGGACCCACGCCACCGACACCATCGCCAACGCGCTGTATCGCAAAATCGAGCACAACGATGGCAAGCCCAAGGCGAGTCCCTTGTTCATGATGGTGGACTCCGGCGCGCGTGGCAACAAGAGCCAGATCAAGCAGCTCGGCGGCATGCGCGGGCTGATGGCCAAGCCGTCGGGTGAAATCATCGAACGGCCCATCATCTCGAATTTCCGCGAGGGGCTCTCGGTGTTGGAATACTTCATCTCCACCCATGGCGCCCGCAAGGGGCTGTCCGACACCGCGCTCAAAACCGCGGACTCCGGCTACATGACCCGCAAGCTGGTGGATGTGGCGCAGGACGTCATCATCACCCATCAGGATTGCGGCACCGCCAATGGCATCACCGTGGCGGCCATCGTCGATGGCGATGAGGAAGCCGCCTCGCTCTCAACCCGCATCTACGGCCGCGTGTCGTGCGAGCAGATCAAGGATCCGGTCAGCGGCGAAATTATTATCGACATCGATGACATCGTCAACGAAGTCCAAGCCACCGCCATCGAGCGCATCGGCTGCCTCAAACTCAAGATCCGCTCGGTGCTCACCTGCGAAAGCGATCGCGGTTGTTGCGCCAATTGCTACGGCTTGAATCTGGCCACCAGCAAGCCCGTCAAGATCGGCGAAGCCGTCGGCATCATCGCCGCCCAGTCCATCGGCGAGCCCGGCACCCAGCTCACCATGCGTACCTTCCATGTCGGCGGGGTCGCTGCGGCCACCTTCAAACAACCGATCATCAAGGTGAAACATTCGGGGCAATTGGTCTACAAGGCGCTGCGCACCGTCCAATCCGCCGATGGCCATTGGGTCGTGCTCAACAAGAATGGCACGGTCTCGATCCGCGGCAAGGACGGCCTCGAGTTGGAAAGTCATATCATTGTCATCGGCTCGGTCATCTCGATCAAGGATGGCGAGGACGTCAAGAAGGGCGACACCGTCGTCACTTGGGACCCGTACAACGTGCCGATCCTAACTGAAAAGGCGGGCCGCGTCGAATTCCGCGACATGATCGCCGGGATCACCGTGGCTAACGAAACGGACAAGGAAACCGGCAAGAAAGGTGTGGTGGTTACCGAGCACAAGGAAGACCTCCATCCGCAGGTCGTCATCTATGACGAAGTCACCAAGGAGGTCAAAGCCAGCTATTCGATTCCGGTTGGGGCCCACCTTTCCGTCAAGGAAGGTGAAATCGTCCACGGCGGCATCCAGCTGGCCAAGACGCCGCGCAAGGTGGCGCGCACCAAGGACATCACGGGTGGTCTGCCGCGGGTGGCCGAACTCTTCGAAGCGCGCAAGCCCAAGGATTCCTGCGTCATCGCCAAGATTGATGGCGAGGTGTCCTTCGGCACCAATGTGCGCGGCAAGAAAAAGGTTGTCGTCACCGATCCGGCCACCGGCGAGCAAGTCGATCACCTCGTCCCCATGGGCAAGCACATCGTCGTCACCGATGGCGACCAGGTCAAACGCGGCGACCAAATCACCGAAGGTCCGGTGTCACCGGAAGATTTGTTGGAAGCCTGCGGCGCCCAGGAACTCCAGGAGCACTTGGTCAACGAAGTGCAATCCGTCTATCGCGTCCAAGGTGTGGAGATCAATGACAAGCACATCGAGGTCATTGTCAGGCAGATGCTGCGCAAGGTGAAGATCACTGATCCGGGCGATGCCGACCAATACCTCTGGGGCGATCAAGTCGACCGCTCCACTTTCAAGCGCGTCAATGCCGAGATCCTCGCCAATGGCGGCAAGCCCGCCGAGGGCGAGCCGGTCTTGTTGGGCATCACCAAGGCGTCGCTGGAAACCGATTCGTTCATCTCCGCCGCCTCGTTCCAAGACACCACCCGCGTCCTCACCGAAGCCGCCACCTTGGGCAAGGTCGATTATCTAACCGGCTTCAAGGAGAACGTCATCATGGGCCACCTCATCCCGGCCGGTTCCGGTTTCCATTGCCACCGCGATGCCACCTTCGAGTTCACCGTCGAGGAACCCGAGCCGATCATCATCCCCAAGGAGGTCTTCGACGAGGACGAGGACTCCACCACCGCCTGAGTCCCGCGATCCAAACAAACACCCCGGCCAGCGTCCCGCAGGCCGGGGTGTTTGTTTGAATGTCAGGCCCTGTGGCGGCGGCCTGTGACTACTTTCCCCCTGCGGGAAAAGCCGCCGCATGAGCTTCACATGGGATCAGAGAGTTGTTGAGGGACTTGTGGATAGGACATGGAATCAGTTTTTCAAAAACGGGTTGATGACGCGGACGGAGTCGTAGTTTTGTCCGGGGTTGAGGTCTTCGGACATGAGTTCGGAACAGCCTGCAGAGGCGGCGGCGGCGAGGATGGCGGCATCCCAATAGGAAGTTTGGTAGCGTCTTTTGATGTCGAGGGCATCCTGCATGACCTGCACGGTGAGTGGGACGATGCGGTGGCGCAGCCAGTATTGGATGAGTGCGGTGGCCTCCTGGTGGGTCAAGGGATCAGCGCGGGTGGGGCGGGTGGCCTGAACGTAAAATTCCTGTAGCACCTGGACCGAGAGCGTGAGGTCGGCCTCGCTCAGGATCGCTTTGGCTTTTTGGCTCTTTTCCGCCTCCTCTGGCTGTGTTGAGATCGCATAGAGGAGGATGTTGGTATCGACGAAGGTCATTAGCGGCGGTTTTCGTAGAGGGCTTCGCGGGGCAGATTGTCGCGGCATGTGAAGCCGGGGTGACGACTGGCAATCTCGGCGAGCAAGGTGTCCAGTTCATGCGCGGGCTTCTGGGTGGTGGTCTCAGTGGCCGCGAGAGTCAGGAGGTATTGTTTTACAAGGGATGAGACAGACGCGTCGCGCCGGGCAGCGGCGATGCGCGCCTTGCGGTAGGTTTCCTCATCGAGGGCGAGGGTGATGTTTTTCATGGCTTTATGTGTATCACGGTTTCACAGTTTCGCAAGAATCAACTTCCGTGGCGGGGAGGAAGGCCTTGACCTTGGACTCCAGGTAGCACCCTTGGTGGTTTGAGTCGAGGCTCCGGGCAAGATGCCCGGGCCACCTGTGACAGGCGCGTTGTGGGGTGGCAGGGACTTGAAGAAGGGGATCGGCTGAGGCTTTGCGTGGCGCGGTTGCTTCCGAATCGCCCGGCGAGGATCTCAGCTTAGAGCAGAGTGGATTCGGAGTCCGCCTCTGCCTGGGAATAAATCTCAGCGCCCTGTGCCACGAATTCCTGGCTCTTCTCCGCCATGCCCGTGGCCAGTGCTGCCTCTGCGGCGATGCCGAGTTGCGCGGCGTATTGCCGGACGTCTTCGGAAATTTTCATCGAGCAGAAATGCGGGCCGCACATCGAGCAGAAATGGGCGGTCTTGGCCCCCTCCTGCGGCAGGGTCTCATCGTGGAACAGCCGCGCGGTTTCCGGGTCGAGGCCGAGATTGAATTGGTCTTCCCAGCGGAACTCGAAACGGGCCTTGCTGATGGCGTTGTCGCGGTATTGGGCGCCGGGGTGGCCCTTGGCCAGGTCGGCGGCGTGGGCCGCGAGTTTGTAGGTGATGACGCCGGTTTTGACGTCTTCCTTGTTAGGCAGGCCGAGGTGTTCCTTGGGGGTGACATAGCACAGCATGGCACAGCCATACCAGCCGATCATGGCGGCGCCGATGCCGGAGGTGATATGGTCGTAGCCAGGGGCGATATCGGTGGTCAGGGGCCCGAGCGTGTAGAACGGCGCCTCATGGCACCATTCGAGTTGCTTGGCCATGTTTTCCTCTATCAGGTGCATCGGCACGTGGCCGGGCCCTTCATTCATCACTTGCACACCCTTGGCCCACGCGCGGGTGGTCAGCTCGCCCTGGACCTCGAGTTCGCCGAACTGCGCCTTGTCGTTGGCATCAGCGATGGAGCCGGGGCGCAGGCCGTCGCCGATGGAGAAGGCGACGTCATAGGCGGCGCAGATGTCACAGATGTCGTCCCAATGGGTGTAGAGGAAGTTTTCCTGATGATGGGCGAGGCACCACTTGGCCATGATCGAACCGCCGCGCGAGACAATGCCGGTCATGCGCGAGGCGGTCAGCGGCACGAAGCGCAGCAACACCCCGGCGTGGATGGTGAAGTAATCGACGCCTTGTTCGGCCTGCTCGATGAGGGTGTCGCGGAACAACTCCCAAGTGAGATCCTCGGCCTTGCCGTTGACCTTTTCCAGCGCTTGATAGATCGGCACCGTGCCGATGGGCACCGGCGAGTTGCGCAAGATCCACTCGCGGGTGGCGTGGATGTTCTTGCCGGTGGATAGATCCATCACGGTGTCCGCGCCCCACTTGGTGGCCCAGCGCATTTTCTCGACTTCCTCCTCGATGGACGAGGCGACGGCGGAGTTGCCGATGTTGGCATTGATTTTGACCAGGAAGTTGCGGCCGATGATCATCGGTTCGCATTCCGGGTGGTTGATGTTGCACGGGATGATGGCGCGGCCGGCGGCGACCTCGCTCCTGACAAACTCGGGGGTGATGGCGGCCGGGATGCGCTGGGGGAAGCGGCGGAACACGCCGGGCGTGTAGGGATCGGGAATGGCGGAATTCTGGGCCGAACCGGCATGCTGCTTGGTTAGATCATTGCGGACGATGTCGTCGTTCAAATCCGCGATGTGCGGGTTGAGCTCGGCGATCTTGAGGTTTTCGCGGATGGCGATGAACTCCATCTCGGGGGTGATGAGGCCTTGGCGGGCGTAGTGGAGTTGCGTCACGGGCGCGCCGCGCGCGCGCAGCGGGTCGCGGCGCTGGCCGGTGAGGCCGGGAAATTCGCGGAACCGGCCGGAGCGCTCGGACTGCGAGGCGAACTCGGCGTGTTTGTCGCTTAGGTAGCCGTTGTCCTGGGGCGTGACGGCGCGCCCGGCGTAGGTCTCGACATCGCCGCGGGCCAGGATCCAGTCATGGCGCAGGGCTGGGAGGCCTTGGTCGGAGGTGCCGGTAAAGCCGCCATCGCCCCACGGGCCGGCACAGTCATAGACGCGAACCGGAGCGTTTGGCTCGCTGCGGCCGTTGGGCGCGATGGTGTTAGACAGGGTGATTTCGCGCATCGGCACGCGCACCGAGGGATGGAGGCAGCCCGCGACGTAAATGCGGGTGGAGGCGGGCAGGGGCGTGCGCGAGGCATCGTGGGCACTGCTGGTGGCGGCGGCGGCGGCGAGCAAGGTGGCGGGGTCTTCGGGGCGGATCATGAAAGGGGCAGGTAGCGGCGCTGGGCGGCGGTTTCCGGATTGTGAGGGTTGCCGGCGGCGGCGGGGCGGGTGTCGGCTAACAATTCGTCGCGGAACTTCGCGATGATTGCTTCCACCGGCCAGGAGGACGCTTCGCCAAAGGCACACACCGTCTTGCCATCAATCTGATAGGCAATCGCCTCAAGGGTGTCCAGATCGGCCGGGGACGCGTCGCCGGCGACGAGACGGTCGGAGATTTTTTTCATCCAGGTGGACCCTTCGCGGCAGGGCGTGCATTGGCCGCACGACTCGTGGGCGTAAAACGCGTTGAGGTTGTTGAGCACCCAGGACATTTTGCGCGAGTCGTCCATGACGATGACCCCGCCGGAGCCGGCCATTGAGCCGCAGGCGGCGATGGTGTCGAAGTCGAGCGGGATGTCCCAGAAGGCCAGCTCGCGGCTGGAGCCATCGAGGTTTTTGAGGGGGTAGGTTTCCTCGCAGCGCAGGATCTTGGCCGACGAGCCGCCGGGAATGACCGCCTTGAACTGGCGGCCGTCCCTGGGCCCGCCGCACAAGTCATATAACAACTCGCGCATCGTCAGCTTGCCGACCTCGATTTCAAAGTAGCCGGGTTTCCTAACATCGCCGGAGACGCAGAGGATGCGGGTGCCGGTGTTGCGCGGCACGCCGAGCTTGGCATACTCGTCGCCGCCCATGCGGATGATGTGTTTGACGTGGCACAGCGACTCGACGTTGTTGACGATGGTCGGGCACATGTAGAGGCCGAGGGCGGCGGGGAAATACGGTGGTTTGATGCGCGGGTACGGGCGTTTGCCTTCGAGCGACTCGATGAGGCCGGTTTCCTCGCCGCAGATATAGGCACCCGCGCCGCGATGCACATGGATTTCGAGATTGAAGCCGGAGCCGAGGATGTTGTTGCCGAGCAAATTGCGGGCGCGGGCTTGCGCGATGGCATGCTCGAGGATCTTGGCGGCCTGCGGGAACTCCTCGCGGATATAGATATAGGCCAGGTGCGCGCCGACGGCGAAGGCGGAGATGACCATCCCTTCCAGCAATTGGTGCGGATCCTGGTGGACGATGTAGCGGTCCTTGAAAGTGCCGGGCTCCGACTCGTCGCAATTGCAGATCAGATAGACCGGCTTGGTGTTGTTAGGCGGGATGAAGGTCCACTTCATGCCGGTCGGGAAGCCGGCGCCGCCGCGCCCGCGCAGGCCGGATTTTTTCACCTCTTCGGTGATGTCCTGCGGTGGCATGGCGAGGGCCGTTTTCAGCTCCGCGTAGCCGCCATCGCGCAGGTAGCAATCGATGGACGCATCCCAGCCTTCGCGGTCCACATTCTTGAAGATGAGCCGGTATTCGCGCGGGTGGGGTGGTTTGGTGTAGGTGATCATGCGGGGGTGCTCCGCAGCCATCTTGGCAGCGAATGGGGTCAGGCAAAACCCAAATATCGGAAAAATTCCCTGCGGCGGGCAATTTCGCGCGCAATTCCCCTGGAAACGCCGCAGTGGCGGGCTCGCCGCCGCAGTGGTCGCCGCAGATGCCGCCGCAGATGGCGCCGTGATCGGGCTCGCCGGCTCACAGTTTCTGATCTGTGTGGAAAATGCTTTGGCACCTTTGCGCGCGGTTGCCGGGCTTGAATGGTAATGCGGGACGATGATGACCACGGATGAAGAAGAAGACGCAAGACTACAAGACCCAAGACGCAAGACTAGAGAAGAGAGCGCAGCGCTTCTGCATCTGCTCTTCTCTTGGGTCTTGCGTCTTGCAGTCTTGCGGCTTTGTCTCAATCCGCTTGGGTGACGTAGCCGGTGATGCCTTGGCGGCGCGGTCCTTTGGCCGCCGCTGGGAGCGGGTAAACCGGCTTGAGCGACCCGACCGCCTCGGTGCCGCTCAGCGAGTCGTTGCGGAATGGCTCGTTGAGGGAAACTGCCGGGTCGTCGAGCGCGGATTGCAGCGCGCCGCTGACGGCCAGCGTGGTGTCGCTGCTGAGCCGGCGATTGACAAATTCGGCGAGCGAGGTGAACGGGCCGCGTTTCTTGACTTGGCAGACGATGGCGGTGGCCAGTTCGCGGAGTTGGGCGGCGGTGAGTTCGCGCGAGCCATTCCAATAGCGGTTCTGGATATCCTGGCCGACGGCGCGCTCGGCCGGCGGCGCATTGGCCAGGGTGTGACGTGTGACCAAAAACTTGCCGGTCTCGCCCCAGATGTAGTAGTGCCATCTGAACGCGTTGCGGTAGTCATCGGGCCGGTTCATCCAATCCACCACTTCTAACGGATAGATATAGAAGCGCAGGGCCAGCGGCTTGCTGGCCACCTGGGGATTGGCAATGCGCTCGGTGGCGTAGCTCATCACGTAGCAGAGTTTGAGCAACACCGGATGGATCCGGAAGCGGTCCTCGTCCATGATCGGATTCCATTCCGGTTCGCCGCGCGAGCCGGGCGTGGAATAGCCCTGTTGCTTGAAGGTGCGGATGGTCGGTCGCCCGGTCGACGAGTTGAACGTGAGCATGCTCGAGGCGCGCGACAAACTTTCGTAATTCCGCAGTTGGTCCCACGAAAACAACCGGTAATCGGCAAGGGCATTTTTCATTTTGCCAAAGGTGCCCTCCTCTGCAGCGCAATGAGGCCGCCGACCTTGCGATCGGCGGCCCCTGGCTCCCGGAGTGAAACCCGTTACCCCGGAGAAATCACGGTTTGGTCACATTCAGACGGCCGAAGAGCTTGCCGCCCACCGCGTTGGTCAGCGGAATGCGGATCTCCATCGAATCCGGATCAGCCGCGTTCTCGTTGACCAGCAACGGGGCTAGGTCGTTCCATTCGGTTAGATTGGTGCTCCACTGGACGGTCTGGGTGTTGTCG
>CAIZNN010000031.1 GCA_903934285.1 Akkermansiaceae bacterium | reverse complement strand
GGGTTTTCCACCGAGGCCGCAGAGGTGGAGAAAAAACGGCAGGGGAAATTGAGCCGCGCCGCGTTGCTGCGCTGCCGGGTGCGGTATTTTTCCGACGGGTTGGTGCTGGGCACCAAATCCTATGTGGACGGGGTGTTTGAGACCTGTCGCGGGCATTTCGGGCCGAAGCGAACGAGCGGCGCGCGGGCGCTGCGCGAAGACGCCCAAGGCAGCCTGTTCACCGCACGGCAGTTGTCAGTGAGGACGGTGGGGTGATGTCCTGAAATCCTAACACGGTGCTGGTCCGATGGGGGCAATGCCAGGTACTGGGCCCATGTGCGCCGCCACCGCCTTCGATTGCCGGGTGCTGACTTCCCGGGGAGGGGACGATGCCATTATAATGCCAGCCATTATCTTGTTGACAGCGGCGGGCGGGTGGCGAGTGGCAACGTCGAGCCTGTCGGGCACAGGCGGGGTGGGATCAGATCCCGGTTACCTTGACAAAATCAGCGCCGCTGCTGAGCTGGAACCTGGAAAGCCTTGCGATTGCGCGCACAGCGGCTGAATAAGCCAGTGGCCCCGCACATTTTTGCTCTGTTGGAAAAATTTGCTTGTCGGCATGGGCAGGTCCAGCAAACTCCGCAAGCTCCTAGCACCCATTCCACACAACCATGAAATCGTACTTCCCGCTCGTCAAATCCCCGATCAAATACGAAGGCCCCAAGAGCCGCGATCCACTGACCTTCAAATGGTTCAACGCCAAACAAAAAGTGCGCGGCAAGACCATGGCGCAACATTTCCGCTTTGCCGTGGCCTATTGGCACACCTTCAAGGGCGGTGGCTCGGACATGTTCGGCCCGGCCGCCTGGGTGCGCGAATGGAATGTCGGCTCGCCGATGGAGGCCGCCGAAAAGGCGCTGCAAGCGAATTTCGAGTTCTGCCAGAAACTCGGCGCGCCCTACTATTGCTTCCATGACCGCGACATTGCCCCTGAAGGCGCGACGTTCACCGAGTCGGCCAAGAACCTCGAAACCGTGGTCAAGCAGGCCAAGAAGATGCAGAAGGACACCGGCATCAAGCTGCTGTGGGGCACCGCCAATTTGTTCTCCAATCCGCGCTACACCCACGGTGCGGGCACCAACCCCGACGTCCAGGTGTTTGCCTACGCGGCGGCCCAACTCAAGCACGCGCTTGAGGCGACCTGCGAACTGGGCGGCGAGAACTACGTGTTCTGGGGTGGGCGCGAAGGATACGAGACGCTGCTCAACACCAAGTACAGCCAAGAGCAAAACCAATTCGCCGCGCTGCTGCAACTCGCCGTGGATCACGCGAAAACGATCGGATTCAAGGGCCAGTTCCTGATTGAACCCAAGCCGCGCGAACCCTCCAAACATCAATACGATTACGATACCGCCACCGTGCTGAGCTTCCTGCGCGCCCATGGCTTGTATGACCACTTCAAGATCAACGTCGAAGCCAACCACGCCACCCTCGCCGGCCACACCTTCGCCCACGAACTCACCGTGGCCGCCGCCGAAAACAAACTCGGCAGCGTCGATGCCAACGCCGGCGACATCCTGTTAGGCTGGGATACCGACCAATTCCCCGTCAACCTCTACGACACCGCCACCGCCATGATAGCCGTGCTGCAACAAAAGGGCGGCATCGGCGCCGGCGGTTTCAACTTCGATGCCAAGTGCCGCCGCGGCTCCAACGACGTGATGGACTTGTTCTATGCCCACATCGGCGGCATGGATGCCTTCGCCAAGGGGCTGCTGGTGGCCGACAAGATCCTCGCCGACAAGGCATACAGCAAGATTGTGGATGATCGCTACGCCTCGTGGAAATCCCCGGTCGGCAAGGAAATCCTCGCCGGCAAGTCGTCGCTGGACAAACTCGCCGCACTCACCCTCAAAAACGGCGAACCCAGCCTCCAGAGCGGCCGCCAGGAATTGTTGGAGATCCACTTCAACGACATCCTGCTCAGTCTCTGAGCAGAAGACAGAAGACAGAAGACAGAAGACAGAAGACAGAAGACAGAAGACAGAAGACAGAAGACAGAAGACAGAAGACTTCAAGACAGAAGACAGAAGACTGGAATAAGAGGTGCCATGCGCTGCCCAAGGGCCCTGCTCTTGTCTTGCAGCGCAGCGGTCTTCTGTCTTGCAGCGCAGCGGTCTTCTGTCTCTTCCCTGATATCTTCTAACCTCTAACCACCCCCCCCCATGTCCTACCATCTCGGTCTCGATAGCAGCACGCAAAGCCTCAAGGGGCTCATCATAGATCCCGCCGCCGGCACCATCGTCGGCCAGGCGGCGGTGAATTTCGCCAAGGACCTGCCGCAATATCAGGCGGCGTATTCACCGTCCGGCGACCCGCTTGAAAAGCACGCCGACCCGTTGCTGTGGCTGGCCGCGCTGGACCTGTTGTTCACGCGCATGCAGGCGGAGGGCGCGCCCTTGGCGGAGGTCGTCGGCATCGCCGGGTCGGGCCAACAACACGGCTCGGTCTATCTCAATGCCCAGGCCGGCGGCATTCTCGCCAGCCTCGATCCCGCGAGGACCCTGATAGAACAACTCGCCCCCGCCTTGGCGCGCAAAACCTCGCCGATCTGGATGGATTCGTCCACCAGCGCGCAGTGCGCCGAAGTCACCGCGGCCATTGGCGGCCGGCTGCAGACCGACACCGGTTCGCCCGCCATCGAACGCTTCACCGGCGCGCAGATCCGCAAGTTCTATCAACAGGAGCCGGCCGCCTACGCCGCCACCGCCAGGATCCATCTGGTCTCGTCGTTCATGGCCTCGGTCATCAGCGGAGCCCACGTGCCGATCGATTACGGCGACGGTGCCGGCATGAACCTGCTCAACCTCAAGACGCTGACCTGGGATCCCGCCATCTGCGAGGCCACCGCGCCCGGGTTGTTAGACAAACTCCCGCCGGCCGTGCCCACCCACACCGTGATTGGCCGGCTCGCCCCGTATTTTTCCAAGTACGGGTTCGCCAGCGACGTCGCCATCACCGCCTGGACCGGTGACAATCCGGCGAGTCTGGTGGGCACCGGCGCGACGCGGCCGGGGCTGGCGGTTGTTAGTCTGGGCACCAGCGACACATTTTTCGCGGTGCTGGAGCCCTATCGCACCGATCCGGAAGGCTGCGGCCACGTGTTTGGCAATCCCACCGGCGGCTTCATGTGCCTCACCTGCTTCAAGAACGGCTCGCTCGCCCGCGAGCGCATCCGCGAGGAGACCGCGGTGGACTGGACGTTTTTCGACGTCACTGCGTTTGAAAAGACCCCTGCTGGCAACCACGGCCAACTCGCCCTGCCGTGGTTCGAGGCGGAAATCACCCCGCCCGTGCTCACCCCCGGCCTGCGCGCCAACTTCGCCTTCGCCAGCGCTGCGGCCGAGACCAAGATCCGTGCCATCATCGAAGCGCAGGTGCTATCCATCCGGGTCCACTCGCAATGGATCGGCAACTTCGAGACTATCCGCGTCACCGGCGGTGCCTCGCGCAGCACCGGCATACTCCAGACGCTGGCCAATGTCTTCCAAGCCAAGGTTGAGACCATCGCCGTCCAAGACTCCGCCGCCCTCGGTGCCGCCATGCTCGCCGCCCATGTCGTCGGCCATCACAGCTACGAATCCCTAACCAAGGCCTTGGCGCCAGCCACCGCCACCCTCATGCCGGACCCGGTGACCGGGCCGGTCTATCAAGAACTGCTGGGCACCTATCTGCAACTCGAAGCGGCGGCAAAAGCGTGACATTTTTGACGCGCATGCCCCCGGAGCCGGCGTTGTGGCGCACGCCACGCGGCCCGAATTGAGGTTTTTTTGCAATTCCACAGCGGATTTGCTTGATTCCCCCCGCCGAATCGCCAACGGTGCCGTCCCGCACGGGGCGTAGCTCAGCCTGGTAGAGCGCCTGCTTTGGGAGCAGGAAGTCGTCAGTTCGAATCTGGCCGCCCCGACCATTGATTATCAATGGCTTACGGCAGGATATTTCTAACTATAGAAATGTCTGTCCTTACCAGCGGCACGGCCTTACAAGGCGCCATGCAGGCAAAGCGACGCTTCGAGGAACTCGACTACCAAAAGACCCCGCTCGGGGATCTCATTCTGCGGCGGCGGATTCTCCCGTCGCTCGATGACATCGAGGTCTATGAAATCATCCTGGGTGAGGCTTTTCTGATGACGAGTTTGTTCACGGAGGTGGAGGAGGCGCTGTCGCGGCTTGGTTTGGCGGCAGCCAAAGCCGCTTTCCCCGGTGAATCGCTCGATGTGGTGGTGGGTGGCTTGGGCTTGGGATACACCGCACGTGCCGCACTTGAGTTTCCCGAGGTGGGCGCGTTGATCGTGGTGGATTTTCTGGCGGCAGTGATCGACTGGCACCAGCGCGGTCTCGTACCACTGGGTCCGGGCCTCACCGCAGATGCCCGCTGCCGCATGGTGCAGGGGGATTTTTTCCAGCTTGCTCTCGCGCGGGGCGACGAGTCGGGCTTCGATCCGCTTGCGGCCGGGCGGCGGTATCATGCGGTGCTGCTGGACATCGACCACTCGCCGTCGAAACTTCTGCATGAGGGGAACTGCGCGTTTTACGCGCCGGAGGGACTCCGCCGTTTGGCACACCACCTGCATCCGGGCGGGGTCTTCGCATTGTGGTCCGATGATCCTCCCGATGCGGAGTTCATCGCCTCGCTCAGCGCTGCCTTCGCCACCTGTGAGGCGCATGTCGTGCGTTTTCACAATCCCCATCAGGAACGTGAGGCCGCCAGCACGGTTTACGTGGCGGTTACGCCGACCCTCAATCCAGTGGTGCCATCGCCCGCGGGCGGCGCCTGAGTTGAGGCCGCCAGCGGGAGATCCATTTACTCCGCCCAAGGGTGCGGGAGTTGTCTTGACGGCATGCTCCCAATGGCTCAGGAAATTTGATCAGCCTATGGTGGGGCGGTGGTGGGGATGGCCAGCGTGGCGATGATGGAAAGCCCGAGTTGGCCCACTTTGGCCGCGTAGGGGAAGGAGACCAGATCGATCGTATCATTTGCGGTATGATAATGGGCGCCGTGGTTTTCCTGATGGGTGTTGATAGCTGGGAACCCGGCCTGTTGAAAGGGTGGATGGGGACTAAATTCTAGCGAGGCTGCGCCTCAGACCCAAGACCACAAGACCCGAGACGCAAGACAAGAAATTTGACCTAACGACAACACATTCGTTTTTTCAAGGACTCTAGTCTGTGGACTAATCTCTCGTTAGGCGTCAGCCATGGTGATGATGCGCACGCACGACGCGCGATGCCGGATCGCCGAGGGTGAGGGTGAGCAATTCGCGCAGTTGCAAGCGGGCTCGGAGCAGGCGCACCTTGATGTTAGCCTCGCTCAAGCCAAGGGCGGCGGCGGCGTCCTTGACGGACAAGCCCTCCACATCGCGGAGCAGGAACACGATCCGATGTTTCTCGTCCAAGCGGGCAAGAGCCTCGTCAAGCAGGCGGCGGGTCTCATTTCGCGCCACCAATTGCGCCGGCGAGTGGCGCCAATCGGCGATATACTCCGGGTGTGGAATGGCCTCCTCACCGTCGGCGCTCTCGGTGGCCCCCTCCAAGGACACCGTCGCGAGCCCGTCGCGTTTGCGGATGGTTTTGAGCGCCGCGTGGGTGGCGAGCCGCAGCAGCCAAGTGGCAAAGGCGGCCTCGCCACGGAACCCGTCCAAATGCTCCAGCGCGCTGATGAAGGTTTGCTGGGTCACGTCCTCGGCATCCTGCGCCTGCCTTAGCATCCGCATGGCCAGGGAATACACCCGCTTCTCGTAGCGATTGGTCAAGCTCTCGAAGGCAGCCAAGTCCCCCGCTTTGGCGCGCCGGACCCATTCGTCGTCAGTCGTGTCGGCGGCCAAGCGCTCAGTCATGGGGGTGGTGAGTGGGGATTATTACGGCTGTGGATCATGCCGTCTTCGACATCGAGAATCCGGTCGAACACATCGAGCGTGCGGTGATCGTGGGTGACCACGATCACCCCGGCCTGGCGCTCATGGGCGATCTTGGCGAAGAGTTCCATGACCTGCCGTCCTAACGGGCCATCGAGGGCGGCGGTGGGTTCATCGGCGAGGATGAGGCTGGGGCTGTTGGCGAGGGCGCGGGCGACGGCGACGCGCTGTTGTTCGCCGCCGGAAAGGGCGACAGGCAGATTGTGGGCACGCGGGCCGACGCCCAGGTAATCGAGCAATTCCAGCGCCCGCTTGCGTGCTGCCTTCGGGGAAATGTCGTTCACTTCGAGGGCGATCCGGACGTTTTCCAGTGCGGTTAGGAACGGGATGAGATTGGCTTTCTGAAACACAAACCCGAGGTGTTCACGGCGAAAGGCGCGCAGGTCCACCAGCGCCCGCGGCCCATCCATCACCTGTCGGCCACCGATGGCGATCTGGCCGGATGTCGGTGGATTGATCAGCGCCATGGCGGTGAGCAGGGTGGATTTGCCCGAACCGCTGGGGCCGAACATGCCGACGATCTCCCCCGGGGCGATGCTCAGCGTGGCATCGCGCATCGCGACGACCTCGGTGTGGCCGCTGCCATAAACCTTGCGCAGGTGGGTGACCTCGACCGCGGGAATGATGACATCAGCGGCTGGATTCATGCGGCGAGGACGGTGTTAGGTTCGACGTTCATGGCTTTCCAGATGCCGAGCAGGCTGGCGAGGGTGGAGATGACGACGACAATCATCGCGAGGCTGACGAGATCGGATGACTCTATCAGCACGAGGCGCGGGAAATGCGGAAACGCATATTGGCCGATCCACCAGGCCAACCCGTAGCCGAATGCCCCCATCAGCAGGGCCTGCTGGAGGATGAGGCCGCCGATGACGCCATTGCGGGCACCGATGAGCTTGAGCAAGGCGATGTCGCGGATCTTGTCGAGCGTGAGCGTGTAGATGATGAGCGCGATGATGATGGTGGAAATGATGATGAGCAAGACGCGGAAGAGCCCGAGTTGGCGGCGCGCCTTGTCCACCATGCCGGATAACAGGAGATCCTTCTGCTCTTGTGTGGAATAAACCGTGATGTCCGGCCAGGTGCCCAGGGTGCGGCGCACTGCAGCGGCATCGGCGCCGGGTTGCAGCGTGACAAGCACCGCACTGACTTGCGGCGGCGCCAGCGCGGGGATGCCGCGGGCAAGTCCCGCCGCGCGGTCTAGCAACAACGGCTGGAGCCTGCCGAGATCGATGTTTTCGACCCGCGCCCGGCGGGCGGCACGTTCCAGGCGGGTGGCCTCTGCCGGTTGGTCGAACTGAATGGCCATCGCATCGCTGACGGTGAAAAAGGTGAGTCCGTCGCCACCGGAGCCGACCATCCCGCGGGTGAGTCCCACGACTTGATAGACATCCTTGCCCAAGGGGATGCTACTGCCGAGTGGCAGCTTCAATGACTGGTCGGCGATCATTTCATAATGCGCCTGACGCAGCGCACGCCCGGCGACCAGCGGCACCCATTCGCCGCGGTCTTCAGGCCAGGACAGCCCCTGCACCACCATGCGCAGCGGCTGCCCGTCGAGATCGCGCTGGATGGTGTGGGAGACGAAGCGGCGTGCTTGTGCCACGCCGGGCACGGCCCGCACGCGGTCTTCGAGAGTGGCGGGGAGGCGGGAAATTTCCGCGAAGGGGCCGCGGGTACGGCCCTGCACGATCCACAGGTCTGCCCCCACCCGGTCCACCAGCAGTGTGGCCTCATGGATGAGGCCGCGATAGATGCCGCCCATCCCCATGACAATCATGAGCAGCATCCCAATGCCCACGGTGGTGAAGACAAAGCGGCCGGCGTTGTGGCGGATGTCACGGACGGCCAGGTTCATGGCAGCTTGATGCGTTGGCCATCGGCAAGCGGGGGAGTCCGGCCATCTGGAGCGCGAACGACTTGATCGCCCGGGCATAATCCCTGCATGACGGCGAGCTGTTCCTTGCCGCGCAATCCGGGAGTGACCTCACGCCACTGCGCTTTGCCGCCCGCGTTGATGAAAACCCCGGCACGCCCCTCCCGCCAGACCACAAAGGCCGATGGCAACAAGACCACGTCAGCCTGCCGCCCGGTCTCAATGAACACCTCCGCCCGCTGACCGATGGTCCAGTTTTTCGGCAGTTCGGAGGCATGCACGTCCACCAGAAACTCGCGGGTCTCGCGGTCGGTCTCGCGGCCCAGGCGCGTCACCTTGCCCGGGTAGTCATGTCCCGGCTCGGAGCGGAAAACAATCCGTGCGGCTTGATTCACCGCCAGGGCGGGCATCGCGGTTTCATCCACCCAGGCGCTGACCCACAGTTCATCTAACGAAATGAGCCGCATCAGGGAAGCGCCCGGAACTAACATCTCACCGGGATCGCGGTCGCGGCGGATAATGAGCCCGTCATAGGGCGCGTGGATTTCGGTGAAGGCGAGTTGATCCATGCGGAAAAGCAGGTTTTTGTCCGCCACCGCGATCTGTCCTTCCGCTTCGGCGATGGCCGCGTGCGATCGATTGAGGTCGGCCTCGGCCACCCGCAACGCTTCGCCGGCTTTGTCCGCATCAGCCTGGGAAACCGCGCGGGAGGCGGTCAGTCCGGTGATGCGTTTGTGATCGAGTTGGGCCTGCGCCAACACCGCCTCGGAGCGGGCAAGGTCGGCACGAACCCGCAGCGCCGTTTGCTTCGCCGCCGCCAGGGTGGCGGCGGCAATGGCGACTTGCTGTTTTGATTCCGCATCATCCAGCCGGGCGAGCAGCTGCCCGGCTTGCACGCTGTCCCCCTGATCGACCAGCACCTCTAACAAGCGTTCCGGGATGCGGGCGCTGAGCGTGGTTTTCACCCGCGCGTCCAGCGTGCCGGTGCCCATGGCCGCAGCGACGATTTCGCCACGGCGCACGGTATGGGCGATCACCGGCAGCGGGGCGAACTTGAGCTTGTAAACCGCCAACCCGGCAAGGGCGAAGACGATGAACCAGGTGAGGAGGCGGCGGGTGGCGGGTAGTTTCATGGGCGGGATGGCTGGGGCATGCGGTGGCGTAAGGCGCCTTGGCAGCCTTGCCCTGGAGAGGCAACCTATTGAGAGCAAGGCAACGCCGCCGGTCAGCCACGGGCGCGCGGGCTCAGGGGACGGCGGGCAGGCGGATATCCGGCGGGGCCGCCGCGCTGGCGGGGCGCGTGAACGCCTCGCCGGGGGTTGAGCAACCGGGCACGAAGCCGCCCTGCGAGAGGAAGAAGCGGCCGGCCTCGACGCCCATGAACCGGTCCAGGCGATCGGCCGCGCCGGTGCCGTCGTGACTGAAGGTGGCGTGGGTCAGCTCTATCCATTTGCCATCGTCTAACGCGATCCATTGCGGGCCGAACAACGCCTTGCGCCTGAGCTGGCCGTTGTTGCCATTGAAGTTTTCACTGAACGAATGGAGGCCGCGCAGCCATTGTCCGTCCTTGGGCGCGCGGAAGCTGGCGATAAGCACCCATGCCTTTTTCTCAGGATGATACCAGAAGCCGCTGTAAATCGTCTGGCTGCCATCGGGCCTGGCGGTCACCACAAAGCGCTGCGGCTGACCCGTCTGCCACGGATAGACCAGATGCGAATGGCCGCCGGTGCCCTCGTTGCCGAAGACCGAGGCCACCACCCCCTCGCCTTTCGCCAGCAATTGCGTCTGCTCCTCGGCGGCCACGCTGCTGCGATCCTTGGCGCTCTGGCCGGAGCCCGCATCCCACACCGAGAAAATGATCTGGCGCTCGGTGGCCGAGTTGACCTGCATCCCGAAATAGCCGCGGGAAAAGCCACAGGCCATGTAAAAGCTCGCCTGCGGATCCTCCACGGCGGTGACTTCATTATAAAACATCGCCACCTTGGCATCTGCGGGTGCCGGAAAGTTCAGATGCACCGATGCCGCATTGCGGTGCGGCAACAAGTTGAAATGGGCACCCGCGACCGCCGGCCCCTCCAACACCAGCGCCTCGATGGTGCCGGCGTCGCCAGTCCCATTCAGCGATGACAACTCGAAGCGCACGTAGCCCGGCTTATCTATCTGATAATCGCCGAATGACACGCTACCGCCCTGCGCCACCGCTTGGTGCTGCTGGCCGGCGATGGTGAGCTGCAAGTTAGAACTGCGGCCCTGCGGCAGGCGCAACGCGAGGGCGGCGGTGAGTTTGCCGGAGTGTTTGAGTTCGCCGAACCATGAGACCCGCAGCCCGGCATCATGCCAACCGGTGATGCCCTGCGACTGCGCCACCTGGGCGCCATCGGCATCCGGTTCCAGATAGGCGGTGAACGCCGGAATGCGCAACGCCGAGGCGGCGGCGGGGGGAGGGGTGGCGACGCCGGGCGAAGTTCCCGGCGCGGCGGCGGGAGTGGTGGTGGATTTTTCCGGCAGCGGCGCGGGTTTGGCGTAATTGAGATGGCCGCCGTCGTAGTGTTTCATCACGCCATCGAGGCGGCGGCGGAAGTCGTCGTAGTTCTTTGCTGCGTGCGGGGTCCAAGCGGTTTCGGCGAGGGCTGCCAGGCGCGGGAATGCCATGTACTCGACCTTTTTCATATCCTGCAAATATTCCGACCACAGTTGGGCCTGGGTGCCGAGGATCTGTTGTTCCTGTGCTGGGTTGTCCGCGACGAAGGTGGGATTGTAGGAGTACACCTTGTCGAGCGGGAGCAAGCCGCCGATTGCTTCGTACTCCTTGCCCTTGGCCAATTCGGTGGCGGCCGGGGCCTGATAGTAATCAAAATAGTTATGGGAAGTGGTGGCCATCACCACGTCATTGCCGAGCGCCAAGGCATGCTTCGCCCATTTGGCATCACGCCAGACCATCATGGTGGCGGTCTTGGACAGGCCGCCTTCCTGGATTTCGTCCCAGCCTATCAGGCGGCGGTTTTTGGTTTCGAGGAATTTGCCGATCCGCCGGACGAACCACCCCTGGAGTTCCTCCTCATGTTTGAGGCCCTCGCGGCGCATCACTTCCTGGGCAGCCTTGGATTGACGCCACTGGTCTTTGGGGGCCTCGTCACCGCCGATGTGGATGAACTTCGACGGAAACAGCTCACACACCTCACCGAGCACGTTTTCCAAAAACCGCAGCGTGGTTTCCTGCGGCGAGAAGATATAGGGATACACGCCCCAACGGGTCACCACCTTCGGCGCGTAGCCAGGCACATCGGTATTGCCCAGCTCCGGATAGGCGGTGATGGCGGCGGCGGCGTGGCCGGGCATCTCAATTTCCGGCACGATCGTGATATGGCGCGCGGCGGCATAGGCCACCACCTCCTTGATCTGGGCCTGGGTGTAGAATCCACCATAGCGCTGGCCGTCGTCGGAGTCGCGGTTGCCATAAGGCGGCGAGGAGTCCCGCCAGGCGCCGACTTGCGTTAGTTTCGGGTATTGTTTGATTTCTATCCGCCAGCCCTGGTCGTCGGTGAGGTGCCAGTGAAACACGTTGAGCTTGTGGAAGGCCATCCAATCGATCAATCGCTTCACCTCGTCGGGCGGATAGAAGTGGCGCGCCACGTCGAGCATCATGCCACGCCACACGAAGCGGGGATGATCGACGATGGCGAGCACGGGGAGTGGCTCCGGCACCGCGTCTTGCCAGGCGGCGGCACCCAGCGGCGGCAGGAGTTGCAACATCGTGCGCGTGCCGTAAAACACGCCGGCGGAGTCTTTGCCGGTCACCACCACGCCCGCGGGCGTGATGTCCAGCTTGTAGCCACCGGCCGGCAGCGCCGCGGCGGCATCGATGGCGAGACCGATGTTACCCGGGAAACCGCCCCGGCTGGCGTCGGCCACGGTCTTGGGCGCGACGGCGGTGCGGGCCTGCAGATCAGCGGCTAACAAATCCGCCTCATTCTTCAGGGCGGGGTCAAAGCAGATTGCGGTGGCAGCCGAGAAATCAAACGTGCCGGCACCGGGGGTTACGGAGACGGGCAGAGGCACCAGCGCCAGGGGCGCGGCGAGGGTGAGGCCGGAGAGCGCGGCGGTGGCGGAACAGATCAACGATTTCATGGGGGCGATGGGGTTGGAAAGATAACTCATGCGATGATACCTAACGGCTTGGTGGATTTCCAGTTGCCCCGCGTGAAGTCGGGGAACAGCTGCGGGTTGCCATCCTCGGCCACCGACTTCTCACTCAGCGGCCCGACTGCCGACCAGAAGCAGCCTTCATAAACATTCTGGTCGAGTGGCTCACCTTGCCGCAGGCATTCGATGACGCGGTACAACATCAGAAAATCCATCCCGCCGTGGCCGCCCATCTGTTTGGCGACTTCCCCCATGCGCTTGAACAGCGGATGCTCGTATTTGGCGGCGATGTCCTCCCACGCCGCGTTTTCAGCCCACTCGTGATGGCTCCGGGTGACGCCCTCGATGGCCATGCGATTGGGAAACCCGGCGAGGGTGCCCTTGGTGCCTTGGATCAGGTTGAGGCGGGTGTAGGGGCGGGGCGAGGTTTCGTCCCATTGCAACAGGATGGTGCGGCCGAGCACCGTTTGGATGATCGAGGTGTTGATGTCGCCACCTTTGAAGTCGAGATTCTTCCACGCCGGATCGGTGAGAGTGCCGGACTTCCGGGCATGAAGTGCGCGGCCTTTGGCGGGCGACGACAACGACACGATGCGCGCGAAATTGTCCTCACCGCGGGCGAGACTCATGTATTGGGCGACGGGGCCGAGACCGTGGGTCGGATAGAGATTGCCGTTGCGTTTGGCATAATGGAGCGTGCGCCACGAACCGGTGCTGTTGCCATTTTCCATTTCGCCGCGCAGATCGTGGATATAGGCGGCCTCGCCGTGGAGGATTTCGCCGATGACCCCTTGGCGGACCATGTTGAGATAGATGAGTTCATCCCTGCCGTAATTGACGTTCTCCAGCAACATGCAGTGGCGCCCGGTGGCTTCCGCCGTATCCACGATGTCCCATGCTTCTTGGAGGGTCACGGCGATGGGCACCTCGCTGAACGCATGGGCACCGGCCGTCATGGCAGCGATGCACATCGACGCGTGGACCTCCCAGGGCGTGGCGATGAACACGGCGTCGGGCCGGATTTCGGCGAGCATTTTCCGCCAGGCGTTGGCATCGCCGGAGTACACCTTGGGGGTGTGGCCCTGTTTGGTGATTTCCTCGGCGGCGCGCTTGGCACGGCCTTCGTCCAGGTCGCAGATGCCGACGAAATCCACGCCTGCGATGCCGCCGAGGAGGCGGGCATGGCCCGACCCGCGGTTACCCACGCCGATGATGGCCACTTTCACCCGCGCCAGTTTCGCCGCGGCGAAATCGCCCATGTACTTCGCGCCGGGCCGCCGCGCCGGAGTGCTGCCGCCGGTTTGGGCGGAGGCAAATCCCGGGAATGCCGCCAAGCCGGCGGTGAGCCCGCCGAGGGCTTTGATGAAGCCGCGGCGGCGATTGGACGGGATCTCGGATGGATTCATGGGATAACGGAAACAGGACTACGCCGGGGACAGGCCATTGTTTCAGTTAGTCGGCATGGGTGGCGACGATTTGTTCCATCGCGGCGAGTTTGGCTTCGATCGCGGCGACGAAGCCGAACTGGTTGCGGCAACGCTCGAGGTTGTGAGCGGGGTGCTTGATTTTGAAATAGACGTCGCCCTGCAAGTGGTCGGTTAGAAAGCGGATCCCGCACTCGAAGGTGAGCAGCTTGCCGGCAAACGCGAGGTGGGCGATTTCCGTGGCGTTGAGAAATGCCTTGGCGGCACCCAGATACCCGCGCACCAGCGCCTCGAAGCGATCCAGCCGCACGTCGAGGCGGCTCAAATCAGCATCGTCCTCACGGGTGGTCGGCGCGGCGGTGCGGACCATGTCGCCAAAGTCATAGAGCGCCGAGCCGGGCATGGTGGTGTCGAGGTCGATCACGCACACGCCCTCCGCAGTGACATCATCGAGCAGCACATTGTTGAGCTTGGTGTCGTTGTGGGTGACGCGCTCGGGGATGGCACCAGAGGCGATGAGATCGGTGATGCGGGAACAATCCGCAGCGCGCGCCAGCGCAAAGGCGATTTCCGGCTGCAAGCCGGCGGCCCGGTTGCAAGCATCCGCCTCAATGGCGGCACGCAGCGCCGCGAGGCGCGTCGGGGTGTGATGGAAATGCGGGATGGTCTCATGCAAGCGCGGGCCGCCGAGGTCGGCCGCGAGTTTCTGGAAATTGCCAAACGCCCTGGCGGCTTGATAGGCTTGTTCGTTCGTCTCGATCTCATCGTAGCCACGGGCGCGCTCGATGAAGGGATAGACCCGCCACACGTTGCCCTGGGCATCGCATGCGTAGGGTTTGCCATCCATCGCCGGGATGCAGGTGAGCGTCCGGCGGTAGGCTTCGGGATGGCCCTCCTCGAGCAGCCGCGCCAGCGAGTGGCGGGTCACCCGTTCGACATTTTCCATCAGCTCAAACGGCGTCTTGAAAACATGGGTGTTGATGCGCTGCAAAATGTAACGGAGCCGCTGGCCCGCTTGGTCGAAGTAGCCGCAATAGGTGTCGTTGATATGACCGGACCCGTAAACCGTCCCGTGCACGAAGTCGGCACGCAGGTCAAAGAGGGTGGCAATCTCACGCAGATTCGGGATAACGGTGGGCGGGGGCATGGCAGTGGCTGGTTGTGAATGACAAATACGAGGGCCGGAGGGTGTCCGCGATTCGCGCCAGCGTCAATCCTCTTCCGGGCGGCACCCCAGACGGGGCGCCCCGCCCCGCCGGGCCAGGGCAAATCCGCAGCCAGATGCCCGATGCCGTTGGGCGTGATGGTGAGCTGGCTACGCCGTCAGCGGGTGAATTCGTCGAGCAGGCGCAGATAGATGCGATAATTTTCCAGCGAGACACCGGGCGGGGTTTGGTGATCGACGCTGGGAATGAACCCGCCGGAGCGCATCAGCGGCTGCAGGCGCTCGAACTCGCCACGCATCGCCGCCTCGCCATGAGGCATGGTCATTTTGTCGAAATGGCCGACCATCAAGAAGTCCGGGAATTGCTGGCGCAATTTGAGGCCGTCCACTCCGGCTTGGCGTTCCAAGGGCAGCACGCCTTGGACGCCGAGCGCCTTGAGCCACGGCACCAACAGGGTGACATCGCCGTCGGTATCCATGAACAATGGAATGCCGCGTTCCTGCAAGCGCGGCATCAACTCGCGATAGTACGGCGCGACAAACTCCTCGAAGGTGCGCTGCGAAATCATCGGCCCGTGGTTGTAACTCATGTCCTCGGCGATCGTCATGAACGTCGGCACACAAACGTCGAGCATCCGGTCGAGCAGGCGCAGGTTGAATTCTAACAAATCGCGGTTGATCCGATGGATCAGTTCGGGTTCATCGACATAGGCGTACATCATTTTTTCGAAGCCCATCAAGGTGCGTGGGAACCAGAAGAAGCCTTCGAGGGTGGCCCAGACCACCGCCTCGCCGCGCTGCTGGCGCGCCGCCCACGGCACCATGCTGGCAATGGCCGCGCCGTGGTCGGGCAACAAGTCGGGGCGGATGCGGAGGTAGTCGTCCATGGTCGAGACTATGCCTTCGACGTGATGCTGGGTGGCGGCGATGGTCGGATCGGTGGTGCTGAACCAATACTGTTGGTAGGGATCGAGGCCGAAATATTGGGCGATGTCGAAGACCTGGCCGAATTGCAGGTGGCGCGGCAAGCCCTCCTGGTGCCAGCGCGCGATGGTTAGGTCCCACCACATGGCCCATTCCCAGCGCGGCAGGCGGTCCACCGCTTGGAAGTTACAAACAGCACGGAAACGTTCGACGTGATTCATGGGCAGGACGGGTACCAGCTTGAGGCCCGCTTTTCAAGTCCAATCTCGGGGCTTGCAGCCGCGCTCAACGCGACTCCGCCATGGCAGGGCGGTGGCGCCCTATGGCAGCCCCTGCCGCCACGACTGCGGCAGAAAAATTTCCTGTTGAGCGGCGGGTTTTGGCACTTTCGAGTTGACGGGACCGGCCGGGCTGGAAAGAGGTGGAGCGCTATGGATTGGATCACGCATGCGGCCGTGGGAGCGGCAGTGGCAGAAATCATGTTTGGGTTTGGCAGACGCATGGGCAACCGGGCGTTGGGCTGGGGCGCGCTGTTGGGGATTGCGCCGGATTTGTTGGATGAGCTGGCGGCGGTGTTTTTATCCACCTCCGGGAAGTTGGCTCATCTCGGCGCGGCGAGCCACTCGCTGCTGCTGCTGGCGATTCTAACCCTGGCGCTGCCCCGCAGCTTGGTGCAATTGTGGCTGCCAGGCAAGGTGACCCGCTATCAAGCCGGCGGGTTTGTCGGCCTGCTGTGGGCCACCCATCTGCTCGTCGACTGCCTCAGCGCGCCCGGCGTGCAAGTGCTGTGGCCGCACCCGGCAGCGCGGACCACCATCGATTTGTTAGGCCGGGGCGATGGCTGGATGGCAGTGCCGCTGGTGGTGGCATTGCTGAGTCTGATGCGCTTGCGCAGCAAAAAAGAGCAGGCCAAACGCCGCCGCCGCTGGTGCTGGGGTGTGGGCGTGAGTGGCAGCTATCTGGCGCTGGCGGTGGTGGCCAAATGGGCCGCCTCTGCTGGCTTCGCGGCGGATTTGGCCCGCCGTGGCACTGTCTATGACCGCCGGATGGAAACCCCCACCCCGTGGAATCCCCTGCTGTGGCGTGGCTTGGTGGATCGCGGCGACGAAATCTGGGTGGCCTACCGCAGCGTGTTCGAGTGGCACTCCTCACCGGTGCGCTGGACTGCCTATCCGCGCGATCGCGACGCCTTCGCGACGGTGGCCGATTGCACCGAAGCCAAACGGGTGGCCGCCTTCACCGCGGACTGGTGGATCGCCCGATCTAACAAATCAGGGGTGTGGCTCGCCGACCTGCGCGGCGGCGAATACCGGCGTTGGGGCGAACGCAAAGGCATGGTCGACATCCGCTTCAAGCGCGCCTGGCAATTGGAACCGCAGGGGCCCGGCGACCCGCTGCGCCCGCTCAACCCGGAGCCCCAAACTCCGTGGCCCCTGACCCGCCGCCAACTCCTGCGGACCCTCGGTCAGCGCGATGCCTGGGAAGCCATCCCACGCCTGGCCGGGGTGCCCGGCGCGCTGCCCGAACTGTTGCAGGTGGCAGAATGAGCGGCGCCCAAATTGGCTACATTCGGCACTATCGCAGGCCCGCCAATCTGCTATAACACTCGCCAGTGAAAGCACTTTACCTGATGCTCGCGATGGCCCTGCCGGCAATGGCCAGCCCCAAGGACCCGGCCACGGTGGCCGTGGAGTTTCTCGAGCAAGTGCGCAGCGGCAAACTCAACCTCGAACCCGGTGGCGACACCGCCCTCAGCGCTAACACCGATGAGCCCAAACGCCGCGAAATCGCCCGCCGCCTGGAACGCATCGCCACCGACCTCGGCAACGGCAGCTTGCAAGCCAGCACCACCAAACTCGATGACCACCTGGCCGCCGTGCTGGTGCACAACATCGGCGGCTTCGATCCAAGCCGCCTGCGGGTCTTCGCCGTGGCCCTGGTCCATCGCGACGACGCCTGGCTGCCCGCCCCGGTCCTCGCCTCCTTCGACAACAGCGGCGTCGGCTATGCCCCGGGCCTGCGCCAACGCCTCGATGCCCTCGAAGCGTGGATGCTCGAACAACAAGTGCTCGAACTCGATGCCATCCAACAACAAACCGCCGCCCGCATGCGCAGCGCCATCAATGCCATGCTCCCGCTCGACACCTTGCGCGGCCTCGAACCCGACGCCGTCGGCCGGCGCTTCCTCGAGGCCTGCGCCAAACGGCAATTGCCGGCCGTGCTCGGCCTGTTAGGCGGACTGCAAACGGTGCTGCCGGAGAATTGGACCACGCGCCTGCAAGCCGCCGAGGCCGCCGCCGCCGAACCCCAAACCGTCCCACGCCCGTGGCGCCTGCTCGTCGCCCCCGATGTGTTGCGCACCGTCGTCGCGCAGGAGTCCAACGCCGATACCGCGTCACTTGCCATCGCCTGCCTCGATCCCACCGGCACCCGTGGCAACCCGGCGCTGCCGCCGGTGGAACTCGTCGATCTGGCACTTTCAAAAAGTGCCGATGGACTGTGGCAGGTGGATCCGCCACCGGCGTTTTTTCTAACGGAAAAACCGGACGCCGCCGCCGGCGATGCGGACGATGCTCCCGACGCGAGCTTGCTCGCCCGCTACCCGGCCGCCCTGCGGCAGAGTCACCCGCTGCAACCGCTGGGGACGGCGGCGGAAGCCGTCACGGCGCTGGTGCAAGCCCTTGCCGCCCCGACGCTGCAGCCCTTGATCAGCATGCTCGATCTTGAGGGCGACCCGCACTCCGCCCGCCTCGGCTGCTCGCGGGCCGCCGGAGTTTGGGGTGCCTTGCACGATCCGGCCTGCGTCCGCCACCCACTGGCGCTGGGGGTTTTCGAGACCGCCACGGTGGCGGCGGCGAGTTTCCAATATTTCTCGGTGCGCGACCCGGACCGCTTGGATGTGCGCGTGTTCTTTTTTGCGAAACCAGCGGCCGGGTGGCACTTGCTCGCCGGCTGGCAACCCGCGGAGAGCGCCGATGGCAACTTGCTGGCCGCCAAAACCTGGGCTGCCGGTGAGCCCACACGCTGGTGCAACGAGGGGAAAAGGTGAGAAGGTGCGAGACGGCGCGAAAAGCCTTTAGACAGGGCATCTGCTGGACAGGGCGATCGAGAGTGGGGGAAATGGTGAGAAGCCAGAGGCGAAATCATGGAAGGGGTCAACTACCACGGG
>CAIZNN010000030.1 GCA_903934285.1 Akkermansiaceae bacterium | reverse complement strand
CGTTATCACCCGACCGATCAACTGCTTGCCTTCTTGGAGAGCCTTTGATTATGCCGCGTGTGACTGCGGAACGGAGTGACAAACTACAGCAATACCAGCCTCCGGGTTTTGCACGCGGCATAAACTTGGACGCGGCATAACGGAGACTATCTCGCCGTGGGGATTTTGTATCGTTTAAGGAAAGATCTCCATCTGAAAGCCGAGATCGGCTATTACGGATTGTCGAGCGGTCAAGTAATTGATGAGCCGACAGTGGATGTTTTCGGCAATACGAGATTCAAGCAGGACACGATCCACCTGTCGGGTAGTATAGGAATTTCGTTCAAGTTCTGAACACCGCGGCCCAAGCCGAATCGGGTCCCCGGGAGCAGTTAGCTCCTGGGTCCCGCCCCACCCTGCGTATGGCTTTGACTCCGCTGCGCTCCGTCCATGCAGTCAGGCTTCGCAGGTTTTCCTCGCCGCTATCGCGGCCGGGGCATTGCACGCGGCGGTTCCAATCAGACTCGGGCATCAGGCCCGTAGTGAAGAAGCTCTGGGTTTGGATGCGGAGTCCAGCCGGCCGCCGCCTCACCTGAGGCGTTGGGGGCGCCGGACAAAAATGTTAGGCGGCAGTCCGCGTGCCACGTGTATCCAATGGCGGCCTTGTCAAGGGTTGGCCTGAAGGGCCAGGAGATTTCAGCCCAGGGCTGAGCGCTAGCGAGGCCCTGGGACTGGCAGGGTGGAACTCCAGCGGCCTGAAGGGCTGCTAGAGCGGTCACCCGTAGGCATGCGGCTCTGGTGTCCCTACAGGACACCGCAACGAGACGGACTTCGCAACCCAGGGCAGGCGGTGCTGGCGCACCTCCAGCCCTGGGCTAAAGTCTGATGGCCCGATGAGCCGTGGCAAACCATGTCCATCGACAATTAGAAACCCATGACTGCGGTGATTGTGGAGATCACCAAGGATGGGTCACCCATCACGAATACCGATAGAAAGACTCCTTTCCATGTGGGTATTCCGGCCGAGTCAGGCCTGACGGGGTTCGTCATGTGCGAACAAATGAAGTCCGTCGATTTTCGAGCGAGTGACCTAAAGCGCATCGGCGCAGCTCCAAGGGAATTTCTTGATGAGGTTCTCGCCGTGATCGATGCATGCCTCTATCCCATGCCTGCGCATGGCGGAAATCCCACCGCATGAAAGATCAACCCCATGCTGCGTTCTTGAGGGGCTCGATGCTTCCCACCGCCACGGCTCTCAGGTTCCTTGCCTTTCCTGCCCCTGCGCGCTGTCTCCAGTCACCCCGGGGAGCCTGTCGGCTGCGTTCAAGTGTCGCTGCACCGCCAGTGGCAGGCTGCGTCCTATGCGGAAGCTTGGCCACTCGCATTTTGCGTAACGAGGCCGAATCGAGTCCAATTGCGTTGCGGCGCGCGGGTTCGCCGCGCCGGGCTTCGCCTTGGGGATGGCTCCTTTCAGCGCCGGTTTGGCTACATGTTGGACACTTGTCTGACATGGGGATCACGTTTCAGATCACCAGGAAAGCCAGGCTTGGCCTGACGCACCAGATTTCACGGATTGAAGAGGACTTCGGCGTGAGCTCAGTCGAACGATTACACGGAAAATACGACCGCAATCCATCTACTCTGCGGCTCACCCTAAGGGTGTCTGCCATATAATTCATAACTCATTCATTATCTGTGGAACCTGTGGAACCTGTGGAACCTGTGGAACCTGTGGAACCTGTGGAACCTGTGGAACCTGTGGTTTCTATTTTCCCATCCAGGTTAACGCGCCGGTTCTGCCATGATCTCCCTTATTCGGCCATTGACCCGCAGCTTGACCATGGCGCTCACGGCGGGCTGGCCCGCATGCATGCCCTGACACACGTGGGGCCACGTCTCAAGCGGCGAATCCCACGCTTGGCCCACCCATTGATCGTTACCGATGAAACACAAATCCCCATGCAGGGCGCCTAACACCCCCCCCCCCTTTGGTCGGACCCGGGACTTTTTGATCCGCGGTTTCGCGCCGTCATGCCAGGCACCGCGGGATGCACCCATGCTTCCACCGTGAAGTCGCCACCGGCCACAAGCTCCGGCTCGGCCTTCACCTCCAGAAACCCGCCTCCAAATTCGGCCCAGGCCAGCCCGCCTAACATTCCAGCCGGCGCCGCGCCATGGGCCCCGGCCACCGGGTGATGAATCCCATCGCCCACCCCGTCGCCGGCGGGTTTGCCTGGCGGCCACTCGCGTGCCGGACGCGTCTTGTCAGCCGCCGCGTCCGGCTTGCTTGGTGCCTGTGCCGCCACTTCCCCAGCCGACAGCGCGCGTTCATCGACGCGCACCGCCGCGATGCCGCCTGCGAAAGCGTTAGATCCGGCCCGGGCCGCGCCGGGCCGCGCCGGGCCGCGCCGGTCCGCTCCGGTCCGCTCCGGTCCGCTCCGGTCCGCTCCGGTCCGCTCCGGTCCGCTCCGGTCCGCTCCGGTCCGCTCCGGTCCGCTCCGGTCCGCTCCGATGCGCGCCGCCCCGTCGCTCGCGCCACCGCGGGACGACTCCAAACGATCGGGACCGGCCTTAAACAGCGCAGGCGCCCCGCCCCCGAGCGCCCTTCCCCGACCTTGCCGCCACCCCCAGCAACTGGACATCCTGGCGTCCGATCGGACGCCAGGATGTCCTAGCAAATATTCCCGGCCAGGGTCAACTCTCGCTCCAAACGGGTTGACAAACGGGTTGACTCGGACCCTGGAATTTGTCTTGATAGGATATCGATGAACTCACGAACTGAACTTCTTCTTTACCACCTGGCATGGACTTTGGACCGGGTGATGCAGCCGACCTGGCGCAATTTGCATTCCTCATTTGAATCATGGGCGTATGGCAGCGGCTTTCTCAAACAGATCCAACGCTTGGAAGCGCAAGCCTACATTGAATCGGGGCGTGACAAGAAATCCGGCAAGCGCGTTATCCGGCTCACCCAAAAGGGCGTGGCCGCGGCACGCTTGGGCGGCGATCCCGAACCACGCTGGCAGCGCCGCTGGGACGGCAAATGGCGCGTCATTCTCTTTGACTTGCCCGAAACGGAGCGCTTGGCCCGGCGCAAACTGCGCGAGAAACTGGCGGCCTCAGGCTTTGGTTGCATGCAGCGCAGCGCATGGCTGTCGCCCGATCCGATGGACGGGTTCGCCGCGCAATTGCGCCCTCTGGCAGTGAATGCCGCAACGCTCGTGTTATTGGATGCCACTCCCTGTGGCGGCGAATCGGCCGCGGACCTGGTCGCGGCAGCCTGGAACTTCAGTCAAATCAACCGCGCCTGGAAAAGCCTCGCGGCACACCTTGACGCCGCCCCGCAAGACCTGGCAGCAATGCCCAAGGGACGCGTCGTCCGCTGGGTCACCAAGGAACGCTACCTGCTCCAGCGTTGTTTGCGGATCGATCCGTTCTTGCCCAAACAACTGCTGCCGCCAACCTATCAGGGAATCGCAACCTGGGAGAAACGCCGCCGCATCCTCGCCAACCTGGCGAGGCGACCCGCCTGAATCGTTAGGACATCCTGCCGTCCGATCGGACGGCAGGATGTCCTAACGGTGGCGCGCTTCACGGCAAGCGGGCGGTGGCATGGTGATGGAAGTGGGGGGGGGGCGATAGCACCGTTGATTGGGCTGGGCAAATCAGCGACTCGACGCGCAGAGGCAGTGCGCCGCGCATGGCAACTATCAGCCACAGGCAGGAAGCACGCGGCACAAGTTTCATCCCGGCGAGCCGGCCGACACGGCTTGGGAGACGGATGCGGGATGATGTTGCGGAAGGCCATCGGGCCGCCTTGATTGCGCCGCACAATGCGGCCGGGAGCATGGGGGCTTTTGCTGGTGCGGTTGACCGTCATACCGTCGATCGCCACCGCCAGGGCGCCGTCGCGGACGGTGAGTTTAAGGCGGTGCCAGGCATTGGCGCGGTCCTTGACTTCGGCGACGCGAAGGACTTGGCCAGCGATGGGGCTGCCATTGGCCTGCATGCCGGCGCCGCCGACCTGATAGAGATCGCCGGCGTTTCCCGGGAGCCGTTTCGACCTTGATGAATTCGAGCGCGGCCGGGCCCGGCTCTGCTGCTTTGGTCAGGAGCATACCGACGCCGCCATCGCAGGTGGTGGAGGCGGCTAGACATTTGAGGTTGAGGCTAAGGTTTTCATGGGCCGCAGTGGTCCGCAAATCGCCGGGCCTGATGCTGGGAATGCCCACACAGATCCCAGCCCATGCATCATAGCCTCCAGGTGGCCCATCGACCTGCACCCCGGCGAGACACCACTGAGGGTCGTTCGGATTCGTCACGTCGGTGGCCGGAGTGTGCTCCAGCCTCACGAGCCGAACCGGATCCGCCGCGCCCGCATGCGATATCAAACCCAAGACCGCCAGCAACGAGGCGCAACCTAACACCTGCGTTCCGGGCTTGTGGGATTGGGCAATGCGGGTTACTTGGGTGGCGCGATGGCGGATGGCATGAGGCAGTGGAATTACCCGCGAGACCTGCCGGTGGTGGAACACCGGGAGGAGATTCTTGCCGCCGTGGCACAGCACCAGGTGGTGGTGGTGGTCAGCGAGACCGGCTCGGGCAAGACCACCCAGCTGCCGAAAATGGTGGCGGAGGTACTCGGCGAGCAGGGCGGCCGGATCGGCTGCACCCAGCCGCGCCGCATCGCCGCAGTGAGTGTGGCGCGGCGGGTGGCGGAGGAACTGGCAGTGCCGCTGGGGAGTTTGGTCGGGTATCAGGTGCGCTTTGAGGAACGACTCAGCCGGGAGACCCGGATCAAGTTCATGACCGATGGGATCCTGCTGGCGGAAACCCAAGGCGACCGCAATCTCAAGCAGTATGCGGCACTCATCTTGGATGAGGCGCACGAACGGTCGCTTAACATCGATTTTTTAATCGGCTATTTGAAACGCCTGCTGGCGCGGCGCAAGGATTTGAAACTGGTGATTTCCTCGGCGACGCTGGATGCGGGGGCGTTTGCGGAATTTTTCAATGTGGATGGGGTGGCGGCACCGGTGATTGAGGCACCGGGCCGGTTGTTTCCGGTGGCGGAGTTTTTCTTGCCGCCGATGGAGGATGAAGAATTGGCGCAGCACGTGGCGCGGGCAGTGGACTACTTGGGCGGGCTGGAGCCGAATGGGGATGTGCTGGTGTTTTTGCCGGGCGAGCGGGAGATTCGGGAATGCGCGGAGGTGTTGGATGGGCGGCGCTATCGGGGGACCGAGGTGCTGCCGTTGTTTGCGCGACTGGGCCTGGGGGAGCAACAGCGGGTGTTTCAGCCGGGCCATAAGCGGCGCTTGATCCTGGCGACGAATGTGGCGGAGACGTCGTTGACGATTCCGCGGATCGCGTGTGTGGTGGATTCCGGGGTGGCACGGGTCAACCGGTGGAGTCCGGGGCGTGGCGTGCAGCGCTTGCAGATTGAGCCGGTGAGCCAGGCGAGTGCGCGCCAGCGCAAGGGGCGCTGCGGGCGGGTGCGCGACGGGGTGTGCGTGCGCTTGTACGAGGAGAGCGAGTTGTTAGAGCGGCCGGAGTTCACCGATCCGGAGATTCGGCGCAGTTCGCTGGCCGGGGTGATTCTGCGGATGAAAGCGCTGAACTTGCCGGAAATCGAGGAGTTTCCGTTTCTCGATCCGCCCAACCCCAAGGCGGTGGCGGAGGGCTACCGGACACTGCGGGAAGTGGGGGCGCTGGACAAGGCGCGCGAACTAACGGATTACGGGCGGCAGATGGCGCGCCTGCCGGTGGACCCAAGGCTGGGCCGGATGCTGTTAGAGGCGCGGCAGGAAAACTGTCTGGCGGAGGTGTTGCCGATAGTGGCGATATTGGAATCCAACGATCCGAAGGAGCGGCCGGCGGAAAAGCTGCGGGAGGCGGATGCGGCGCACGAGCGTTGGAAAGACGTGGATAGTGATTTCATGGGCATCCTGCGGATGTGGAAGGATGTCTCGCGGTTTCGCGATAGCCGGGGTGGGTGGCAGCGCAATGCGTTGCGGAAATTCGCCGGGCCGGCATTTCTCAATGCGCGGCGGGTGATGGAATGGGCGAATGTGCATGACGAGCTCGCTTCCCTGTTAGAAAGCGAGTGGCGGATCCGGATCGGGAAGGTGGCGCAGGAGCCGGGGGCGTGGGCACCGTATGCCAACATCCATCGCGCGTTGCTGGCTGGGGCGCCGCGGCAATTCGGGTTGTGGGATCGCGAGAACAAGGCGTACCGGAGTGCGGCGGGGGGCGTTTTCGCGATTTTTCCGGGGTCGGGTTTGTTTGGCGCGGGGCAGCGCTGGGAGTGGGTGTTAGGGATGGAGTTGGTGGAGACGTCGCGGTTGTGGGCGCGACGGGTGGCGCGCATCGAGCCGGAATGGGTCGAGCAAGTGGCGCCGCACCTGTGCACGAGCAAATACGGCGAGGCGCACTGGGATGAGGCGCAGGGGGCGGTGTATGGCAAGCAGACGGTGTTGTGTGGCGGGTTGCCGGTGGTGGCGGGGCGGCGGGTGCATTACGGGCGGGTCGACCCCAAGGCGGCGCATGGGATTTTTTTGCGGGAAGGGGTGATGGCTGGCGGCTTGCGGCGGCAGTGCCGGTTTTTGGAGCGGATGCAAGAGATGAAGGAGGACTTGGAGTTGATCGAGCAGAAGCTGCGGCGGCCCGGCGGGTTGTGGAGTGAGGAGGCGGTGTTGCGGTTTTTCGAGGAGCGGGTGCCGGCGGAAATCAACACGGCGGCGGCTTTTCACAAGTGGCGCGAGAAGCACGAGGACGCCATCATGTTAGATGTGGCGGATGTGGTGGACCAGGACCTGGCGGATCTGGGGCTGGAGCGGTATCCCGACGTGTTGAGGCATGAGGGCGAGGAGTATGCGTTGTACTATCATGCGGCAGCCGGCGAGCGCGATGACGGGGTATCGCTCGGCGTGCATGTGGATCAACTGCCGAAGCTGCCGGACTGGCTGCCGGGCTGGGGGGTGGATGGGGATTTGCGCGAGCGGGCGGAGATCTTGTTGCGCTCCTTGCCCAAGGATTTGCGGCGGATGTGCCAGCCGATTGCGACGGTGGCCGATGGCTTTGCGGAACTGTGGAGTTATGCACCCAAAGACGTGTCGATCACGCGGGCGCTGTGCGATTATGCGCGCGAGCGGACCGGGGCGCGGGTCGAGCCCGGCGAGTTTGATTGCAGCAAACTGCCGCCCGAACTGGTGACCAAGGTGTGGGTGTGCGATGATGAGGGCGAGGAACTGGCCATGGGGACGGAGGTGGCGGTGCTCAAGTTGGACTTGTCCGACCGGATGCGGGTGCGCTTTGAGGCGGTGGCCAATGCGGACGTGGCGCGGCGCGGGATGAGCACGTGGGATGGCGAGGTGTTGCCCGAGCGGGTGGAGACGCCGGGCGGCGCGGCCTATCCGGCGTTGGTGGACGATGGCAGCACCGTGGGGGTGCGCGCGTTCACGTGTGCCGCGGCCGCGGCGGAATCGCACCGCGCGGGCGGGGCGCGCTTGTTGTGGCTGGCGCACCCGGAGCAGGTGGCGTACCTGCGCAAGAAATTTCCGTTAGGTCTGGTGGCCAAGGTCGAGTTGCCACGGCTCGGGGCGGGCGGGACCGCGTTGGACGAATTGATTTTGTTAGCTGCGGAAGGAGCTGCGGGCGGGGTGTTGCCGCGCTCGCCGGACGCGTTCCGCGAGTTGAGCGCGCGTGCGCGGGGCCGCTGGCATGAGGCGGCCGTGGTGGTGGGGAAAAGTTTGGACGGGGTGATGGAGGTTTTGCCGGAGGTGCGGGGGTGGATCGCAGCGCAACGCAACGACCGCAACCTCGGCCCGGTGGCGGAAGATTTGGAGGAGCAATTGGCGTGGTTGTTGCGCGGGCATTTCACGTGGCGGGCGGGGTTTGAGCGGCTGCGCGAGTATCCGCGCCGGATGCAGGGGATTCGTTCGCGCTTGGGCCGGCTGGCGGCGCTCCCGCTGATCAAGGATTTGGAGAAAATGCAGCGGCTGCGGCGACTGTGGCTGCCGTGGTTCCAACGCTGGCGCGAATCGCCGGACGACGTGCGGTTGTGGGAGGCGGGTTGGCTGCTGGAAGAATACCGGATTTCGCTCTTCGCGCCGGATGTGCGCTGCGCGGGCAAAATCTCGGAAAAGCGGATTGCGGAAGTGGTGGGGCAGTTGTGAGCCACGAGCGGGTTCCGGCGAGTGACCGGATATTGCCGAATTGTCCGCTTGGCTTTGCGTGACCAATCGCAGGGTTGACGGCGAGGGGGGGAATTGCTCAAATGCAAATGGATGGACGCAGTGATCCATTCGACAACCCTCAAAATCACCAACGATCCCCCACATTATGAAAGACTTCCGAGCGCCAGAAATCCGCAATTTTGCCGTAGTGGGTCACGCCGCGACCGGCAAGACCCTGTTGTGCGAGTCGATGCTGGTGTGTGCCGGGCGCATTCAGCGTGCCGGCACCATCGAACAGGGTAACACGGTTTCCGATTTCCACCCCGACGAAAAAGAGCACCACCAATCGGTCCACGCCACGGTGTTGACCTCCGAGTGGTTGGGCCGCGAAATCAATGCCATCGATTGCCCGGGGATGCCGGATTTTGTCAGCGAGCCGCTGAGTGCGATCCGTGTGGCGGATTTCGCCTTGATCGTTATCAGTGGGGTCAATGGGGTGGAAACCGGTGCCGACGAGGTGTGGGCGGCGGCGAGTGATTATGATATTCCGAAGTTGCTGGTGATCAACCTGCTGGACCGGGAACGGACGCGCTTTGACGAGACCTTGGACGAGGCGCGGGACCACTACGGCGCGCGGGTGTTTCCGATGACCCTGCCGGTGGATGCCGGGCCGGGCTTCCGCTCGGTGCTCGATGTGATGCGCTCCGAGGTGATCACCTTCGCCGAAGACGGCAGTGGCCGGTACGAGGAACGCCCCGCCGATGGCGAGCTCAAAGAGCGCGTCCAGGAACTCCACCGCCAGTTGATCGACATGGTGGCGGAGTCCGAGGATTCGTTGTTAGAAAAGTTTTTCGAGGAAGGCACCTTGACTGAAGTGGAGCTGCGGGCGCACGTGCATGATGCGGTGCAAAAGGGATTGGTGGTGCCGGTGTTTGCCACCTCGGGGGCGAAAAACATCGGCGTTTCCCGGTTGTTGGATTTCATCGCGCAATATGGGTCCTCGCCAGTGGATCGCGCCACGGTGCAGGCCGCCACTCCGGATGGGGCGCCGGTGACGGTGGCGTTGGATGACGGGGTGACGGTGGCGTATGTGTTTAAGACGATGCACGAGCAGCACGTCGGCACGCTGTCATATTTCCGGGTGTACAGCGGGGATGTGACTACCGGCACGGAGTTATACAATGCCAGCCGCGGGGAGAGCGAGCGGATTGGCCAGTTGTATCGGGTGAATGGCTCGCACCGCGAGCCGGTGAGCGCGTTGCATGCGGGGGACGTTGGCGCGGTGGTGAAACTGCGGTCCACCCTGACCGGGCACACCTTGTGCGCACCCTCGCGGCGGGTGGTGCTGCCAACCGTGGCGTTTCCCGCGGCGAACACGCGCGGCGCCTTGGTGGCGCGCTCGCGGGCGGATTTGAACAAACTGGGTGAGGGCTTGTCGGTGCTGCGGGAGGAAGACCCGACCTTTGAATTCCATTTTGATCCGTCGCTGGGGCAGACGATCGTGTCCGGCCAGGGTGAGTTGCAACTGCAAATCGTCGCCGAAGAACTCAAACGCCGTTTCAATGTGGAAGTGGAACTGGTGGAGCCGCGGGTGTCGTACCGCGAGACCATCAAGCGGCAGGGCGACTCGAAATACCGCCACAAGAAACAAACCGGCGGTGCCGGGCAATTTGCCGAGGTGTGGCTGCGCGTCGAGACACTGGCCTCGGAGAGCGGCGTGGTGTTCACCAATTCGCTGGTGGGAAGCAATGTGGACCGCGTGTTCGTGGCCTCCGTCGAAAAAGGGGTCAACACCGCGTGCGCTCACGGCCCGTACGCCGGGTTCCCGGTGACCGATGTGAAAATCGATTTTTACGATGGCAAACAGCATCCGGTGGATTCCAAGGACATCGCGTTCCAAATCGCCGGCAAGGCGGCATTCAACGAGGCGTTCTTGCAGGCCACGCCGCGCTTGTTAGAGCCGATCATGCTGCTGCGCATCAAGGTGCCCTCCGACGCGGTGGGATCGGTCATGGCCGACCTGTCGGGACGCCGCGGGCGGGTCATGGGCATGGAAACCGAGGGTCGCTTCGAGGTGGTCGTCACCCAAGTGCCGCAGGCCGAGCTGTACAGATATTCCAGCCAATTGCGCGCCTTGTCGGCGGGTCGCGGCAGGCACCGCGAGCAATTCGACCATTACGAAGAAGTGCCGTTTGAGTTGGAGGCCAAGATCGTGGCGGAACATAAGAAACAGGTCCGCGACGTCGAGGAGTAAGGCGCGTGGGCGGCGGCCGCCGGCCGCCGCGCCCCGCATCGTGCTTGCCAAGCGGCCGCCGGACCTGTTGACTGGCGCGGATGCTGACCGTCGGAATTCTTGCCAACCCGAAAATGGCCGGGGCGCTGCATACCGTGCACGCCCTGCGCGCGGCGCTGGTGGCGCGTGGCTGCCGAGTGCTCCTGAATCTACAAACCGCAGCCATGGCCGGCGAATCCGGCGGCATTCCGGCCACCGAATTTGCCCGGCATGTCGATCTGGCCGCCGTCATTGGCGGGGATGGCACCATGCTTGATGCGCTGTCCCGGCTCGGCGATTTTGACAAGCCGGTGGCCGGCATCAACATCGGCCGGCTCGGTTTTCTAACCAGCTGTACCGATGCCGAACTCGACACCTTTGCCGCCGCGCTGGCCGAAGGGCGCTTTACCACCAGCGAGCGGTCCTTGTTGCAAGCGACCATTTTGCGCGCGGGCCGGGTGGCGCAGTCCTTTGTTGCGTTGAATGAGGTGGTGCTGGCCCGCGGCGAAACCGGCCGCTTGGTGTCGGTCCGCGCCACGGTCAATGGCGAATTGCTCAATCACTACCGCGCCGATGGCTTGATTATCGCCACGCCGACGGGTTCGACCGCTTACTCGCTATCGGCCGGCGGGCCACTCATTGAGCCGTCGGCGGCGGTGTTTGTGGTCACGCCGATTTGTCCGCACAGTTTGGGCCAACGCTCGTTGGTGTTGTCTGATAATGCGGTGGTGGAGATTGCACCGGAGGCTGCGGATGGCGGGCCGCTGCTCTTCACCGTGGACGGGCGCGATACCACGCACATCGAGACGGCCGACCGTATCGAGGTGCGCAAAGCCGGCAAATTCCTGCGCCTGCTGCTGTTGGAAGACCGTTCGTTTTACCAGGCGTTGCGCCAGAAATTGCGCTGGCAGGGCCTCTGAAAGCGGCCGTGGCCGCTGCGCCGCCAGCCGGAATTAATCCGTGTTTCCTAAATGATTCCGGTTGACAACAGGTGCTTTTGCCGTACTCTGGCCTTGCTATGAAAACGAAATTGCTTCTTACCTCCGTTGCCCTCGCGCTTCCGGTCTTTGCCGGAACCCCTGCGGCGCAAGTCTCCGCCCCAGTTCAGCAACCCAACCTGTGGTCCTGGTTTGTCGGCGGTTCAGTCGGGTACCTGGTCGATGCCGAAGAGGTCATGTACAATGCTCACGTTGGGGTTGATACCCCGTGGAATGTCGGTGGCTGGAATGTCGCCATCTTCGCTGAAGTCGGCTACGCCGAAATCGATGATAGCTATCAAGACTACCCGGACCGCCTGCCAGCGTTGGTCAGTGCGACCACGTCGCCTGTTGTGCACACTGAAACCGATATCGTTCCGATCACCCTCAACGTCAAGTTGGAACGGCCCATCGCGGACAAGCTCAACGCTTACTTCGGCGCGGGTCTGGGAATCGGCTTGGTGGACGTCAGCGGCAGTTCCAGCTATACCACCACGGTCTCCGACGTTTCCAACAACTACTCTGATGACGACACCGTGTTCACCGCGCAGGTGTTTGCCGGCCTGAGCTACAATTTCTGCCCGGCGTTTGAAGTGTACGGTGGCGCCCGGTGGATCTATTTTGACGACGCCAAGATTGATGGTAGCAATTTGGACATGGGCGATGACGTGCTCTTTGAACTGGGCGCTCGCTTCAACTTCTAACATCTGACAACACACGCGAATTCACCGGCCGCCCGGGGCAACCCGGGCGGCCGCATTTTTTTAACTGCGGGGCTGGGCGGCAAGACTGGCGGGGCCTCGCCTCAGACCCAGGACGGCCAGACGGCCCGGCTGAGCCTTCGGCGAGCTCAGGCGCACCGCTCGCCGAACGCCCAAGCCCCCGGACAAAGAATTTGACCTGACGACAACGCCTTCATTGTTTCAAGGATCCTAGGGCTGGTACCCGAGCCAGGGGGCGAGCCATTTTTCGGCGGCGGCGAGGGGCAGGTTTTTGCGCCGGGCGTAGTCTGCGAGTTGGTCGTGCTGCAATTCGGAAATGGCGAAGTAATGGCTGTCGGGGTGGGAAAAATACAGCCCGCAAACCGCCGCGCCGGGATGCATCGCGCAACTCTCGGTGAGCACCACTCCGGTGGCGGCGGTGGCGTCGAGCATGGCAAAGAGGACCGGCTTTTCGGTGTGGTCGGGTTGGGCCGGGTAGCCAGGGGCGGGGCGGATGCCCCGATAGGTTTCGTGAATGAGTTGCTCGTGGGTAAGTTCGCTGGCGGCCTCATAGCCCCAGGCGACGCGGGCGCGATGGTGGAGCGCCTCGGCAAAGGCCTCGGCAAAGCGGTCGGCGATGGCTTTGACCATGATGGAGCCATACGGATCGTGCGCCTGGTCCAACTCCGCGGCGAATTGATCGGCGCCGTGGATGCCCACCACGAAGCCGCCGAGGAAATCCGGATAGGTGCCGGGAGCGACCCAGTCGGCCAGCGCGACATTGGGTTTGCCGGAATCCTTTTGGGTTTGTTGGCGCAGGCTGTGCAAGCGGGTGCGCTCCACGCGGCGCGATGCATCGGTCCACACGATGATGTCGTCGCCCGCCGCGTTGGCCGGGAAAAACCCATACACGCCGCGTGGCTGCAAGCGGTTTTCGGCGATGATGCGCTCCATCCAGGCCAGCGCGTCGTGATGGAGTTTGGCGGCCTCGGCGGCAGCGGCGGCGTTTTTGGTTTTGAGCACGCCGCGGCTGCGGTCCCACACGCCCCGCAATTCCCAGGCATGGAAAAAGGGCGTCCAGTCGATGTAATCAACCAAGCTGCGGAGCGAGATTCCGGGCAAGATGCCCGGATCACTTCCCGTGGCGCGGGCATCCTGCCCGCCGCCTTGGATTCCGGGCAAGATGCCCGGACCACTTCCCGCGACGCGGGCCGCCTGCCCGCCGCCTTGGATTCCGGGCAAGATGCCCGGACCACTTCCCG
>CAIZNN010000029.1 GCA_903934285.1 Akkermansiaceae bacterium | reverse complement strand
CAGAATCGGCCCGCTGATGAGCAAATCCACGCCGCCGGGCGCGCTGCCTGCCGCGACATCAAAGGTGATCTGGCCACCTCCAAGCCGCAGGCGCATGCCACTGCTGATCTCCGCAGTCGTGGCACTGGCAAGAGTGGTCAGGATCGGCATGGTCGCGTAGTTGTGGCTTGAAAACCAGTCAAAATCCGCGCCGCTGATGGTGCCGCCGGTCATGCTGACGGTCGTGGCCACCATCCCGCCGTTGTTGGCCGAGCCGACGAAGCTGAGGGTGCCGCCGTTGATGGTGATGTTGGTCACCGGGGTGAGGTCGGCACCGATTCCCAGCGCCCAGTTCTGGTGGGCGCTGACGGTGGCGCCGCTGTTGATGGTGAGGTTATTGCAGATGATGCCGGCGTCCCCGCCGGACCCCAGCGCCAGGGTGCCGCCATTGACCGTGGTGCCGCCGCTGAAGGGGTTGATGGTGGACAGGGTCAGCGTGCCGTCGCCGGATTTTGTCAGAGCGCCGGTTCCGCTCATGATGCCCGCAAGTGCCTGGTCGGCGGAACTGTTATAGTGGAATGTGCCGTTGTTCAGGATGTCGCCCGCATAGCTGCCGCCGCCCAATTGGCCCGCCCCGCCGAGTTCGACCGTGCCCTCACCGATCGATATGCCGAAGGCAAAGTTGACCGCGCCGGTGAGCGTCAGGGAGTTGGCGCCGGTTTTGGTTAGGGACCCGGTGCAGTTGATCGCGGCGCCGCCGAGGGTGTAGGCCTTGCTCAGGTTGTTGACCGTGATGCTGCCGGGCGCCACCGGCTCGGTGTTGTTCACCGTGGTGGTGCCGGTGGCAGTGTCATCAAAGCGCGCCAGGTTGCCATCACCATAAGTGGCGGGCAGGGCATCGGTTGTCCAATTGGCCGTGCTGTTGATGTCCCAGGTGTCATTGAGGTTGCCCATCCAGGTGACCAGCGGTGCCGGGGGGATGATCGCGTCGAGCCGGACATTGTCGAAACTGGTCTGATTGCTGCCGACGATATTTGACAGCTTGATGCGGATGCCCTGGCCAACAAACGGACTGCCGGCTGGCACCGTATAACTCAGTTGATACGGGTGCATCGCATAATCGTCCAGCGGGTCGAGGATGCCGGTGGTCGCAACCTGCGTCACGGCATCGGGCAAGACCAACTGCAGTGTGAACCCGGAGGATGTGAAGTTGCCCCGGCTTGCCACATCAACGGTCAACACGTAGGTGACCCCTGCCACGTAGGTCCCCAGATTGGCCGCCGACCACAAGGAATCACCGCTGTTGGCATAACCAGTCTGAGCCCCGGTGACTCCTGTGAGCGAAGCGGCGGTTGCCCTTTGATACCCGGCACCGGCGCCACTGCTGTCGGCCCAACCGGTGGCCAGACCGGGGTCGTAACTGCCGGTCACCGGATCCTCAAAACTGAACCCCGGCACCGTGATCGGGGTGGTTGTTTGGGCCGGTGCCGTCGTCGCCACCAGTAACATCGGGGTTGCCGCTAACAGCAACTTTGCCGCCGCACTTCTTGTTGTCTTCATTCGGATGGTCATCGCTTTGGGGTATTTGGGGTTCTGCTGGTTTTTTGCCGCGTTGCGCGTGCTTGTCACATCGTCATCAATGATGTTTGGCTGAAGGCGGCGGAATGGCCGGCCGACCCATGCCTTGGCCGTAGGTTAGGGCGACCACCCGGCCCGGCAACCCCAACAACATGGAGAATCATGCCAATCGCATGGACAATAGTGCCATGCCATAACGGCTTGGCGCAGGCATGAGCGGCCGCGGTATTTCATAGAGGTGGCACGACTTGCCGCGCAATGAGCGGGAGTGATTGATGGGTTACACAAAAAAGGCAGGCATTTTCACACCAACGGGCGATGCGAGGCGGCAGGCGATGCGCTATCCAGCTGTTTTCCCGATTGATTTCCCGCGCGTTGTCGCCCACCCTCACCGCGTTTGCCTTCAAGACCATTGCCAGAAACGACCGCAGCCGCGTGGCCGGAGCCAAACCCAACCCAAGCCGCGGCGGCACCGCCCGCCCGCCCCCCTCCCCGATCCGACCCACACCCCCGATGCTCATGCAAACCAACCAACCTGCCGCAGACTCTACCCGGCGCGATTTCCTTGGCCGATCCTTGGCCGCCAGCACTGCGGTGGCACTGCCATGGTTCATTCCCGCACGTGCCTTGGGCCGCGGCGGCGCGGTGGCGCCCAGCGAACGGATCGTGCTGGCAGGCATCGGGCTGGGCCCGCGCGGCCAGTATGACCTCAGTGTGATGCTGCCTGAGAAGGACGTGCAATTTGTGGCGATCTGCGATGTGCAGCGCAGCCGGCGCGAGAGCGTCAAACAGAAGGTCGATGCCCATTACGGCAACCAGGACTGCGTGATGTATCAGGACATGTTTGAGTTGCTCGCGCGGCCCGACGTGGATGCGGTGCTCATCGCCACCGGCGACCATTGGCATGCCCTGGCCTCGCTGTTGGCAGCGCAAGCGGGCAAGGATGTCTATAGTGAAAAACCCTGCGGCATGACCATCGCCGAGATCCAGGCCCTGGCCGATGGCATCCATCGCTACGGCCGGGTGTTTCAGGCTGGCACCCAGCGGCGCAGCGTCAATAACTTCCAATATGCCGCGCAACTCGCCCACAGCGGCCGCCTCGGGCGCCTGCATACCCTCCACGCGTCGGTTTACGTCCCTAGCAAGAGTTACGCCTGGCTGGCCGCCGAAGCCGAACCCGCCCCTGCGGAGTGCGATTGGGACCGCTGGCTCGGACCCGCACCCTGGCGCCCCTATCACCGCGACTATGTGGCCGGCGGTTGGCGCGGCCACCATGATTTCGAAGCGGGCGGCAACTTCCTGGATTGGGGCGCCCATACCGTGGACTTGTGCCAGTGGGCCAACCAGACCGACCACACCATGCCGCTCGACTATGAGGCGACCCCGACCTCAGTGGTGGCCCGCTATGCCAACGGGGTCAAATTGATCTGCGATTTTCTGCCGACCCCATTCGGCGACCGCGCGCCGCAATACCGCACGTCCACCGGCAATTGCCCGGTCCGTTATGAGGGCGAGGACGGCTGGGTCGAAACCGGCGATAGCGGCGAAATCGCGCTGTCGCCCAATCTGGTCAAAACCTGCCACCGCCAATTCGCCGCCTCAGGCATCCGCCCGGTCGGCCACGGCCGGAATTTTTTTGATTGCGTCAAGTCCCGCGCGTTGCCGGTGTGCAACCAGGACGTCATGCGCCGTTCGCACATTGCCTGCTTTGCGGCGCAGCTGTGCTGGCAGTTAGGCCGCAAGCTCACCCTGGATCCGGTGACGGAACTGTTTGTGGGTGACGACGAGGCGAACCGGATGCGGCGCCGCGCCACCCGCGAACCGTGGAGCTTCAACATTTGAGAACCGCAGGTCCCCTCACCCCCTCACCACAGATCAATCCCATGCTCACACGACTCGTTTTTCTAACAGTGGCCGCGGCCGGCCTGCTGACCACCTCCGCGCCTGCCGCCGCCGCCGCCACCGACACTGCCGAACCGACGCGCAAGCTCATCGCCGTGTTGCAGTCCGATGCCGGACTCTTCGACAAGGCACGGGCCTGCCAGCAACTGGGGGAATGCGGCAGCGCGGAAGCCGTCCCGGCCCTCGCCGCATTGCTGCCCGACCCGCACCTCAACGCCTATGCCCGCAGCGGCTTGGAAGGCATCGGCGACCCGAGCGCCGCCGCCGCCCTCCGCGCGGCACTCGCCACGGTCAAAGGCAAACCGCTGGCCGGCGTGATCAATTCGCTCGGCGTGTTGCGCGATGCCGCAGCGCTCGCCGCACTGCGCGAACTGGCGGCCAAGCCCGACTCCGGCGTGGTCGCGGACGCGTGGCTGGCCATGGGCCGCATCGCCACCAGCGAAGCGATCCAGACTTTGCGTCAAGCCCTCGCCGAGGCTGCCGAGGCGTTGCGTCCCAGCGCCGCCGCAGCGTGCCTGCTGGCGGCCGAAACCCAACTGGCCGCCGGCCAGGCCGAGGCTGCGGTCAGCCTGTATGATGCGGTGCGTGCCGCCACGGTGCCCGTCACCTTGCGAGCGGCAGCGACGCGCGGGGCGATTTTGGCGCGGCAATCCGCCGGTGTGCCGTTGCTCATCGCGCAACTCCGCTCGGACCAGCGCGCCATCCGCCAGATCGCGCTGCTGACCATTCGCGAATTGCCCGGCGAGGCCATGGCCAACGCCTTGAATGCGGAGTTGGCACAGGCCCCCGCCGAGTTGCAGCAACTGCTGCTCATCGCGCTGGTGGATTGCCACAATCCGCAATCGCTGGCAGTGCTCCGTGCCAAAGCCACAGGTGACGATGCCGCCATCCGCGAGACCGCGCTGACCGTCTTGGGCCGGATCGGCGGCCCGGCCGAGGCCGACGTTCTGCTCAGCGCCCTCACCGACGAGGCCCGCCCCGCCGAAGCCGCCGCGGCCTTGGGCGGCTTGGCTACCATGGCCGGCGCGGCCATCGACGAACGGATTCTCGGCGCGCTGGCCTCGGCCGGCACCTCCGCCACCGCACGCGTCAAGTTGATCCGCCTCGTGGCGGGCCGCGCACCTAACAATGCCAGCGGCGCGTTGTTCCAGCAGGCCGCCGCGGACGATGCCAAAGTCCGCGTCGCCGCGCTCGCCGCCTTGGGCGCGCTGGCCGCCGCGCAGGACTTGCCGGCATTGCTCGCGCTGGTCAAAACGGCGCCCGACGATGCTGTTAGAGGCGCGGCGGAAAGCGCGTTCTGCAGCACGTGTGGCCGCACCGACAGCGGTGCCACGGGCGGCGCAACGGTGTTGGCGGAACTCCAACAAGCCACCGATGCCAGCCTCATCCCCTCGTGGATCCGGATGCTCACCCGCCTCGGCCACGCCCCGGCATTGCCCGCCATCCAGGCCGCCCTGGGCAACACTCATGAGTCGGTGGTGACCACCGCGATCGATCAACTCGGCCGCTGGCCGGACCCGGGTCCCATCGATGACCTCCTGGCACGGGCCGAATCCGCTGCCAACCCGGCCCAGCGCCAGCTCGCGCTGCGGGCAGCCATTCAATTGGCGTGGGCGGCGGCCGACCAGCACCAACGTCCCGATGAGGTGGTGGCAGGCTGGCTGCAGCGTGCCGCCAAGGCGGCGCAGTCTGTCGAGGACCGGCGCTTGGTCCTCTCCGGGTTGGGACGCGTCAAGCACCTGGCCAGCCTCGCCTTGCTCGTGCCGTATCTGGACCAACCCGAGGTGCGCACCGAAGCTGCCGTGGCGGTCATCCAGATCGCGCCGGCCCTGGTGAAGCTCGACGATGCCAGCGCGGTGAAGCAAGCGCTGGACAAAATCGCGGCGACGGTGACGGATGGCGGCATGCGCGAGCGGGCCGCGCAGTTGGCCAAGGACATTCCCAGCCAGAATCTGCCTGAGTGTTTGTTTGATGGAAAATCGCTCGCCGGTTGGGAAGGCGACACCAACATCTGGCGCGTGCGCGACGGCGCCATCGTCGGCGGCTCGCTCAGCGGCAATCCTGCAAACTCCTTCCTGGTCCTGGCCAAACGCTCCAACAACTTCGTCCTGCGCCTCGAATACAAGTTGCACGGCAGCGACGGCTTCATCAACGGCGGGGTCCAGTTCCGCAGCGAGCGCGTGGCACAACCACCTAACGAAATGTGCGGCTATCAGGCAGACATCGGCGCCGGCTACACCGGCTGTCTCTACGACGAATCGCGCCGCAACAAGGTGCTGGCACGCCCCGCCCCCGCCATGATCCAGCGCCTCGAACAACCCGGCGCATGGAACCGCTACGAAGTGCGCTGCACCGGGCCACGCATCCAAATCCTGCTCAACGGCGAAACCACGGTGGACTACACCGAGGCAGATGCCACCCTGGCGCAAGCGGGGCTCATCGCCCTGCAGATCCACGGTGACTGCAAGGCGGAGATCGCCTTCCGCAACCTCACCCTCGCGCAACTGCCCTGAACCAGGGCAGCAGCGCCTCTATCAGCATGTCCAAGCGGGATAATGGCGCTGGCGTTCAGCTCTGCGCCCAGGCCCCGCGGACCTCATGTGTCATCCGCGCATTGAGGTCTTCGGGTGTTTGGATGCGATAGGCCTTGGGATCCCACACCACTTCCTTGCCGGACTGAATGGCCAGCAGCGAAAGGTGGCTCAGTGCGTCGGAGCGCACCGCGTCTTCGATGGGCGCGATGGAGGCCGAGCGGTCGCGCACGGAATCCACGAAGGACTTGTAGTACTGGTTGTGATAGAGCACGCGCTTGGTGCCTTCGCACTCGCGCATGTTGAACCATTCCTGGTTGCTTGCCGCGACGCCGGCACGGCTGAGGCTGACCCAGCCTTTCGAGCCGAAAAACGTCGTGCCATCCCCATCCCCGCATGAACTGCGATACTTTTTGACGATTTCCGCGGAGTGGTTGCTGCTCATGAAGTGCATCGGCAGGCCACCGGCGAAGGTGATCTCCACATCCCAGGTGGTGCAGGTGTTGAACAACCCGTTGGGCGTCGGGAAGGTGCCGGTGCCGCGGAAACTCGCCGGTCCCTTCTGGTCGTAGTCCATGCCCCAGATCGCGATGTCGAGCGGGTGCGCGCCCCAGCCGCCAATGAACCCGATCGAATAATCGGAGCAAAAATACGAGCCGTTGCTGGTGATGCGATCCTTGCTGCACGGCTTCATCGGCGCCGGCCCGATGTACATGTCATAGTCCAGACCGGCAGGTACCGGGATCTCGTCGAGCGAGCCACCACTCTGGCCGCCGGGCGCCCAGACTTCGATGCGTTGCAACTCGCCGATGTAGCCGTTGAGCACCAACTCGATGCCGCGCTTGAGCAGCTCCTGGCTGCGTTGTTGCGTGCCGTATTGGAAAATGCGCTTGTGTTTCTGGCACGCCTCCAGCAGCGCCCGGTTCTGCGCAAGGGTGTGGCCGAGCGGTTTTTCGATATACACATCCTTGCCCGCGCGCACCGCCGCCAAACCGACCGGCACATGCCAGTGATCGGGCGTGGCGATGACCACCGCGTCTATCGTCTTGTCGGCCAACAACTCGCGGAAATCGCTGTAGAGCTTCGGCGCATGGCCTTGCGAGTCCTTGACGCGCTTGCCCGCCGCCTCGCGCCGCTCCTGATAGGGATCGGCAATCGCCACGCTCACCGCACCCTCCACCCCGAGGAAATTCTGCAACAGGCCGGTGCCTTGGCCGCCGGTGCCGATGTGGCCGAGTTGGATCTTGCGGCTTGGCGCGGTGTCGCCACCGAGCACGCGACTGGGGATGAACTGCGGTGCCACCGCAGCGGCGATCACGCCACCCAGAAACCGGCGGCGGCTGTTTGTGTTTTCGTTTTGCATTTTGACTTTGTGTTGGAAATCCAGTCCTCAACTAAGGACTACGTGCCCGGAAAGGTAGCCAACCACGCGCCAACCGCAAGGATTTTGTTCCGGCCGCCGCCGCCACGCAAATCGTCCCGACACCCGACGGCGGGAACTCACCCCGCAGAGGAAAATGGGGCAGTACACCCCGGGCCGCGCACAGTCCGGCGGATTGAGGAGCCAGTGAATTCGACCACACCGGATGCAATGGCCCACGAGGGCGAAGTGAACCGCCCACCGGGCAAGATGCCCGGGCCACTGTGGCGCGGGCATCTTGCCCGCCGCCATTCTAGCTTTCCTTTGCCGCCTCGCCAAGACTGCCAGCATCGGCCGGCGCGGCCAGCAGCCGGCCACCCGCCAGCGCAAGCACCGCCGCAATGATCAGGCATGCGCCGGTGTTCATCGCGTTTCGCAGATTCATTGCATGGTCCTTTCTGTTATGGTTACATACCGCGCTTGGCTTACCCTGCAGGCGCGCACCCTCAATGGCAGTCCGGACTGTGCCACAAAACCGTTAGTCCGCTATTTGGAATCGGCATCCGAGAAATCGAGCAACAGCGAGTTCTGCGCCGGGGACAGCCTGAAAACCACGCCATTGCCAGGTGTTGAAAACGATCCGGCAAGGGCGGACACGGAATAATTGAAGTCCTGGAACTGGCAATCGATCCTTGCGGGTGCGATATTTTTGAAGGGCAGTTTTGCCTGATCCGCCGCGGTGAAATCAAGGAACCAAGTTATGGATTGGGCCCCTTCGAGTTTCATCTGCATTTTCCGCTCATCCAGGTTAATGACAAGGGTGCCCTTGATGGTCTTCAATGGCCAGGATATCTGCAACTTGCCGGGCACCGCGTCGTTTACCACAGGATCCCCGCCCTCGATGAGAACTTCCTTCCCATCAATCACCCCTTTCAATCGCAACCCGGCAATCTTTCCGGGATCGCTCCAGACATAGCCGTCAACAAATGGCAGGGTGAGAAACGAGCATTCGTTAGAAGCGGCGCTTTTCGTGGTATATTCCGATGGCACATTTTCATTGAACACGTGGATATCACGCAGGCGCAGGCTGCCATTTTCCCACAAAACATTCACCCGGAAGAACCGGCTGTTGAACCAGACCGTTTTCCGGTCACCGCCCTTCAAATCCTCCGTGATGGTAACCGAGGTCGGGGGGGTGACCTTGTAATGGTCCTTGAACCATTGTCCTGATGCCGCCAGCGTTTCCACTCTCACTTTCTTTTCATCACGCAAGCGGGCAATCAAGGGCATCTGGATTTCAAAGCCCTTGGCCATGGCATCCCAGGTGAACGAATTTTCCTGCCCGGTCTGGAGGTAGGCGAAATCCATGGAGGCCCCCTCGACAAACCCCTTGAAAAACCAATTGACCCAATCGGAATCCCCTCCCCCGAATTGATAGACAGGTTCCATGGTAACGACCAGCTGTTTTCCCGTGCCCAGCGCGTCGTCATATTGCCGGATCGGATCACTCCCCAGCATCCTGAAAATCGGCACGGCGGTTTGGTTGCGCTCGTTTTGGGCAGGCATATATGAGTTTATCTTGCTCGGATAATAGGCCTGGTTCCAATACCCGCCCCACAACGTATAGCCATCAGTGCCGTATTGGTCCTTGCAATTGCAGGAGGCGACAATGTGGTATTTCTCATACAGATAGTTCAAGGTATGGGCATCGATAAACCAGGAACCCACCGACTTTGGATAGTAGCCGAATATCGCCTTGAAATCGGCCATGAACACATCCACCAGCTTTTCACGTTCCGCGGGCGAATATCCCGTTGAGAATCCCACATTCGCATCACAGTCCCACGGATAGCGACCCCGCCATTTGAGACCTGCCTTTTCGACCAGGGGTTGGGGGATTTCCCACCAGCCGCCAATCTCGAATGAGTCCAGCGGCAGGCTCTTCAGCAGCTTTTGATAGCGGCAATCCATCAGCGCGTCGTACTGGAGCAAGAACGAACCGCCGAGTTTGTACTTGTTCATGATTTCGACTTGCTTGACCACAGCCTGATAGAGGAGGTCCTGGGTTTTGTTGGCATCCCTCGGTTCTAGCAAACGGATGAAATTGACAATGTTGACGATTTTTGGATGCTCATTTTCCTTGGTTGCCTTCTGCGGGGTTGGGGCGGCACCGGCAGGTGGGCATATAATGGCGATGACACATCCCGGGTCAGACACATCCCCCGGCGTCGCTGCGGACAAGCCGACCTCGTCAATGAGCTTGCCCGGCAGCAGCAGGTGCTCGCCATCGATTTTGACTCGCGCGCTGATGTCCGTCGCCTTATCGCCGGCCAGGTCCTGCGCCCAGATTTGGGTGCCCGCGGGCAACGGTTGGTTGAAGGTGAACGTCAGGCTGCGGAAGCGCCCGAAAACACCGATGGCCGGCGGCACCTCGTCGAGCTTGAGCGTCACATCGGCCGGCTCAATGAACCAACCAATGCCCGGCCGCGTTCTGCCTTGGGTGCCGACGGCCACCGCACCGTTGGGGTGGCGGCTGGCCATCACGTAGGGCGGCTCCCCATCACATTTCACTTCCGGCAACGCCACACCCCGCGACACACGCGCCGGGGCCGATTGGGAGATGACCCCGATTTTGCTGGCATCCCAAGTGTCTCCGAGCCGGAAATCCCAGGAATCCGCGAACACCGAATCGTCCACCGACACTGCCGCGGCGCTGGCGGAAAATGGCGGCGCGATCCGGTGCCAGAGCACCGCCCGGGTCACTTCGTCAATGCGCTTTTTAAGCTGCCGTGGTCCGGCCATGAACACGTCCAGATCGCCGCCCGGGCGCAGCCCGACCTGAGGGAATCGAAACACCCCCATGGAACACCCAAGCACGGCGGCGAGGTAAACCTCATCCTCACAGTTGACGATCCCTTTGGCGTCCGGGGTCGTGCTCGCCGCTTTCAATGCCAACGCCACGCGATCCAAGGCGCTGGTGAACCTGAGCGGATGGTCACAATCGTAGATGCGCATGACATTGGAGTGTTTCAAGCAACTGAGGCGATGTCCCGTGCCGTAGTCCGACGGGGCGCGACCGTGCGGGCCCTCGTTGAAGTTGGGGGAACACAGGGCATGCTCGAAGATCAACTCGGGATACACCTCGCGGCCGATCCGGTTGAGCGTGAAACCTTCGTCGCCGCAATCCACCTTCCAGTATCCAACGCCGGCATACCGGCTCCATAGCAAGCGTTCCCGGGCATAGGCCTCGTCAGCGCCCGAGCCCAGCCACAGCCCCAGCCCCCGCCAGCCGGCCGCTTTGATCCGCTCATTGAGCTGCTTCAGGCGTTCCTGCGGCGCGCCGGGAAACGACGGAAACTTGGCCGGGTCGAGTTCGGTGGAGATTCCCGAGTTGGGCTGGAATTTGTCGTTGGCTATCACATTGACCTGGTATCCATTATCGATGAGAAAAAACACATCGCCGCGGATCTTAGGATAGAAGTTGATCCACCCCCGATCCCCGAAGATGCGGCTTTCGTGCATCAACTTGGCAGCATGCAGCCCGGAGTTTGCCACCGCCTCGGCGATATCCATGGTGGCTGCGCCTTGGCCGTAAATGTAGTTTTGCGCCGCCCACGTGCACCAGTAGTTCGGCGTCGGAACGGGCTGGTCGGGCACCAGGTTTTTTGCCGCTGCCGTCGTGGCGATGGCGCAGAGGGCCAGGATTAGGTGGTCAAGACGTTGCATAATCATATTCGGGTTGTGGGTTGCTCTTGGATTGGGACTTCATCGCGGTCGTTACCGCTCGGCTGTTGCAGCGATGCCCGTGACACCTGCCGGCGGCCGCTGCCCGGGACGGGAAAAAACAACCGGCGGTGTCGCATCGTGGGGCTGGAAATTTCTTTTTGGGGGGGATTGACGCCCGAATAGATCCGAGTCTAGAAGGCGCTGGGAAAAAATGCACGATTTGCGTGCGGGCGTCAAGCCCGGAAGTGGATTTTTTTATCTGGCGGGTTGCGCGGGTTGGCGGTCGCCCTGTGGGGCGGCGGTAGACTGGCGTTCGATCAAGGTTTCGGCGATGCTGGCATCGGCGGGAGCTTGACCGCGGATGGCGAGGAGCAGATTGGCGGCGGCGGTGCGGCCGATTTCGAAGGCGGGTGGGCGTGTGGTGGTGAGCGGCGGGTTGATGATGGCAGACAGGGCGGTGCCACCGTTGCCAATGATCGAGAGCTCCGCAGGCACTTGCAGCCCCTTGAGCCGGCACGCCCGATTCAGACCGACGGCGGTCTGATCGGTGTAGCAGAGCACGGCGGTGGGCGGCTGCGGCAGGGCGAGGAGGGTGGCGAGTCCCTCGGCGCCGAGGCGCAGAAACTCAACTTCCAGAAAGCCGGGCTCGTGGAGGCGGGAGAAGTCCATATCGCCCGCGATGATGATGGGCTGGAGCCCGGCGGCCTGGAGGGCGTCGCGGTACCCTTGTGACTGCTCCCAGGCATCGAAGTGGAGGACCTGATGCTCGTAGCGGCCATGGGTGAACAGGGCGATGCGGCGATGCCCCTGCGCGATGAGGTGACGGGTGCAGAGTTCCGCGGTCTGGCGGTTATCGACGTTGACCTTGGGGACCCCGGGCAGGAGATGGCCGAAGAACTCAACCACCGGGGCGGCCTGGCTGGCCAACTGGTGAATGACGCCGTCGAGTTCAGCCGCCGCGGCGCCGACGACGCAATTGATGAGCAGCCCGTCGACGCGGCGGTCGAGGCAACGGGCGAGGCATTGCTCCTGATCTTCCTGGGATCTGGCGAAGAAGACCAGCGGCGAATAATCGGTGGCAGCGATGACGCTCTGCACGCCCCGGAGCAATTCGGCGGCGTGGTGGGTGTTGACGGCGTTGACGAGCACGCCGAGCAGCAGCGAACACTTGAGCCGGAAGGCACGGGCGTTGATGCTGGGCTGATAGCCGAGGTCCGCGGCGACTTGCAGGACGCGCTCGCGGGTCTTGACGTTGTAGTGTTGGCCGCGGCCGCTCAAAATCATGCCCACGGTGGAAGTCGACACCTGGGCGGTTTCGGCGATGAGTTTACGGGTGACTTTCAAAATCTGGTGATTGTGGTGAATGATAGATGGCACCGTTTACGGGTGAGCCGGCCGACACTGTAACCGGGCGTCATGGGTCTTCAAGGATATTGATGCCGGTGGTGAGCGGGCGCCTCGCGCCGGATGGCAACAGCACTTCGGCCTCCACGCCCGGCGGAATTTCGGTCTCCAGATGGAACTTCTGCCCCTCCTTGCGCCAGCGGCTGACGATGCGGCCGCGCGGGGTCTGGACGGTGGCTTCGGCCGCGGTCAGGGTGCCCGGATTGGGACCGATCAGGACACGCTGCCAGCCGATGCTATCGGGGTGT
>CAIZNN010000028.1 GCA_903934285.1 Akkermansiaceae bacterium | reverse complement strand
GCCGCCCGCCGGCAACGGTGGCACCTCCAGCAGCACATGCACATGGTTGCACATGAAGCAATACGACAGCACCCGGCACCCGGAAAAATTCTCATACATCCGCATGTAGGTCCGCAGTTGTTCCTTGTCCTCCTTCCCGAATGCAAACCGCCGGTCCACCACCCGGCTCACGCAATGGTATATCACCGGCTTCTCCGTCGAGTCCTTCCACGGCGCAATGAATCGAGCACGCATGGAACCAAACTCCCATCGCAATCCCCCATGTCAAGCACTTTCTCTTCATGAGGAGTTTCCTCTTGACGGAGTTTCCCTTGCATCGAGCGTGCGGGTCGAGGCGGGCAGCGATTCCGCGTTCTATCTGGGGGAATCCGATGCTTGGGACGAGCTCTCGTGCCTGCTCTGGATCGGCCGGGTGGGGGTGAGGTTCACCCCGGCGCGGCCGACCAAGAACCGCACCTGCGGCGGGCCGTCACATCTCCTTCATCGGGATGAGTTGGACCGGGCCAAGCAAGCCGGACGGGCGCGGAATCCAGGTGGCATCCTTCTTGGTCCATGGGAAAAGGAAATCGCCGATGGTGAACGACTTGGCATCCTCGCCCATGATTTTCTGCCAGGGAATGGCGCGGATGTCGAGGTCGGCCGCGCGGTTGATCGGAGCATTGGCGACCTCAATCTCCAGCAGATTGGGGGCGTCTTGAGCGAGAGTTTTCGTCAGCACGCGCATCGGGTTGCAGAACAAGTCGCCGAGCGGCTTGCCGTTGAGGCGCACCCGGGCGGTGTGGCAGACGGTGCCGAGATCGATGGCCCAGGCGTCGGCCGTGGTTTGGGGTGTGGGGAAGCGCAAGGTGTAGCAGGCCACCCCGGAGAATGCCCGCAAGGCTGCCGTCTGATCGGATTTCCACTCAGTCCATGATGCCAGCTGATCGATGGTTTCGGCATGCGGGATGGTTTCGCCCCCCTCGAGAAAGCGCACGTCCCAGCGGCCGGTCAGGGGGATTGGGGCTCCGGCCGGAGCCAAATACGGCCACGCGGGGCCGCTGGCCGCGGCGTGGAGGACCCTGACGATGCGCGATTCGCGCGGCTCGAGTTGCAGACGCACTGAAGCGCCAGCCTCGGCGGTTTTGCGGAATCCGGCCACGCCGAGCGTGCCGGTCATGGGATCGAAAATGGCCGCAGCTTCGCCGCTGGCGGCCACCGGCACCCAGCCATCGACCCGGCGGTTCTTGGCGGGATTGGCAATGAAATAGGTGGTGCCCTCGGCGTCGTGGCGGCGGGTATAGCGCAGCCCGGAATCGGTCATGACTTCGCGGCGGATGCCGGCTTGGGCCACGGCCGCTATCAGGTCGTCGGCAAAGACGATCCGTCCCTTGTCAAGGCGTCCGGTGCCCGATGCGTCGGCGGCATTCTTTGCCGCCTCGATTCTGGCCAAGGCGGCTTGGAAGCGGGCGCGGCGCGCATCGAGTTGACCGAGGCCAGGGACATCCGCGGGCAGTTGACCTTGCAAGATCACCGTGGCGCCGTCGCTAGCCAGTTTCACGATGCGTTCCAAGGTTTCCGCCGGCATCAGGCGGCATCCGCTGACCACCAGTGCCCGGTAGCAGGTCCCTGGCGCCACCAGGCGCCCATCGACGACCCGCAGCGATTCTAACAACCTGTCGCTGGTGAAATCGAAATCATGGCCGGCGCGCCAAAGCTGGGCGGCCGCGACCGGGCCGGGATAGTCATCGGTGTCAGTGGGAGGGATGGTGCCGGGCGGCGACACTCCACCGGTCTGCCGTTGCGACCACAAGTCGAAGATGGGAAAGTAGACCAGCGCATCGGCATCGGGGCGCCCGGTCTGCAGGAACGACTGACAGCGCGCGACATAATCGCAGAACGCCTTGCCCTGTCGCCACATCGGATTGAACGGTCCGAGATGGGTGCCGGCATAGAACAACCAGCCCGGCCAGCGGGCGCTGACCGGCGAATAGGTGATGCCATGGAACATGGTGTGATTGATGCCGCCGACCAGATCATAGTCGATTTTCTCCTTGGCCTGTTCGAGCGGCGTGTCAAGGATGGGTCCCATCACGGTGAGGGTTTCGGAGGAGATGAGCGGCTTGCCGAGGATGTGGGCGGGCGAGGCCGCGGTTTTCGCACGCCGGAACAAATGATATGTGGAGTAATCGCCATTGGGAAAGTGCCAACTCAGCGGCCCGCCCATGTCGACTTGCGGGATGTCGTAGAGGGCATTGATGTCGAGTTCGTTACCGGGCTCAAAGATGGCCTCGCCGATGATCCGCCGGCCATGGCTCTGCGCCCACTCGTGGAAGGTCGCGGTGAAGGCGTCGAGCATCAAATCGGCGACGGTCTGGCGGTAGTCGCAGGCGACGCGGGAGACCAGGTCGGGCGCGCCCTGGCCGGCGAAGGCGGGCAGTTGCTGGCGCAGATCGTAGCCGCGGCGCTTGGCGAATTCATCTAACAACCCGGGCGTCCAATTCAAGTGAATCTCCCAGGAATCGTTGTTAAAGGCGCGCGGCAGGTCACCGCGGTCCACCTGCGCAAACGCCTTGTCGAAGGGTTCAAAATATCGTTTCACCGACTTGGCTGAGAGATGGTCAACCACCCAGCCGTCGCCATCCGGGGTGGGCATGCGCACCCGGGAACTGCCGACGCGAGCCATGGCCGTAAAGAGCGTCCACTCCCCTGCCGGCGCGGTCCACCGCAGAATCCCCTCGTCATCCACTTTGGCGGTCACGTCCACCATGGTCCCGTCCGCGGCTTGCGCCATCACCGCGGCCAGGTCACGCCGTTGCGGCGTGCCGGGCTTGTCGTTTGCGAAACTCGCGATGCGCATGCCATTTTTCTGACAATCCGCCAACGGGACACGCGTCACATCCACCTGCGAGCAGGCGTCCTCGCGTTTGACCCAGGGCCCGCCGAGAGCCCAGCCGGACACCGGCGACATATCCGCGTCCATGCCCAGGCGGTGGGCCTCGCGCACGGCATGGGCGACCGCTTCGATCCACTCTTTGGACAGATAACGGAGTTTGACGGCCTGCTCATCACGCACGTCGAGCAAGCAGACGATGGAGACGCCGCCGATGCCGCTGCGTTGCAAGGCTTCCAGGTTGGCGGTGATGTCGGCCTTGGTCACGGCGCTGCCATGCCACCACCACCACGTCCACGGCTTGGTCTCGGGCCGGCTCGCATCCGGCCACGCCAACGCGGCGGGCGCGGCGGGCGCGGCGGGCGCGGCGGGCTTGGCGGGCGGACCGGCCACGGGTGGTGCGGCGCCCAGTGCGGCGAGCGGTGCCAGAATCAAGGCAGCGCCGGCCACGAGACTGCGGCGGCAACGCGGCGGGTGAGGCACGTTTTTCTTTGGGGTAGCGATCATGGTGGTTGCGTGGATGTTATATTCTTGGAGTGGGTGAGAGAGTGTTTGAGCCGCAACGAAAACTCCGCCTGGAGTCCTTGAAACCGGCACGGTGCTGTGGTCAGGTCAAATTCTTCGTCTTGCGTCTTGCGTCTTGTCGTCGTGGGTCTGAGGCGACGCCTCGCTATTCGATGATGAACCAGCTGTAGCTGTTGGCCGGGATCGAGAGCGGCACGCGCACGTTGAACCCGCGGTCGAGCTGATAGGTTTTGGGCTGGCCTTCCTGTTCGCGAATCCGCGCGCTGGCGCTCAGCCCGGTGTAATAGAGCGGCACAGTGAGTTCCCTCGTTACCACCTCGTTGAGCGGGTTGAACACCAGCAACATCCCCTTCTCCTTGTTAGACGGATTGACGTGCAGGTAGTAGTCGAGGTCGCGGCCGTCGGGGCGGCGCAGGTGGATGATGTCGCCCTGGATGATGGCGCGGTAGCGGCGGTACCAATCCATCCACTTCTTGAGCATCGCCTGGCTGTTAGGTCCGTCATAGAGGCGGTGGCAGGTAATCGACACGGCGGCGCCGGAGGCCAGCAGGCCGAAGAACTGGCGCTCGTACTTATCGAGGCTCTGCTCCATGCCGCCTGGGAGCACGCGGGTGTTGACGTTGACTCCGCCCATGCTGGCGGTCTTGTGCCAGGTGCCGTCAAAGACATATTGGCGGCAGATGAGGGTTTGCAGGACGATATCGATGTTATCGACGGCCTCGCGGAAGCCCATGCTGGTGGACGTCTGGCCGTTGAGGAAATACCAATCGGGCACGGGCAGGAACAAATTGCGGCGCTGGCCTTCGTGGAACACCTGGCACATCCATTGCCACTGCGCCCACTGCGAATCTGCCAACCCTTTGTGATGCGGATGGTCGGTGGCGGCGCAGCAATCGCCGTGATACGGGCCGTCGGGGGTGAAGGCGCCCATGCCGGCGCCCTCGATGGTCTTCCACATGTTAGTCCAATACATGTCGGCCCAGGCGCTGGCGCCACAGGCGCTTTGGCCGAACATGCTGCCCGGCTGCTTGCTGGCCGGGTCGATGCAATTGAAGTTGTCCTGGCGCGAGCCCCAACCGCGGGAGGCCATCATGAGTTCGTAGGCGCCGACGCGGATGCCCTTGGTTTTGGCATAGTCGCAGACGAGCTTCATGCGGTTGATATTGGCCGGCGACGCGTCGGAATGTTGGAACGAGCCGGTGAATCCCGGCGCTTGCAGGAACTCGAACCCGAGTTCGGCCATTTGGTCGATCAAAGGGCCGAGGGTGCCGAGTTCGGTGGCATTGGGCGCGACGACGGTGGCCTGGCGTTCGGTGCTTTGCGGGGCGAGTTTCTTATAGAATTGGCGCTGGGCGAGGAAGAAGCGTTCGCGCTCGCTGCTGTCGTTGAGGATTTCGAAGGTGCGGAACGCGGCGAAGGCCTCGCCGGGTTTGACCGACCAGTTAGGGC
>CAIZNN010000027.1 GCA_903934285.1 Akkermansiaceae bacterium | reverse complement strand
TTCCAACAATTTCCGCGCGGCCGAGTTGCCGCGGATGGTGGCGACCTGCCGGCAGGCAGGAGTGCGCGCCTATCTGGCGCTCAACACCATCATTTACGAAAACGAGCTTGCCCGCGTCCGGCGCCTTCTCGATGCGGCCGCCACCGCCGGCGTCGACGCGGTGATTTGTTGGGACATGGCGGTCATTGAGGCGGCCACCGCCCGTGGTCTGCCAGTGTTTCTATCCACCCAGATGTCGGTCGCCAACTCCGCAAGCCTTGCCGCCTTCTACCGGTGCTTTGGCATCCGGCGCTTTGTGCTCGCCCGCGAGTGCACGCTGGCGCAACTGCGCAGCCTGCGCCGCCACCTCGGCAAACTGCTCGGCGCGGATGCAGCCAAGATTGAACTTGAAGTCTTTGCCCATGGCGCGATGTGCGTTGCCATCAGCGGCCGCTGCTTCATGTCCGAGTTCACCGTCGGCAAATCAGCCAACCGCGGCCAGTGCACCCAGCCGTGCCGCCGGCCCTATCAAATCAACGGCACCGAGGGCGACGTCGCCTTCCGCATGGGCGACAACTATCTGCTCAGCCCGCAAGACCTCTGCACCCTCCCGTTCATCGAACACTTGCTCGAGGCCGGCGTCAGCAGCCTCAAGCTCGAAGGCCGCGGCCGCGCGCCCGAATACGTCAGCAGCGTCACCGCCGCCTACCGCCGCGCCGTGGATTTCCATTTTGCCCACCGCCGCCGCCGCGGCTTCCAAGCGCAATTCCAACAACTCAAGGCCACCCTGATGCGCGAACTCGAAGGCGTCTATCACCGCGGCCTGGCGCCGGGGTTTTACATGGGCCGCCCGCTCGACCAATGGAGCGGCGTACCCAATAACCAGGCCTCCAACAAAAAGCTCCACGTCGGCGAAGTCGTCAAATTCTACCGCCAGGCAGGCGCGGTGGAGATCCGCGTCTGTGACAACGAGTTTGCCCTGGGCGACGAACTGCTCATCCAAGGCCCCACCACCGGCGTGATCCGCATCCGCGTCCAATCCATCCAAATCGAGCACCAAGCGGTGACCACCGCCCGGCGCGGCCAAGCGGTCGCCGTCGCCCTGGCCGCCGCGGTCCGCCCCGGCGACCGCGTCTATCGGGTGAGCGGGAATTGTCAGGTGTCTAGTGGGACAAGCAGATGACGGGCCAGCCGGGCCGGCACCAAACCACCGGGGAATTGGCCAGTTCGCTCGTTTGCGCTTGAAAGGCGGGCGGCTTTCTGCCTACTTTCTGCCATGAGAGTTTATCTTGATTTGATGCGGGACGTGCTGGCTCACGGCGAAGTGCGCTCCGACCGGACGGGCACCGGCACGCTGGGCGTGTTCGGCCGCCAACTGCGTTACGATTTGCGCGAGGGTTTCCCCTGCCTGACCACCAAGAAGCTGCACCTGCGCTCCATCGTTTATGAACTGCTGTGGATTCTGCGCGGCGATACCAACACCGGCTTCCTCAAGGACAACGGCGTGACCATCTGGGATGAATGGGCGGACGCGCAGGGCGAACTCGGACCCATCTATGGCCAACAATGGCGCGCCTGGCCCACGCCGCAAGGCCGCACCGTCGACCAGATCCACCTGCTGATCGACGAATTGTTAGGAAACCCCTATTCGCGCCGCCACATCGTGTCGGCTTGGAATGTGGGCCAGCTCCATCAAATGGCGCTGCCGCCCTGTCATTTGCTGTTTCAGTTCTATGTGCACGAACCGCGCGACGGCGGGCGCCCCGGGCTGTCCTGCCAGCTCTATCAGCGCAGCGCCGACTTGTTTCTGGGAGTGCCCTTCAACATCGCCTCGTATGCCTTGCTCACCCGCATGGTGGCCCACGTCTGCGGCTACGAGGCGCGCGAGTTCATCCACACCTTCGGCGACGTCCACCTCTACTCCAACCATCTCGAACAGGCCAACCTCCAGCTAGCCCGCGAGCCTGGGCCGCTGCCGACGCTGTGGCTCAACCCGCTGGTGACCGACATTGACGGCTTCACCTTCGACGACATCCGTCTCGACAACTACGACCCACAACCGGCGATCAAGGCGGCGGTGGCGGTGTGAGCGGATCATGGCGATGCATCTGACAGCGATTGTGGCGATGACGCCGGAGCGGGTGATCGGACGTGCCGGCACCCTGCCGTGGCACCTGCCGGAGGATCTGGCGTTTTTCAAGCGGACCACCTCCGGCCATCCCGTCGTGATGGGGCGCAAGACCTACCAATCGCTGGGCCGGCCGCTGCCACAGCGGCGCAACATCGTGCTGACTCGCGATCCTAACTGGTCGGCGGCAGGGGTGGAGGTGATTCACGCGCCGGCAGAACTGGCGGGCCTGCCCGGGCTGGACGGCAAGGTGTTCATCATCGGGGGCGCCGAGATCTATCAGGCGTTCCTGCCGCAGCTGGCGGACTTGTTAGTAAGTCATGTGGTTGAGAGGCATGCGGGCGACACGCGGTTTCCGGAGTATGAGGCGCAGTTCCCGATGTCTGAGGTTGTGGAACGCCACCCGACCTTTGAAGTGCGCCGCTGGTCGCGGGCATGAGGCGCTCCCGCGGGGTTCCCCCGCCCATGAGTGCTGCCGGGCACAAGGAGCAGACTTCCTGACCCCGGCTTTGAAAAGACGCGGAAGTGAGCGAGCAAGCCCGCGCACCGCGCGCAAATGTGCCAAAGCATTTGCCACCGGGATCAGGAACTGTGAGGTGGCCGAGGTGTGGCCCGGCGGCCGGAGCGGGAGCAGGAGCGGGACTTGCCGTGGTTTCGGCCTGCAGCCGCGGGTGTTTCGGCGATTCTGGGCCGCGTTATGCTTTCCCTCGCCACGGGCCGCCTGGCGGATGTCGCCGTCATCTCCACCCAGGACCGCGATCATGCCGGCCCGGCGCTAAGCGCGCTCGAACACGGCTACCATTTGTTGCTAGAAAAGCCGGCCGCCAGCACCCTCGACGAGTGCCGGGCCATTCTCGCCACGGCCCGCGCCCAGGACCGGCGCGTCATCCTTTGCTACGTCCTGCGCCACACGCCGTTTTATCGGACCGTGCGCGAGTTTGTTGACTCGGGCAAACTCGGCGACTTGATCACCATCCACGCCACCGAGGGCGTCGAACCGTGGCACCAAGGGTGTGCTGCGGGGCGGGCCGGAGCGCAGCGATGGTCCGCAGGGCGCGCAACTCTGGTTCCGCCAGCACGCCAGCGGGGTGACTCAGACCGTCCGGTGCCGGCACTCACCGCCGAAGGCTACCATGGCCACGGCGGCGGCGATTTCGGCTTGATCGATTCGCTTGACCACCTGATCGGCACCCCCGCCGGGGCCACCTTCGCGCGCGAAGGTTGGTTTGAGAGCCACCTCATCGGCTTTGCCGCAGAGCAATCGCGGCGCGACGGCGGGCGCTGCATCGACCTCGCCGCGCTCCGCTAACCGCCCCCCCTCCCCCGCGGTCAAAGCGCGTATTTGAGGTCGGGAGTAAGGGAGGGCCGTGCGCCGCTTTCCGCCGGGTTCTCATCCATGCCCGCAAGAATGCCCGCAAGATCGTTGGCAATCTCGGAGCGCATCCTGCCGACCAACGCAACACCCTTCGGGGTGATGCGCACCATAATCTTACGGCGGTCATCCTCAGCGTGCTTGCGCTCAACATAGCCCAGGTCTTCCAGATGATCGATCAGGCCGGTGGCGGCCGCGGTCGAGTGACCCATTTTCTTCGCGATATCCGACATGGTTAGATAGTCTCCTCCGGAAAGATAGGCGAGGAGGAAAAACTGCGGAAACGAGATGCTTTCCTTGCTGAGCTCCGTTGTCAGGTTCAGGACACAGCTTCTTTGGGTGAAAATAACAAAGTCGGCTAGACGGTCTGTATCGGCATTCACCGCGGGCTCCAGTGTGATATGTTTCATGGCTGTTAGGGTGGGGTGTTTAGTGTGGCCGCGCATGCCAATGCCAAAGAGCGGCTCGAACAGGGTGGAATCAAGTAGCTGCCATTATCAAAATCCGGGACACGGTGATAGTTATACCAGGGAATATTCGCATTTCATTAACTTATCTTCAGGCTGGCTATCATGAAGTGACCGCCAGTGGCCGCGGTGGCCAACCCAACCGGGATCGGGGGGGCGCAGCACCCTGGCCGGACTCCAGGAGCCCTTGTTCCCCCCGGACTCATGCCGCCATGCCGCCGCAGCTTGGCATCGCCGTGCGGCGCTGGAGGAACTCGAGCGCCCCGGCAGGACGTCGATCAGCTCGCGGCAGTGACGCCGCGCCTCAGTCCATTTTTTCGACCGTCACCTCATAGTGGCCGCCATTGATATTGAGCACCATGTGCCTGCCGCTGCCAGCAGGTGCCGGGGCGGCGGCGGCGGCCGCGGCACGCGCAGTGGCGGCGGGTGCAGCGGCGGGTGCGGCGACTGGCGCGGCGGGTGCGGCGGCGGTGCCCTTGGCGAGAGCCTCCACCTGCTGCGGGAACATCGCAAACAACACCACGGTCTCATCGTCGCCGGGCAGGCCCTTGGCCGCGCATTGCTGGCGCAGACCCGCCATCGCCGGAGCCAGCAAATTCGCCGGCCGCTCGGTCACCACCTGCTGGCCGCTTTGTTTCACCACCTGGCGCAGCACCTCCGGATTAATCGGTCCGGGCGCCTTGCCGTATTTGCCGAGGGCGATGTCCTGTGCCGGCTGGCAGATCATTTTCCAGCGGCCGAACTTGACGTTCATCATCGCCTGGGTGCCGACAATCTGTGACGTCGGGGTGACCAGCGGAATCCACCCGAGCGCCTCACGCACCACCGGGATCTCCCTAACAACATCGTCGAACTTGTCGGCCATCCCCTGCTCGGCGAGCTGGTTGCGGAAGTTGGAGAGCATCCCGCCGGGCACCTGGAAAATCAGGATGTCGGAGTCGACCCGCTCGTTAGCCGGGCTGGTGAATTTGCCCAGCTGCTTGTAGACATCCTCAAAATACACGCGCAGTTCCTGCAGCTTGGCCGGATCGAACTGCGGGCAGCGCGGATGGCCATGGAGCAGGGCGAGCATGCGCACCGTGTCGGGCTGGCCGGTGCCATTGGCAAAGGGGCTGATCGAAGTTTCCACGGCATCGACCCCGGCATCGATTGCCGCCAGGTAGGAGGCGGCGCCGAGCCCGGCGGTGTCGTGGGTGTGCAGGGTGATGGGCAGGCCGACGCGGCGCTTCAATTGGGTGACCATGTCAAAGGCCACCCGTGGCGCGATGATGCCGGACATATCCTTGATGCCGATGGAATGGCAGCCCATTTTTTCCAGCTCCACGCCCATGGCCACAAACGCCTCAATGGTATGCACCGGGCTGGTGGTGTAGCAAATCTCGCCGCGCGCGTGCTTGCCGCAAGCCAGCACCGTCTTGATCGCGGTGGTCAGATTGCGGGTGTCGTTGAGCGCATCGAAAATCCGGAACACATCCTGCCCGGCCGCCGCGTTGGCGCGCACAAAGGCCTCCACCACGTCGTCGGGGAAACTGGTGTATTGCACGATGTTCTGGCCGCGCAGCAGCATGATTTGCGGGGTGCGCGGGGCGGCTTGCTTGAGCTGGCGCAACCGCTCAAAGGGGTTTTCCCCGAGGTAGCGAAGGCAGGCATCGATGGTCGCGCCGCCCCAGGTCTCCAGACCACTGAAACCCATCTCATCGAGGATGGGGGCGGCTGGCAGCATTTGCGCGGTGCTCATGCGGGTGGCGGCGAGCGATTGGTGACCATCGCGCAAAACAGTGTTATTAAATGTGACAGGTTGCATGGGGTGTGGTGGCTAAATTGGAAAATCCGGCGGCGCTGGACAGCCGCACGGAAAAAACAACGCATATTCTCTGCCCGGGCCGCCACATTCAACACCAATCACCCAGGGAAATCCCGAATAAATCCTCCAATTCCCTTACCTTGGGCGCTTTTCGCCCCCGCACCGCAAAAAACGCCGCTATTTTCAGCAAATCTGCAAAGATCGGCGATTCCCTCTGGCCCTGCCTACGGAAGTGTGCCTATATTCCGCGCGTATGACTGGCACAGCGGAACTCATCATTGACAACAAACGTCTGGCACTCCCCATCGTCGTCGGCTCGGAAGGCGAAGTCGGCATCGATATCGCCACCTTGCGCGACAAGACCGGTTGCATCACGCTCGATCCGGGCTACGGCAACACCGGTGCCTGCAAAAGCGCCATCACCTTCATCGATGGCGAAAAAGGCATCCTCCAATACCGCGGCTACGACATCGCCGAACTCGCCGCCAAGAGCACCTTCGTCGAAACGTCCTATCTGCTCATTTACGGCGAACTGCCCACCGCCGCGCAATTGGCGGAATTCTCCGCCCTGCTCACCGACAACCAAATGCTCCACGAGGGCATGCGCTTCCACTTCGAAGGCTTCCCGCCCTCGGCCCACCCGATGGCCATCCTCTCGGCCATGATCAATGCCGCCTCCTCCTATTATCCCAACATGGTGAGCGGCAAAAACCGCCAGGAGCGCTTCCCCCACCACGCGGCTCGCCTGGTCTCCCAAGTCCGCACCATCGCCGCCTTCTCCTACCGCAAGGCCCACGGCCTGCCCGTCATCTATCCAAAATCCAAATTCAAGTACACCGAGAACTTCCTCCACTTGATGTTCTCGATGCCCAACGAGGACCTCGAGCTCAACCCCGAAATCGTCCGCGCCCTCGACCTGATCTTTTTGCTCCACGCCGACCATGAGCAAAACTGCTCCACCGCCACGGTGCGCATGGTCGCCTCCAGCCGCGCCAACCTGTTTGCCTCCGCCGCCGCCGGGGTCTGCGCCCTGTGGGGCCCGCTGCATGGCGGCGCCAACCAAGCCGTGCTCGAGATGCTCGAGGAAATCCACCGCGAAGGTGACGATGGCAGCAAGTTCCTCACCGAGGTGAAGAACAAAACCGGCAACCGCCGCCTGATGGGCTTCGGCCACCGCGTCTACAAAAATTTCGACCCGCGCGCCGTCATCATCAAGGAGCAATGCGACAAGGTGCTCGCCCAATTGCACAAGTCCGACCCCTTGCTCGACATCGCCAAGAGACTCGAGGAAATCGCCCTGCACGACGACTACTTCATCTCGCGCAAACTCTATCCCAACGTCGATTTCTACAGTGGCATCATCATGCGTGCCATCGGCATTCCGATGGACATGTTCACCGTGATGTTTGCCATCGGCCGCATGCCCGGCTGGATCGCCAACTTCAAGGAAGTCATGGAAGACCCCGACAGCCGCATCGCCCGCCCCCGCCAAATCTACACCGGGCCGACCCCGCGCAGTTACGTCGCCCTCGACGGGCGCGCCTGAGCGGGGCGGCGCGCGCCTAGCCCAGCGCTTTTTCCATCAGCGTGTTCATGCGGCTGACGGTTTCGCGGGCGTCATCCAACAGCCCGGCGGCGATCAGGGCGTTGTCGAACAACTGGCGGGCGACGAGTTTGGCCAGCTCCGGATTGTTGTCCTTGGCGCTGGCCAACTTGCGCAGCAACGGGTGGCGCGGGTTGATCTCGAGCTCCACTGTGAGCTCGTCCTTATAGTTCTCATCCATGGCCCGCATCATCTGGCGCATCTGCGGACTGAGCCCATCGGCCGGCACCAGCGCGATGACCGGGCTGTCCACCAGCCGCTTGCCGCTGGCCACGGCGGCCACCCGCCCGCCCAATTCCTCTTTGAGAAACGCGCACAGGGCGGCGGTTTGCGCCGCATCGAGCGAGTCGCCCGCGGCCGCCGCGTAATCGTCCATCTGCAACCCGGCATGCCGGATCGACACCAGCTTTTTGCCCTCGAATTCGCCCAGCGAGTCGACCACATATTCATCCACCACCTCGGTGAAAAAGATCACCTCGATGCCGCGCGCCTTGAAGGCCTCCACGTACGGGCTGCTCTCGAGGCTGTCGCGGCCCGGCCCTGCCAGATAGTAAATCTCCTGTTGGCCGTCCTTGGCGCGCGAGACATAGTCGGCGAAGCCGCACAGCGCGCCGGGCTCGGTTAGAGACGATTCAAAGCGCAACAGCTTGGCCAACGCCGCGCGGTTGGCATAGTCGGTGGCGATGCCTTCCTTGAAGAAGCGATCGAACTTGCGATAGAAGGCGCGGTATTTCTCCGGTTCGGCCTCGGCCGCCTTTTCAAACATCCGGATCACGCGTTTGCTCAGCACGCTGTTAAGTTTGCGCACCAGCGCGCTGTCCTGCATGGTTTCGCGCGAGATGTTCAAGGGCAAATCGGCGCTATCGACCACCCCCTTCATGAAGCGCAGCCATTCGGGCAACAGCCCCTTGGGATCCTCATCGATCAACACCTTGCGGCAATACAGCGCCACCCCGCCATCGACCTTGCCGAAGCCCATGCGCTCCGGGTTTTCGCTCGGCGCAAACATCAGCGCGTGAATCGCCAGCGGCGCGTCCGCACTGAAATGCAACCGATAGGCCGGCTCATCAAACGCCTTCCCGGCAAATTGATAGAACGCCTTGTATTGCTCCTCCGAAATGTCCGCCTTGCTTTTCAACCACAGCGCCTCGACCTCGTTGATGCGCTTGCCATTGAGGAAAATCGGGAAGCCCACGAAATTGCTATAGGTCTCGATCAAGCCCTTGACCCGCGCTTCGCCGGCATACTCGGCCTGCTCCTCCTTCAAGTGCAGCACCACCTTGACCCCGCGCGCCTGGCCGGGCAGCTCCTCTAGCTGATAGCCGCTGGCGCCGTCGCTGGTCCACACCAGTTCCTCGCCGTCGGCGCGCCAACTCCGGGTGTACACCCGCACTTCGTCGGCCACCATGAACGCCGAGTAAAACCCCACCCCGAACTGGCCGATGAGCTTGCCCGGCGTGCCGCCGCCGGTCTTGATCGCCTCCAAAAACGCCTTGGTCCCCGAGTGGGCGATGGTGCCGAGGTTCTTCACCAATTCCTCCCGCGTCATGCCGATGCCGTGGTCGGCGATGGTCAGTGTTCTGGCGGTCTCATCGGTGGTGAGGTGAATCTCCATCGGCAGCCCGGGCTCATGCACCTGCTTCTCGGTCGCCTCGATGTGGCGCAGCCGTTCCATCGCATCCGATGCGTTGGAGATGAGCTCGCGCAGAAAAATCTCCTTGTCCGTGTATAACGAATGCACCACCAGATCCAGCAGTTGTCGGATCTCGGCTTGAAACGGATGTTGTTCTTTGGTCGTGTCGCTCATGGTCTGTGGGGGGGCTGTCCCGCATCGCGGAACGCGCCGCAGCATACCCGGTTTCCCCCGCCTGTCAAAACCTGGAAAAAAAATTCAAACAACACCATTGACAATACGGTCCCTACCCGCTCACCACCTTGCCGGGAAACTTGCAACAAAGGCAGAATATGCGCAGTCTTAGCAACTCCCCGCAGTGCCAAGCGGATCCGCCCACCCCATACTCAGCCGCGTCACCCCCCTAGCCACCCGCCCGCCACCATGATCACCAAAATCGACCACCTCGGCATCGCCGTCAGATCTATCGATGAAGCCATCCCCTACTACGAGGCCGTGCTCGGCTTGAAGTGTGAGGGCCGCGAAGAAGTCGAATCACAAAAAGTGCGCACCGCGTTTTTCGCCGCCGGCGAGGTCCATCTCGAACTGCTCGAACCAACCTCCGATGACAGCCCGATCGCCAAGTTCCTCGAGAAAAACGGCCCCGGCATCCACCACATCGCGTTTGCCACCGACGACATCCTCGGCCAGCTCAGCCAGGCCCGCGACGGCGGCGCCCGCCTCATCCATGAGGTCCCGTTTACCGGTGCCGCCGACAAGCTGGTGGCCTTTCTCCATCCGAAATCCACCTTCGGCGTGCTCACCGAGTTCTGCCAAGCCCAGCATTGAGTTTTTTCCAACCCCCAATTCCCCAACACCCCACCCCCACCCCTCATGGCCATCGACCCAGCACTCATGGAGAGCCTCAACCTGCGCAGAAAGGAAGCCCTCGACGGCGGCGGCGCAGCTCGCATTGAAAAACGCCACGAAAAAGGCGTGCTCACCGCCCGCGAACGCCTCGCCATCTTCTTCGATGAAGGCGCCTTCATCGAGTTCGGCATGCACGCCCACCATTCCTGCACCAACTTCGGCCTCGAAAAACGCAAAATGCCCGGCGACGGCGTGGTCTGCGCCACCGGCGTGGTCGATGGCCGCCAGGTCGCGGCCTTCGCCCAGGACTTCACCGTCGGCGGCGGCGCGGTGGGCGCCATCCACGCCAAAAAAATCTGTGACCTGCTCGATTTCGCCATCAAAGCCGGCATGCCGGTGGTCGGCATCAACGATTCCGGCGGCGCCCGCATCCAAGAGGGCATCGAGGCCCTCTCCGGCTATGGCCAGATTTTCTTCCGCAACGTGCTGGCCTCCGGCGTGGTGCCCCAAATCTCCATCATCGCCGGGCCCTGCGCCGGTGGCGCCGCCTATTCGCCCGCGCTAACCGACTTCATCATCATGACCCGCAAGAACGCCAACATGTTCATTTGCGGTCCCGACGTCATCCGCGCCGCCACCGGCCAGACCGCCTCGCTGGACCAATTCGCCAGCGCCGACGCCCACGCCCAGATCAGCGGCAACATCCACCTCATCGCTGACGACGATACCCATGCCATCGCCCTCTGCAAACGCCTCCTGGACTACCTCCCGTCTAACAATCTAAGCAATCCGCCGCATCGCATGAACGAGCAGATCGAGCTCGTCGAAGATCCGCTCATGCACGACATCATCCCGGCGGATCAAAAGTCCCCGCTCGACATGCAGCAAGTCATTGAGCGGGTCATGGACCCCGGCAGTTGGTTTGAAATCATGCCCGATTTCGCCCCCAACATCCTCATCGGCTTCGCCCGCCTCGAAGGCCTCGTCATCGGCATCATCGCCAGCCAACCCACCGTCAAGGCCGGCTGCATCGATATCGACGCGTCGGACAAAGCCGCGCGCTTCATCCGGGTGTGCAACATCTACTCCATCCCGATTCTCTCGATGGTCGACGTCCCCGGCTTCATGCCCGGCCTGGCCCAGGAACGCGGCGGCATCATCCGCCATGGCGCCAAGATGTTGTTTGCCTGGGCCTCCGGCACCGTGCCGAAGATCACCCTGATCTGCCGCAAGGCGTACGGCGGCGCCTACCTCGCCATGTGCCCCACCGACCTGGGTGCGGACTTCGTGTTCGCCTGGCCCACCGCGGAAATCGCCGTGATGGGCGCGCAAGGCGCGATGAAGGTGCTCTACAAAAAGGAACTCGAGGAAGCCAAGGATCCGGTGGCCCTCGAACTGGAACTGCGCAAAGCCTATAGCGAAAAGTTCTCCTCGCCCTATCAGGCCGCCAGCAATGGCATGATCACCGATGTGATCGACCCCGCAGTGACCCGCTCGACCTTGGCCCTGGCCTTCCGTGGCATCATGAACAAGCAGGAAAGCCGCCCCCCCAAGAAACACGGCAACATCCCACTCTAACACAACCATGTCCCTTCCGCCCATCCTCGCCGCCACCAGTGTGGAGACCTTCTGGAGTGCCATGCCCCACCTCACGGGCATGCTAATGGTCATGATCACCCTCGCCGTCCTCTGGGGCGTCTGCGAGTTGACCGCATTTCTGGTCCATCGTTTCATGCCCGCCGCGGCCGCGCTGGCGCCCGCGGCCGCCCCGGCTGCGGACCAGCCGCACGTTGCCGGCGCGATCCCGCCGGCAACCGTCGCCGTAATCGCCGCGGCGGTCGATGCCATTCTCGGCAAGGACCACAAGATCATCTCCATCAAATCACAGGATTCCACTTGGGAAAAGGCCGGCCGCCAGTCGGTTCTAACCTCTCACCGGATCCGCTGACTCCCTGTTCTCCCTTTAGTTAACCGATAACTGCCAACCAACCAACCCCATCATGAAACATCTCCGCATCACCGTTGAAGGAAAATCCTACGATGTCACCGTCGAACGCCTCGATAGCGAGGAACCCGCCAGCCCGGCATCGTTCGTCCAACCGGTGCGTGCCGCCGCCGCCGGCGCTCCGGTCACCGCGCCCAAACCCGCCGCCAAAACCGCCGCCGCCCCGGGCGCCGTCACCAGCCCGCTGGCCGGCATCGTCAAGGCGCTGGATGTGCCGGTCGGCACCAAAGTCAAGGCGGGCGACACGGTCATCACGCTGGAGGCGATGAAGATGTACACCGCCATGAACGCCCCCACCGATGGCACCGTCACCGCGATTCACGTCAAAGTGGGTGATGCGGTTGACGAGGACCAAGCCCTCTACACGCTCAGCTAACCGTTTTCCGCCCAACATCCTATGGACAACCTCTACAAACTTTGGGAGACCACCGGCTTTCCCGGCATCCAGTTCACCATGGTGATCATGTGGTTCGTCGTCGCCACGCTGCTCTATCTGGCCATCGTCAAAGGCTTTGAGCCGCTGCTGCTGGTGCCCATCGCACTGGGCGCGCTGGTGTCGAACCTGCCCATCACCAACTTCATCCTGCAGCCCCCCACCACCATCAACGGCAACTTCGAGGCCGGCGGGCTGTTCTACTATCTGAATCAGGGGATCCTGCTCCAGATCTATCCGCCCTTGATATTCCTGGGGGTGGGTGCGCTGGTGGACTTCGGGCCGCTGATCGCCAATCCCCGCACTCTGCTGCTGGGCGGCGCGGCCCAGCTTGGCATCTTCGGCACCTTCCTCGTCGCGCCACTCTTCGGCTTCGATCTGCCTCAATCCGCCGCCATCGGCGTGATCGGCGGTGCCGACGGCCCCACCGCAATTTACACCGCCACCCGCCTCGCCCCCGATCTGCTCGGTGCCATCGCCGTGGCCGCCTACAGCTACATGGCACTGGTGCCGTTGATCCAACCGCCGATCATGCGCCTGTTCACCACCGCCGCGGAGCGCACCATCAAAATGAAAACCTTGCGCAAGGTCTCCCAACTCGAAAAACTTATCTTTTCGGTGGTGGTCATGTCCTTTTGCGTGATGGTGGTGCCGGCTGCCTCGCCGCTGCTGACGATGCTGTTCATAGGCAACCTGCTGCGCGAGTGCCGCGTCACCGGGCGGCTCGTGCATGCCGCCCAAAACGAAATCATCAACGTCGTCACCATCTTTCTCGGCCTCTGTGTCGGCTTGAAAATGGGCATCGGGGAAAATGGCGAGCATCTGTTCCTCAATTCCCGGACCCTGGGCATCCTCGTCCTCGGCGTCATCGCCTTCGGCGTGGCCACGGCTGGCGGCGTGCTCATGGCCAAGCTGATGAATGTCTTCAGCAAGGATAAGATCAACCCGCTCATCGGCTCCGCCGGGGTGTCCGCCGTCCCCATGGCCGCGCGCGTCTCCCACAACGTCGGCCAACAATACGACCCCACCAATTTCTTGCTCATGCATGCAATGGGCCCCAATGTCGCCGGGGTCATCGGCAGCGCCATCGCCGCCGGCTATTTCCTCGCCATGTTGAAATGATCTACCCATGAAACACACCTATCCCATGCTCACCGCCGAGGAGGCCGCCGCCCTCGTCCAACACGACGAAATCATCGGCTTCAGCGGCTTCACCCCGGCCGGCGCCGCCAAGGTCATTCCCACCGCCATCGCCGCCAAAGCCCGCGTCGAGCATGCCGCCGGCCGCCCGTTCAAAGTCGGCGTCATCACCGGCGCCTCGACCGGTCCCTCGCTCGATGGCGAACTGGCCAGAGCTGACGCGATCAAGTTCCGCACCCCCTATCAATCGGACAAGGACCTGCGCGAAAGCATCAACGCCGGCAAGACGCATTTCTTCGACATGCATCTGTCGTTGCTGCCGCAATACGTCCGCTACGGCTTTCTCGGCGAGTTGGATTGGGCCATCGTCGAAGCCGCCGACGTGTCGGTGGACGGCAAAATCCTCCTCACCACCAGCGTCGGCGCCGCCCCCACCTTCCTCTCCAAAGCCAAGCGCATCCTCATCGAGGTCAACCGCTACCATCCCAAGGAATTGCTCGGCTTCCACGATATCTACGAACCGAAAAACCCGCCCAACCGCCGCCCCATCCCGCTGGTCAATGCCGAGGACCGCATCGGCACCCAACGCGTCTGGGTCGACCCCAAAAAAATCGTCGGCATCGTCGAGTCCAACCGGCCCGATGAAATCAAGGGCTTCACCCCGGCCAGCGACGCCACCACCCGCATCGGCCAGAACGTCGCCGGCTTCCTCGCCGCCGAACTGCGGGCCGGGCGCATCCCCAAATCGTTCCTGCCGATCCAATCCGGCGTCGGCAATGTCGCCAATGCCGTGCTCGGCGCCATCGGCGCACACCCGGAAATCCCCCGCTTCCAGATGTACACCGAGGTGATCCAGGATTCGGTCATCGACCTCATCAATGCCGACCGCGTCAGCTTCGTCAGCGGCTCGTCGCTCACCGTGTCCAGCCCGACGCTGCAAACCATCTACTCCCGGCTGGAAGCCTATCAAGGGCGCCTGCTGCTGCGCCCGCAGGAGATATCCAACAATCCTGAAATCGTCCGCCGCCTCGGCATCATCTCGATCAATACCGCCCTGGAAGCCGACATCTTCGGCAACGTCAACAGCACCCATGTGCTCGGTCAGAAAATGATGAATGGCATCGGCGGCTCGGGCGACTTCACCCGCAACGCCTTCATCTCGATCTTCACCTGCCCGTCCACCGCCAAGGGCGGCAACATCTCCGCCATCGTGCCGATGTGCTCCCACATGGACCACAGCGAACACTCGGTGCAGGTGCTCGTCACCGAGCACGGCGTGGCGGACTTCCGCGGCAAGGACCCGCGCGAGCGCGCCGCATTGGTCATCGACAACTGCGTGGATCCCTCCTACCGCGAACTGCTGTGGCATTACTTCAAACTCACCGCCAACGGCCACACCCCGCAAAGCTTCCGCTCCGCCTTCGCCTTCCACGAGAAATTCCTCGAAACCGGCAACATGCGCGACGCCACTTTCTAACCAAGGAGTGTCGGCGTCCCGCCGACGCGTTTCCTGACAATCCGTCATCTGGCACTATCCACCCATAGCCGGCGCGTGGCACGTTCTTCACGTGTGTATTGCGCCTCTCTCTCCACCATGTCCACTCCAGCCCCCGCCGAACCGTTGCTCGCCGAGTTCCCCGAGCACAGCTACGAACAATGGCACCAAGCCGCCGAGCAACTCCTCAAAGGCGCCTCCTTTGAGAAACTCCTCGTAAGCAAGACTTACGAGGATATCACGATCCAGCCGCTCTACCGCAGCGAAGATATCGCCACCCTCGAGCACCGCCAGCACCTGCCGGGCGCCGGTTCGCATGTCCGCGCCAGCCACCGCAACGGCTTCCTCAAGTGCGGCTGGGAGGTCTCCCAGGAACTCATCACCCGCTGCCCCGCCAAATTCAACCGCATCGCCCTGGAAGGACTTCACGGCGGCCAGTCCGAACTCAACATCCCGATGCTGGAGCGCGGGCTTGAGCCCGCGGGCGCCTCCGCTTCCGGGCTGGTGCTCCAAGACCTAACATCCCTGCACACCGCCCTTGCCGGCATCGACCTCGGCGCCATCTCATGTTTCTGGCGTGCCGGATCTAACGCCGTTCCCGTCGCCGCCCTGTATTTCGCCGCCGCCCAACAGCGTGGCCTCGATCTCAAGTCCCTGCGCGGTTGCTTCGCCAACGACCCGCTCGGCGACCTCACCCGGCACGGCGCCCTCGCCGACCCCCTGGCCAGCCGCCTCGACCAGCTCGCCGCCCTCACCCGGTTCGCCAGCGAACAGGCGCCGCACATCCAGACCATCGTGGTCCAGGGCGACGTCTATCACAACGGCGGCGGCTCCGCCACCCAGGAACTCGGCTACGCCATCGCCTCCCTCGTCAGTTACATCGATGAACTGCAAACCCGCGGCATCGCCCCGGCCACCGCCTTCCAACACGTCCGCCTCTGCCTCGCCGTCGGCTCGGACTACTTCATGGAAATTGCCAAGCTGCGCGCCGCGCGCTGGCTGCTGAGCAAGGTCGCGGCGAGCTACGGCGTCACCGAGCCTAACATCCACATCCACGCCAGCACCTCGCGCTGGAACAAGACCACCTACGACGCCCACACCAACATGCTCCGCGTCACTGCGGAGGCATTTGCCGCTGTCGTCGCCGGCGTCGACAGCCTGCACATCGGCCCCTACGATGAACTGGTCGGGGGCGGCGACACGTTTTCGCGGCGCATTGCCCGCAACATCCACATCATCCTGCGCGAGGAATGCGGGCTGGACCGCGTCATCGATCCGGCCGGCGGCGCAAACTATATCGAATGGCTCACCGATCAGGTCGCCGCCAAGAGCTGGGCGATTTTCCAAGACGTCGAAGCACAGGGCGGCATCCTCGCCAGCCTGCAAAGCGGCAGCGTCCAAGCCGCCGTCGCGACGGTGTGCAACGCCAAGATCCAGAACATCCGGCGGCGCAAGGACAAAGTGGTCGGCAGCAACATGTATCCCGATCTCAAGGGCGCCAAACTCACGCCCCAACCCGCCACCGCCCCCCACCCGCCAGCCGCCCCCGCCGGCAGTTGCGACAGGGGTTGCGCCTTCCGGCCGCAAGCGTCCCCCAGCGCAGCTGCTTTCATCACCGAAGCCATCGCCGCCGCGATCAACGGCGCCTCCAGCGCAGACCTCGCCAGCGGCTGCCAGGCATCGTCAACGCCCTCCGCCCTAACCATCCAGCCGATCCCGCAACGCCGCGCCGCCGAGGAATACGAGGCGCTGCGTGACGCCTCCGCCGCCTTCGCCGCCACCACCGGCGCCCCACCCGCCATCCTCCAACTCAACCTCGGCCCGTCCGGCCGCTACCGCTTGCGCGCCGACTGGACCGCCTCGTTCTTCGAAGCCGCCGGCTTCGCTGTGGACGGCAGCCGCGACTTCACGACGCCCGCCGCCGCCGCCGCCGCCGCCGCCTCTAGCAAGGCCGCCATCGCCGTCATCACCTCCGACGATGCCTCCTATCTGGAGGCCGTCGTCCCGCTCGCCACCGCCCTCAAAACCGCCCGGCCCGCCCTCACCTTGCTGGTCGCAGGCGCCCCGGGCGATCACGAGGCCGCCTGGCGCGCCGCCGGCATCGACCACTTCGTGAACGTCCGCTCTAACAATTACGAGCTCAACCACGCCCTCCTCGCCACCGCGGGAGTGCTGTGAAAGTTATCGGTTATCAGTTATAGGTGATCAGGAACCCGCGCCGTATCATGCCTGCTCTTGTCTTCTGCCTTCTGTCTCAACGTCTGCTGTCTTAACGTCTTCTGTCCTAATCCCATGAGCCGCCCCAATTTCGCCACCATCCCCTACACCGCCCCCAGCGCCAGCCTCAGCTATGCCGCGTGGTGCCAGTCACTCGAAGCCGAGCTGGGCAAGCCCATCGACGACATCGTCTGGGACACCATGGAAAAAATCCCGGTCAAGCCGCTTTACACCGAGGCGGACACCGCGGGCATGGAGCATCTGAAATACCAGGCTGGCATCGCCCCGTTCCTGCGTGGCCCGTATGCCACGATGTACTGTTTCCAGCCGTGGACGATCCGCCAATACGCCGGGTTCTCGACGGCCGAAGAATCCAACGCATTCTACCGGCGCAATCTGGCCGCAGGGCAAAAGGGCCTCTCCGTCGCCTTCGACCTCGCCACCCATCGCGGCTACGATTCGGACCACCCGCGCGTCGTCGGCGATGTCGGCAAGGCCGGCGTCGCCATTGATTCGATCCTCGACATGAAGGTGCTCTTCGACAGCATCCCGCTCGACAAGGTGTCGGTCTCAATGACGATGAACGGGGCGGTGTTGCCCATCCTCGCCTTCTACATCGTCACCGCCCTCGAACAAGGTGCCACCCTCGAACAACTCGCCGGCACCATCCAGAATGACATCCTCAAGGAATATATGGTGCGCAACACCTATATCTATCCGCCGGAACCATCGATGAGGATCGTCGCCGACATCTTCGAGTTCACCTCGCAGAAAATGCCCAAGTTCAATTCAATCTCGATTTCGGGCTACCACATGCAGGAAGCCGGCGCCACCGCCGACCTCGAGATGGCCTACACCCTGGCCGATGGCTGGGAATACCTGCGCACCGGCATTGCCGCGGGCATCGATATCGATGCCTTTGCCCCGCGCCTGTCGTTTTTCTGGGCACAAGGGAAAAACCACTTCATGGAGGTGGCGAAAATGCGCGCCGCGCGCGTGCTATGGGCGAAAATCGTCAAGTCCTTCAACCCGAAAAACCCCAAGTCCCTCGCGTTGCGCACCCACTCGCAGACCTCCGGCTGGAGCCTCACCGAACAAGACCCGTTCAACAACATCGCGCGCACCTGCATCGAGGCGATGGCCGCCACCCTCGGCCACACCCAGTCGCTGCACACCAACGCGCTGGACGAGGCCATCGCGCTGCCCACCGACTTTTCCGCGCGCATCGCCCGCAACACCCAGATCTTCCTCCAGGATGAAACCTCGATCTGCCGCGTCATCGACCCGTGGGGCGGCTCGTACTACCTGGAAGCCCTAACCGACGCGCTGATCCACAAGGCGTGGGCGCATATCATGGAAGCCCAGCAACTCGGTGGCATGTCCAAGGCCGTCGAGGCCGGCATCCCGAAAATGCGCATCGAGGAAGCTTCCGCGCGCCGCCAGGCGCGCATTGATTCCGGCGAGGAAACCATCGTCGGCGTCAACAAGTACCGCCTCGCCCAGGAAGCCCCGATCGACATCCTCGACGTGGACAACACCGCGGTGCGCCTGTCCCAAATCGAGCGCCTCCACAAGTTGCGCGCCGAACGCGACGAACCGCGCTGCCAGGCCACGCTCAAGGCACTGTGCGATTGCGCCGGCGGCGGCGCGGGCAATCTGCTCGCCTTGGCCATTGAAGCCGCCCAGGCGCGCGCCTCCCTCGGTGAGATCTCCGATGCGCTGGAAACCCATTTCGGCCGCTACAAAGCGGTCATCCGCACCATTTCCGGCGTCTATGGCAAGGAATTCAGCAATCAAGGCGATATGCAAGACATCCCCGATCTCATCAAACAATTCGAGGCGCTCGAAGGCCGCCGGCCCCGCATCATGGTCGCCAAGATGGGCCAGGACGGCCACGACCGCGGCGCCAAGGTGGTGTCCACCGCCTATGCCGACATGGGTTTCGACGTCGATATCGGCCCGCTGTTCCAGACTCCCGAGGAAACCGCCAAACAAGCCGTCGAAAACGACGTCCACGTGGTGGCCATGAGTTCGCTCGCCGCCGGCCACAAAACCCTGCTGCCCCAGCTCATCGCCGAACTCAAAAAACTCGGCCGCGAAGATATCATGGTCGTCTGCGGCGGCGTCATCCCTGCCCAGGACTACGACTACCTCTATCAGAACGGTGCCGCCGCCATCTTCGGCCCCGGCACCGTCATCCCCGACTCCGCCCGCAAAATCCTCAAGCTGCTGCTGGAGCAACTCGGGTAGTTGCGCCGCTAAACCGCGGGGCGTGTCCGCCGCGGCGCGCTCACGGCAATTTCCACGCCGCGCGGTACTTGGCATACTCCGCCTTTGGCAGCAGCACATAGACCGGCTGGCAGGCGGGGTCGAGCCGGGCAATGAGTTGGCGCAGGTCGCCCTCCGCCATGGTGGTGCAGCCGGCCGTCGGCTTGCTGCCAGCCGCCCGCCAGATATGGAAGAAAATCGATGAGCCGGCATTGGCCACCACCTTGGGCGGCGCATTGTGGGCGATGAACAATTTGAGCGCGTGGGCCGGATCGTCCTGCCTCATCTGTTGCTTTTTTTCCCAGGCGCCAGCCGGCTCGTGGTCGAGCATCACATGGCGGTTATAGTCCGGCGACGCCGGGTCCTCGATCCACAGGTCGCGCGAGCTGACCTGATGATAGAACAATTGCGGGTGCTTGCGAATGCCCGGGGCATAGCCCCACACCCCGCCGATGTGAAACACCCCGGCCGGCGCCAGAAAATCGCCCTCACGTTTGGTGCTGGCACCGCGTGGCAGCGGATGGAGCCCGCGGCCCCACACCAGCCCGTGCTTGCCGAGGCGCGCCGGCCACGCCTCACCGAGTTGCCGCCACGTGCCGCCGCGTTTCTCATGAAAACTCAGGGTGGCATGCGAACTGGTCCACCCGTCGGCCACTCCCACCACGCACTGGGTCGAGGTTGCCGGCAGCTCGAAGCCGCACGCCGCGCCCGCGCCCAGCAGCATCCCTAACCAAACCGCAGCGTGCCGAATCATCACCGTGCTGATCTGAAGATTCCCCCTCACGGTTTGAGCACTTGGATCTCCAGCTTGCGGAACTCCACGGGATGGCTTTCGGATTGCAGGCAGATATATCCATCCGCTAGCATCTTGGTGCCAGCCACTTGCGCCAGCGCCTCGGCATGGGCGTCGCCGCCGTACTGCGGCTTGCTGTAGGCGATGACCTCCACGCCATTGATGAAGTGCTTGATGGACTCATTGCCACGGACTTCCACTTCGATGGTGACCCATTGGTCGCCGTGAAAGGTCTTGGACGTGGAGTTGATGCAATGCCTGGTCTCCAACTTGCCCGCCATCTCCACATGGGTGCCAGGGGTGCACAGATTGCCGGTCGGGCGCTCCGCCTTGCCGTCGCCACCTAACAACTGAACCTCCAGCGAGGCGGGGAACTCCTGGTTTTTCTCCATCATTTGCGGCGCCTCGCTGTGGATCATGATGCCGCTGTTGCGCAGCGCCCAGTCAGGCCCGCCGCTGAGTTGGCTGCCGGTAAACCGGTACTCCGCGCGCAACCGGTAATGCGAATATTTCTTGGCATAAAACAAATGACCGTAGCGGCTGTCCCATGCCTTGTACTCGGAATAATCCACCTTGAGCACGCCGTCCTGCACCCGGAATGTGTTGTGGAAATTCTCGCCGGCCTCGCAGCCGCGGATTTTCGGGGTCCACCCGGTGAGGTCCTTGCCATTGAAGAGGGGTTCCCATTTTGCCTCTTCGGCGCTAGCCAGACCGGCCATGGCAGCCAGGATTGCGATGACGGATGATGCATTCATAATGTGGTTCTAAGACGCGGATCGGGGGCGCAATGTTTCACAGCGGGCCACCCGATAGCTCTCGATGGCGAAAAATCGGGCCGGTGACCTGCCCCGAGCCGGTGCCGCTGGTGCCAAGCACCAGGAGGATGCCGCCATTGATGGTGGCTGCGCCGATATAGGTGTTGTTGCCGGCAAGTATCAGCGCGGTGAAATCAGCCGTGTTGTTCATACCAATGGCGATGAGCGAGTCACTCCAGTTGGTCGCGGCACACCAAAGTCCGCCCGCCGGGTTGTTTCAGCTCCCGCTGTGCGGGCTGCTGATTAGATAGTTTGCCGTGGCCAGCGGGCTGTCCGCCAGGCCGGCGACCCGGGCAAACGCTTTGATGGTCAGGTTGGCGTCGGCCGGCACGTTGATCGTGACCGGACTGTTACCGGAGGCGGAATGGGTGGTTGGTGTGCTGCCGTCCGTTGTATAGTAAATCGTCACGCCAGGGGTGGCTGAACTGACGCTTACCGTTTGTGCCGCAACATAGGCACCGGCCGGCGGGTTGAACATCGGCGCGTCGGAGTTGCTGCTCACCCCAATGGAGCCGTTGGCCAGCAGTTGGGATGTGTTCCAAGTCAGCCCGGCGGGCAACGGCGGAACCACCAGGCTGCTGAATGCGCCAACGTGGCTACCCGAACTGGCAAACAGATAGAAGATGTCGCCGCTGGCGAACGCGGTTGTGTCGCCGGTGACGTTGGTGACCACCAGCGTGCCGCCGTAGGTCACACCGGCCAGGCCGCACACCTGATCGTTGGACAACACGCCCCCGGTCTTGTTGATGCGCAGCAGGGTCGTGCCGCCGCTGTTCAAGGTGAGTGTGTTGTTGATGGTCAGCGCACCGATGGCCGTTGCGCTACCTGCCGCCAGTGTTCCCCCGCTGTTGTTAACCACTGCGCCAGAAATCACCCCGGTGCCGCGGAGCGTGCCGCCCGACACCGTCACCCCGGCGGCAATCGAGCCGTTGAGCGCGAGCGTGCCCACGCCAATCGTCGTCATGCCGGTGTAGGTGTTCGCGCCGTTGAGCGCGAGCGTGCCGGCACCCACCTTGGTCAGGCCGTTGCCGCTGATGACGCCGTTGATGCCGCCAGTGATGCCCGCCCCGACGCCGATGTAATCCGCCGGGGATTTGGCGATAATTATGTTGTTAGCTATGTTGTAGGAGTCGGCAAACTGCAACGCGCCGCAAGGAGGCAGCGCGCTGTTGAGCTGGATGGTGGCCAAGCCGGCGGCGCTGCCATTGCCGAGAATCAGCGGACCTCCCCCGACAGCAATGATGCCTGTTAGCGTGTTGCTGCCGGTCAGGGTGAGCGCGCCGGTGTTTTGCCCGGCTGCACCGCCCTGAAAAACCCAAATAGTGGCAGGGCCGCCACCGCTGACGGTGCCGCTAATGGTGGTGGCGCTATTGTTAGGAGTGGCCAGGGTGATATTGTGGCTGGCTTGATTGAGGGTCCCGCTGATATCGCCGAGGACCAGGTCGTTGCTGATGGTCGCAGCCGGGCCGGTGATGGTGAGTTGTTCCTGGCCACCGAGGATTCGCAACGGGCCGCTGCCGAGGTTGGCGCCGTCGGCGATGGAGAGGATGCCGCCGGCGACGGTGATGCCGCCGGTGAAGGTGTTGGTGGCGCTCAGCACTAACGTGCCGACGCCGGCAACCTTGGTCAGAGCGCCGCTGCCGCTGAGGACGCCGTTGATAGTGGTGGTGCGGGCGTTGACGTTGACCGCGCAGTTGGCAGCCAGCTGGATGGGCAGGTTGAAGTTGGTGGAGCCGGATACGTCTTGGCTGTTGCCGTCGCGTATGTCGCCGGTCAGCGTGAGGGCATTGCCGGAGAATGTCAGGGTCTGCGCCGTGTTGTAGCCGAGCACCGGATCGAGCACCAACCCCGCAAAGGATGTGCCCGCCGGGAAATCGTTGGTCGAGTTCACGACGCTGCTCAATTCGCGGAACACCAGAATGTCGCCGGCCGCCGGTGCGGTTCCGCCCCAGTTGTCGGCAACGGTCCAACGCTTGTCGGCGCTGGCACCGTTCCAGAAGCGACTGGTTGCGCCGAGGCGCTTGCCGATGGTGACCGCGTTGGTGGCGAAGGTGGCCGCATAGGCCCATTCGGCATGATAACCGGTATCAAAGGCATCCAGGGTGGGCGAATAGGTCTTGGAGCGGATCTGGTGGTTCGCGGGATCGAAGATGATTTTCTGGAGCCAGGCATCGCCGCCGTTGTTGCAATCCTGATAATCGGTCATGATTTCGAGGACTTTGCCGCCGACGCTGTTAGTGGCAACCTCGTGGCGGCTGATCCAATCGTGGCCGCACATGATCATGAACACCTGCGGGTTGGTGCTCACCAAGTTCCAGATGCTGGGGCCGAGGTCATTCCACGTGTTGTAGCCCAACTGCCCCCCGTCCAGGAACGCGTGGGTGGTAATCATCGTGGGCTTGCCGGCATTCGCGCTGATGATGCCTTGTGCCCATGCCAGGTCGGCGGCACCGGGCAGCGCTCTGATGTTGACGTGCAGCAAGGTGATGCCGCTGGCGGTGAAAATCTGGTAATGGTTCATGCTGTCCGCCGAACTGCCGCCATACCAACCGCCGCTCGCCACACCATAATTGGCATAACGGGAGGCGCCGAAAAAGCTTGCGGCCCCGCCATCGTGGTTGCCGAAGTTCACGCTATAGGGCACCACGCCCAACGGACCAGAACCGTCCAAGGTGGCAAACCCCGCACTCTGGTTTGCCCATTGCCCTCCGCCACCGGTGTCGGTCACATCCCCAACCTGACTGACAAAAACAATGTTTTCGTTTGTTAGATTGGCCTTGATCCAAGCCGTCTGGGCACCGAGTAGATTCATCGGTGAATGGTAGGAGAAAAGCTGCGTGTCGCCGAGGATGATCATCTCGAACGGCGGCAGCACATTGACCGCCGCACCGCTCATGGTGCTCGTGTTGGTGCCGACGTTGCTGGTGAAAACGACGTTGCTGGTAAACGTGCCGGCGCTCACCGGGTGGAAGGCGACCGTCACAACGCCGGTCTGCCCGGGGGCGAGGCTGTAACTGCCGCCGGAGGTGATGCTGAACGGGCTGGCAACCGTGGCCGTTCCAGTCAACGTGCCGGCGCTATTGTTGAGAATCTGGAAGGTGGTATCGGCGCGTTGGCCGGTCACTAACAGACCGCAGGTGAACGAGGCCGGACTCACTTGTTGGGGCGGCGCCACGGCGACGACGAGTCGAATCCGGCCAGCGGTAGCGGTGTCAATGGTGCCGATGAAACCGTGTGGGATCGTGCCAATGGCAAGGCCGTTGTAGGTGAGCGCACCGGTGTAGGTGAAAAGCGTGTAGCTGCCCACGCCAAAGCCGCCGGTAGCGGCGATGTTGAGCGTGCCGCCCAAGGTGAGATTACCCACAACTTCCACGAGATCGTTGCTGGCACCAAGGTCGCTGGCGCCGAGTTCGTAAACGAGTGTGCCGATGGCGACGAGGTTATTGCTGATAGTCAACGTGCCAATGGAATTGCCGGGCGCGAGCGTACCGTAAACGTTGGCGGCCCCCATAATGACACCAGTGCCGCCAAGGATGCCGCCCGAGGAAACGGTGACAGCGGTGTTGGCGAGCGAGCCGTTGACCAGCAATGTGCCGTTGTCCACGTTGGTCACGCCGGCATAGGTGTTAGAGCCGGTCAGCGTCAGTGTGCCGCCGCCGGTCTTGCGCAGGCCTTGCGTGCCGGCCAACACCGCGCCGATGGTGGTGGCAACTTTGGTGCTGATCAATGGCGAACCACTGGTAACTGCTAGAGTCAGCGGGCCGCCGCTGCCGGTGTCGAGTGTCCATTTGTGGTTGGCCGTGCCCTGGTCGCCGAAAATCAGGTTCCCGATGGTCCACCCGCCGTCGAGCGTCACAATGGGATCAGTGGAGAGGCTCAACGTGTTGAAATTGGCCGTGGCACCCGTGTCGGTGGCAATCGTGTGGCCGGTCCAACTGCCACCACTGGCCCAACTGCCGCCAGCCATGCTGCTCCAAGTGCCGTCGGTGGCGCTGGCCTGCAGGGTGATTGCGATAAACGCGCACGCGAACATGACAAGATTCGAGATCGAACGGAATGAATTAGAGCGACGGTTTTTCACGGATGGATCGGGTTGGGTCGGGTTGGTTGTTAGCCCGACACTGTCAAATCCAACTGCGCGCGACAATGGCAAAACTCCCAATAATTTCCGCATTTTGCCAAATCGCCGGGCGCTCGGTTTCATCATTTGCCCTGTCTGCGGAAGCGCCCCGGGGCGCCCCCCCCGGTCATGCGGTGAAAGAAGCGACCGAGTTCCCCGCTGCCCGCGAATCAGGCGTGCCAGGCGGTCTGATCGAGTGTTTTGGTGGAATCCCGCATACGCCGCGCTGGTACCGGCAGCGGTGGAATCCCCCATTCTAACATCCAGCATGCAGTTGCCGGCGCCCGTTTATGCCGGCAAGGTGGCCGCGCTGTGGAACGCCATTGGCCAGCGGATCAATGAACCCACGCGCCAACCAGTGGCATCGGCCGTGCCGACCCATTCAAATAGGCATTGACTCCGCCCCCCTGCACCCATATCCCTGCCTATCCCCTCCCCTGACCCACAACAATGACACTAAAATCAAACAGTGCTTTCTTGCCAGGCAATAGCACGGTAATTTTCAAGGAAGTAGAATTCCCAACTCCCGGCCACGGGCAGGTGTTGCTCAAAACAAAATCATCAACCATATGCGGCAGTGATATCCGCGCCATTTATCGCGAGCACTTGGGCAAGGGACCTGAAGGTTACCAGAACAAAATCGCAGGCCACGAACCCGCCGGACAAATCATCGCTTGCGGCCCGGGCATGAGACGCTTCAAAATTGGCGACCGCGTGGTTGTTTATCACATTTCGGGCTGCGGATGTTGCAACGATTGTCGCCGTGGATACATGATCTCTTGCTCCAGCGAATCACGTGCTGCCTATGGTTGGCAACGCGACGGCGGCATGAGCGAATACATGATAGCCGAGGAAAAAGACTTGGTATTGCTTCCCGACGAATTGACTTACACAGACGGCGCCCAGGTGGCTTGCGGTTTTGGAACCGTCTACGAAGGCTTGGAAAAAATCGGTGTCAGCGGCAACGATGCCGTGTTGGTCACCGGTTTGGGACCTGTGGGTTTGGCCGCCCTGATGCTTGCAAAAGCCATGGGCGCACAGCGACTTGTTGGCGTCGATACCGTTGCTGAGCGTTGCGAAATCGCCAGGCAAATGCGCCTGGCCGACGCGGTGTATGTCTCCGGATCTGACACCTTGGCACAAGTCATGGCAGAGACCAAAGGCAAAGGATTCGAGAAGACGGTGGACTGTTCAGGGCATGCCTTGGCTCGCCAGCTTTGTATCCGTGCCACCCGCCAATGGGGGAAAATGGTGATGATTGGCGAGGGCGGAACGGTGGAATTCAACCCAAGCCCGGACATCATCCACGACCAGAAAACCATCTACGGCTCGTGGGTGACGTCCATCTGGAAAATGGAAGAACTGGTCGAACGCATTGTCCGCTGGGGAATCCACCCCGAAGACCTGGTCACACACCGTTTCACACTTGACCAGGCAGCAGAAGCATACGCGCTGATGGCAGAAGGCAAATGCGGCAAAGTAGCCGTGGTCTTCGACGAGGAAATCAAGTAGGAGACAGGGCATTCCCGATAGCTGTCGGAACCCTGAAGGGGAATCAGCAAAGTCGGGCCCGAGCTAAGTTATATACCATGCAAACCATCACTGGCTGCCCTGTCACCCGACGATTTGGATTGGCACTTGGTTCACTGGCCATTCCCTAACTTTCACGCTGCAAAGTGCGATGACAGATGATGCCTTCATCATGTGGTTATGAGCTGCGGATCGGCGGAGCTGCGCTTCAAATCAGTCCATCAGATAGGCATCGATCGCCTGGGCGCTGCGTTTGCCATCGCCCATGGCGAGGATGACGGTGGCCGCGCCGCGGACGATGTCGCCGCCGGCGAAGATGCCGGGGATGCTGGTCATGCCCTTGTCATCCACCTCGATGTTGCCCCAACGGTTGCGCTTGAGGTCGGGGCAAGTGGCGGTAAGCAGAGGATTGGCACGGGTGCCTATGGCCACCACCACGGCATCGCAATCCAACACAAATTCGGAACCGGGGACGGGGATCGGGCTGCGCCGGCCGGAGGCGTCGGGCGCGCCCAGTTCCATGCGCTGGCATTTGAGGCCGGTGACCCATTTTTTGTCATTGCCGATCACCTCGAGCGGCGCCACCAGGTTTTCAAAATCAACCCCTTCGGCATCCGCGTGATGCACCTCCTCGACGCGGGCCGGCATCTCCGCGCGGCTGCGGCGATACACCAGGATGGCGCGCTCGGCACCGAGGCGCTTGGCGGTGCGCACCGCGTCCATGGCGACGTTGCCGCCGCCCACCACCGCCACGCGCCGGGCGCGCAGGATAGGGGTGTCGGAATCCAGCGCATAGGCTTCCATCAGGTTCACGCGTGTTAGATATTCATTGGCCGAATAGACGCCCTTGAGGTTCTCGCCGGGCACGTTCATGAACACCGGCAGGCCGGCACCGTTGGCGATGAACACCGCATCGAATTGCGCCCGCAATTCCGGCAGCGTATAGGTGCGGCCAACCACCACGTTGTTTTCGATTTTCACGCCGGCTTGCACCAAACGCTCGACTTCCTCCTCGACAATCAATTTAGGCAGGCGGAACTCGGGAATGCCATACACCAACACGCCGCCCGGCTTGTGCAAGGCCTCGTACACCGTAACCTCATGGCCGCACTTGACCAACTCGCCCGCGGCCGTCAGGCCGGCCGGACCGCCACCGACGATGGCCACCTTCTTGCCGGTCGGCGCGCGGGCTTCGATCTTGACCACCCCACTGTGGGCCCGCGCCCAATCGGCGACGAAACGCTCCAGATAGCCGATGGCCACCGGTTTGCTCTTGATGCCGCGCACGCACTGGATCTCGCACTGGGTTTCCTGCGGGCACACCCGCCCGGTGACGGCCGGCAGCGCGTTGTCGCCAAACAAGCTGCGGGCGGCGGCAGGCAGATCGCCCTCCACGATGAACCCCAAAAAGCGCGGGATGTTGACCATCACCGGGCATCCTTGCACGCATTTCGGCTCCTTGCATTGGATGCAACGCTGCGCTTCTAACAAGGCAATTTTCTCGCTGAAGCCGAGGTTCACTTCGAGAAAATTGCCGCTGCGTTGGGTGGCGTCTTGTTCCGGCATCGCTTGCCGGTCGATCTTCATGCGCTCCTTGAGCGGGAGTTTGGGTTCGTTCACGGTTGGGGGGCGGGGGTTGGTGCTGGACGCACAAGCCCGACGCGGCAGCTGCCGGCGTCGCAGGCAGTCTTGGCTTGTTGCTCAAATTCGCGATAGGTGCCGAGCCGCTCGGCTAACAAGTCGAAATCCACCAGATGACCGTCGAATTCCGGGCCATCCACACAGGCAAACTTGGTGTGGCCGCCGATGTCCACCCGGCAACCGCCGCACATGCCCGTGCCATCGACCATCACCGGGTTGAGCGACACGATGGTGCGCACACCGTAGGGGCGTGTTAGATCGGCCACCGCCCGCATCATCGGCACCGGGCCGACCGCATAGACGATGTCGACACCGCCAGCTTCTAACACGTCGCGGGTGGCGTCGGTCACAAACCCCGGGCGGCCGTAGCTGCCGTCGTCGGTACACACCACCACCTGGCCGAGGCGGCGCAATTCCTCCTCAAAAATGACCCATTCGCGCGAGCGGCCGCCGATAATGCTGATGACCTCGACGCCGCGCTGGTGCAAGCCCTGGGCGATCGGGTGGACCACGGCGGTGCCCACGCCGCCGCCGACGCACACGGCACGGCCGGCGGCGATCATCTCGGTGGGATGGCCGAGCGGGCCGGAGATATCCAAGATCGCTTCGCCAGGCTCAAGGGCGACCAGCTCACGGGTGGATTTCCCAACTGCCTGGATCACCAGCGTGATGGTGCCGCGGGCCGGGTCGGCGTCGGCGATGGTCAGCGGGATGCGTTCGGCGCCGTTGCCGCGGCGCACGATGACGAACTGGCCGGGCTGGCGGATTTCGGCGATGCGGCGGGCCTCGACATCGAGCCGGGTGACGTTCGGGCTGAGTTGGATTTTGGCAGTGATCGGGTGCATGCAACGGGTGCGTAACGGGCAATGTCGCGCGCGGCCAAGGTCCCGCTTCCCGGCCGTGGCGTCAAGCGTGGTTTTGACGTGGGGGGGCCAAGGGGCGATTGGCTCAATCAGCCTCCGTGCGCGGAATCGCAAAGCTTTTTGAGTACCAGCTCAGCATCGGTGCTGAGCTCGTCATGTTAGCCGGGCCATGACCCCACCCCACCTTTGCTCGCCGCGGGTTGCTCGATGCTGGTTGCCGGTTGCTGCACCCTCAAGGCCTCGAAGCACCCCTGGCCACTGGGTAACCTCCACCGCGAGCGCAAACCAACCGCCATGCCCGCGTCGTCCAACTCCGCGCCCCTCCTCGTCTTGAAAGACGCGCCGCATGCCCAACCCGCCACTGTCAACAACTTAATGGCTGGCATTATAGTGGCAATTGTCCCCAAGAAGTCAGCACCCGGCGATCACCGGCGGTGGCAGCGGACACAGGCTCAGTACCCGGCATAGCCCCGACCAGCCAAATGCCCTGCTTGAACATCATGACATCACCCCACCGTTCTCACTGACAACTGGCGTGCGGTGAACAGGCTGCCTTGGGCGTCTTCGCGCAGCGCCCGCGCGCCGCTCGTTCGCTTCGGCCCGAAATGCCCGCGATAGGTCTCAAACACCCCGTCCACATAGGATTTGGTGCCCAGCACCAACCCGTCGGAAAAATACCGCACCCGGCAGCGCAGCAACGCGGCCCGGCTCAATTTCCCCTTCCGCTTTTTCTCCACCTCTGCGGCCTCGGTGGAAAACCCGCCCTTGGTTGCCTTGTCCCCGCGGGTCTGGCGGGTCTTCCCATCCTCAAACAACCAGCAGCGATAGACTTCCGCCGCGCTCATGCCCTTGGCCACGGCGGGGGTGTCCCAAGCCGTCTCGCCGCGCTCGCCGTGACCGGCCACCTGGCACAGTCCCAGGCGGGCCGCCTTGCCGCCGCCCATCGCTTCGCCGTAGCCGCACCACCGGTAATCTTTCGGATCTTTCACCATTCCCGCCCGCACCGGGTTGAGGTCGATGTAGGCGGCCATCGTGCGCAGCGCCTCGCCGTCCTCCACCAGCACGCTTTTGAAGCGTTCCATCCACAGCGTCCCGCGCCGGTCCCGGTGCCTGTTGTGCCAGCGCGTAAACCGCTCTTTCAGCTCCTTCACAAACACCGGCAGATTGCACATCCGCCGCAGATAGCCCGCGATGAGTGCGTCCGCCTCCTCCGGCATCCCGCGTTTCCGCAGGTCTGCCAACTCCACCCGCAACGCCGCCACGTAGTGTCGCGAATACAGCAGGAGCAGGTGGTCGAGCAAGCGTTCCTCGCCGCCCGGACCGGCGAATTGCGCCACGAACTCGTCGTGGGCCGGCACCCGCGCGAGGATATGAAAATGGTTATCCATGACCGCGTAGGTGCGGATTTCCACACCGGCGAAGCGGGCCAAGCGCCACATCAGGCGGCGCAGCGCTTCTTTTTCCGTCTCGCCGAGCAAGTGTTCGCCGCCTGCGGTGCGGCTCATGATGTGATAGCTCGCGCCCTCCGTCGGACTCAGCACGATCCGCTGCCGCCCGCCCTTCCAGCCCCGTGCAAACACCCGGCCAAGGCTGGCTCCCGTCGGCAATTCAATCCGTTCCAAGGGCGAGAGCACTCGTGGCTTGGGTTCCATTGTCGCATCCATCCCCTCCACCGCGGCCGCCGTTCCGCCTGCCGTTTCGCCTGCCGTTCCGCCTGCCGTTTCGCCTGCCGTTTCGCCTGCCGCAGTTGCTGCCACCGCTTCCATCTCCCCGCCAGTCGCCAGCGCCGCCGCCCCACGCCGCCTCGTCCCGCCGCCACCAGACCTGCTATCAGACACGGAATTCAGCACTCCCAACCAACGATTCGTTTTCATGTAGCGGGAATATCGGATTTAGCAGCCGTTGTCAATAAGGTAATGGCTGGCATTATGTTTATGGACAATGGGAACGGCGACGCCAGAGCACACAGGCTCAGTACCAAGTGTTGTCCCAGTCAGCCAAACGCTTTGGGATTTTTTCCGGCGGCGGGCGTGGGGCATGGCTCGCGGCCTTATGCTGGCGTGGCGGCGGGTTGGTCAAACGCCACGCGCAACCATGTGGTGGCGCGGCCGGCAAGTTCGACCGGGGCGTCAAGCGACAACACCTGGATGTCTTCGTCCAACGCATTGAGGCGCAGCAGCGCCACGGCGGACCGGCCCGGAAAGGTGGGCCGGATCAGGCGCGGTGTGGCGGCATGGTTGCGCAGGCCGACGAGCAACGCGCCACAGGGGCCGGGCTTGAGCGAAACGACAGTGGTGTCGGCCCCCAGGCCGGCGATGAGTGCGCCATCTGCAATCGCGTCGGCCATGTTGACCACCGGGTGGAAGATGACCGGGCGGCGCGCGGCGGAGGCGAAGCTGGCGGACCAGGCGGGGTTGTAGGCCGGGGTGTAGGCCAGGTCATAGCGAAAGCGTAACCAGCCGGGTTGAGAGGCCTTGAAGTTGGTGTTCCAGTAATTGTTAGTGGGCCACGCCATGACCAGCGCGTGATTGAGGTGCGACACATCCCGGAGGCGGCGTGCGTAGTTGAAGCCGCCCAAGTGAAATAGGGGGGCATCGGGGCAGGCCAAGGTCAGGCAGCCGCCGGCATGGCCGGCATGGCCGGCATGGCCGGCATGGCCGGCATGTGGTGCGCCAGCCACCGCGACGAACGAGCCGGCGGTGAACCAGTCGCGGCAGGCGCCGGGCAATTGTTCCTTGTCATAGGCCAGCGCGACGCCGGCGGTGTCGAAATGCGCTTGTGCGTCCTCGATGTTGAAGGGGAAAGTGAAGAACAATGATTCCGGGTTGGCATCGTCGGCCTTGTTGAAGTAGGCCTCAAAGCGCACCCGGTCTTCGTGGGCGGGCAACGAGATGGTCTGCTGCATCTCGCCGCTGACCCCGGGCATTTGCAAATACCGGTTCAGGTGCACGCCATCGGCATCGAGGAGGGTTTCGACCCGCGTGACGTGGGTGGGAGGGGTGTGCCTGGCTTTCCAGTCGGTGGCCCAGTCGGCGATATCGGCGTGGATCACCTCGTCGAAGGTGGCTTCGGTCACACGGAACAGATCGAAGCGCGGATCGTTGAGATCCTTGCCGTGCTGGCTTGGTTCGGCGACGGTCTCCTGCAGCGGGCCGAAAAGTGCGAAGCCGGTCGTGGCGTCGAAGCACTCGCGGCCGGAAGCCAGATGCACCAGCGAGGTGATGGCGCCGGTGGCGGTATGGTATCGCAGGCACCAGAAGCGGCTGGCGATCTCGCCTGGGGAGCGGCAGAGGCCAGCGGCCACGGCGTCGCGCCCGAGGGTGGTGAGTTTGACGGTTTTGAGCGCCAAGGGTGGCAGCTCGACCGGGCCATACCAAGCGGTGGCAGGGGTGTCGCGCTGGATATCTTCGATCACGTCCAGGCGGTGTTTGGTGCCGCCGACCAAGTGGTAAGTGCCGGCGGCCAAATCGGGGGTCATGCGCAAGCACACGGTGCGCGGCAGTTCGCTCGGGTTGAAGAGCAGCAGGCCTTCCTGGGTGCGGGATTGCGCCGGATTGCCCGCCAAAACGTCCAGCGCGTCGCGGCGCGCCAAACGGGCCAACGACAGCGCGCCGGCGCATTTCTCCGATTTGTCGATGGCCAGCTCGGCCACTGGGATCGGCTCGATTTTGCCGGTGCCAGCCACGCCCAAAGCCCCGGTTGAGGCATAGGAATTCCAGGTGTGTTCGTTGGCCAAATGCATCTTCTCATCGGCGGCGGCGGTGGTGGCCGTGGTCTTGGCTTGTGCCGGGATTGGCAGTTGGGTGGCGAGCGCCTTGGCCGCCCACAACGCGCCGTGGGCGCGCCGCGCCAGCGTCACATCCAGTGCCGAGGCGGCCACGCCGCTGGTCCAGAAGTCGGTCCAGTCACCGGTGTGGAGCGGGATGCGGGCCGGCTCGAGGGTGGCGATTTTATCAAAGATTTCGTCCACTGAAACGAGGCGGATGAACGGCAGGTTGCCGCTGGCGTTCCACTGTCTAACCAATCCGGGCAATTCCGGGTTGGGCGGCCCGTTGTCGTCCATCATCGGGTGGGTGGCGGTGAGGATGGCGAAGTCATGTTGCCAGCCCTTGGCGGCCAGGCAGGTGAAATAGCGGTCGAGGCCTTGCGCCATGCGCTGGAGCGAGAAGTCGGGGTGTTTGAGTCCGGCCTCGCGGCTGAAGGTGTTGTAATGTTCGCCGCTGAACACGGTGAGTTCGCGACCGCTGGGTGCCTGCCAGCGGAAAATCGTCGGGCGTGACAACGGATAGCCGCCCATGTGGATGTTGATGTTCATCATCAGCCGGTTGATGCCGGCATCCAACAGCAGGTCGGCCGTCGACCACGGCACGCCATTCACATCGGTCTGGATGGCGACACCAAACGTGGCACCGAGCACGGCGCGCAATTTTTTGAGTGGCTGGAGGCTGGCGTGGAGGAGGTCCTCGGGATGCAACGCGGTCCAGTGATAGAGCATGGCGCCGAAGGAGAACTGGCCGTTGGCGACGAGTTGTTGCAGGCGCGCGACTTGCGCGGGGCTGGCGGATTCGAGCCAATGGAGCACCGCCTTGGTTACCTCACAGGTCCACTTGCAGCGGCTGCCCTCGGGGAACGTGGCGGTGGCTTCGCAAAGGTCGATGGCCTCGTCGAGACAGCGGTCATGCAACTCCCAGACCACCGGCGGCGGATGGGTGTAGCCGATATCCAGATGGGAGTGGTGCAGCAGCAGGAGTTCGCCAATCTTCATGGGCCGTCAAGGGGCGCTTGGGGGGGGGCGGTGGCGGCAGGCGTCTTGCTAACATCCTTGCGGCAGCTGGATGATGCGGCCTTCGCGGCGCGCCTGCTCGGCGGCAAAAACGATGCGGTGGCTGGCCAGCGTCTCATCCGGCCCGGAATAGATGCCCGACACATCGCCGGTGGCCACTGCATGCACAAAGGCCCGCATCATGTGATAGTCGCCGCCGCCATGGCCCGAGGCCGCGGTGGCGGAGGCCGGATCGATGGCGGTGTCATGCACGGTCTCCTTTTCAGTTAGGAAATCAAACACCTTGATCTGGATGAAGTCCGTTTCAAGGTAGCCGCGCGTGCCGAAGATGCGGCTGGCGCGATGCATGGTGGGGGTGAAGGCGGTCATGGTGAAGTTGGCCGTCACCGGCCCGTCATATTCCAGCATGACGGTCTGGTTGTCCACCACGTCGTTGTCGCAGGCGTAGGCACAGCGGCCGTAGGGGCCGTTGGCAAGGGCGTGGCGGACCCCCTCGCGGGTCGAGTCCCCGGAGGTGATGACATCGTTGAGATAGTCGATGATCCAATCGCGGCCGAAGCCGTCCAGATAGAGTCTGGTGGCGGAGTACGGGCATTGGCGTTCGATGGCCGGGGGGCAGTCGAGGCAGCGTGCGGCGGCGCCGGGCGGTTGTTCGGAGGCTTTGAAATGGCGCAGCGAGCCGAAGCTGGCCACCTGGCGGCACGGGCGGTTGACGATGTGGCGCAGCCAGTCCATATCATGGCACGACTTGGACAGCAGCATGAACGAGGACTCCGCGGAGTTGCTCCAATTGCCGCGGACGAAGGAATGAGCTTGGTGCCACCAAGCGACCGGTTCGAGGTGTTGGATGCTGACAATATCGCCGATGGCGCCGCCGCGCACCAGGTCGCGCAGTTTGCTGGTCAGCTCGGTGTAGAGCAGGACATGGCAGCAGGCGAACAGATTGCCGTGTTGTTTGACACAGGCGACGATTTGTGTGCACTCCTCGAGGTCGGGCGAGAGTGGTTTTTCCAACAGGATGGCATAGCCCTTGGGGGCGAGGGCCTCCACCGGGGCCAGGTGCATGCGGTCCTGGGTGCAGATGGCCACGGCGTCGCAGAATTTGGGCTGCTGTGCAAATGCCTCATAGCCGTCGTAGCAATGTTCCGGCGCAATGTCATATTCCTTCGCCAAGCGCTCCCGCAGCACTTGCCGCGGCTCGGCCACGGCCACCACCCGCATTTGCTCCGGGTGCTTTTTGGCGTAGTCGGCGTAGGCTTCGCCGCGCTTGCCGGCACCGATGATTGCAAGGGTAATGGGGGGAGGGGACATGGGAGTGTGGGTGGCTGATGCAGGTTAGTGTGAGTTGTGCTTGGATTCGCCGGTGTCGGAAAAGTCGCGGTCGGCCGCCCCCATGGTGGAGAACAGCGAGAGCACATCCTTGATGCCGCCGATGCCCAGCCACACCGTGGTGCCGACGAGCACCGCGAAGTTGAGGCATAGATAGACATACCAGAAGGTGACCCAGACCGCGTCGCTGGGCTTGGCGAAGAACCCGTAGATCATGCCGACGATGAAGGTGCCCAGCCAGAACAGGAACCAGCCGACGATGATATAGGCGGTGATGCGGTCGCGCAGGTTGAACATCGGCGTGATGCCGAAAATCGATTGCCACCAGCGGGTGGGCCGCAACACCGGCAGCGCTTCATCGGTGATGGCATAGCGGCCGCGGTGCAACATCTTCTCCATGTTGAAGTCTTCCGTGCAGGTGAGCAGGGACAGGCCGGCATAGATGCTGACGCTGAAGGCGATGTTGATGAGGAAGCAATACTGGCCGTTGATCGGAAACTCCGCCTTGTTATACCAGACTGGCCAGCCCTGTTGCAGGACGAAAAAGACCATCCCGACCAGCGAACCCGCGATGAGCGTGGTCATGGCCGCCTGGGTGGTGCCTTTTTTCCAGTACAGACCGCCGAGCATGACGGCGCCGGCGGGGCCGAGCCAGATGCTGTTGACCGCGGCGAAGAGCATGAGGATGCTCTGCTGGGGATTGAAGCTGATGCTGAGCAGGAAGGCGATGAAGCCGACGAAGATGATGGCGGCGCGCAAGGCCCAGATGTGGTGTTTGGTGCTTAACGGTTGCTTGCGCAGCGGCAGGATGATGTCCTGCAGCAACACCCCGCCCCAGGCATGCATGAACCCGTTGTGGCTGGAAATGAGGGCCGCCAGCAGAATGGCGCAGAACAAGCCGACCAGGCCGGCGGGCAACAGGTAGGGCAGGGTGGCCACCGCCTGGACCTTGCCCTGCATGCCTTCCGGCACGGTGACCAGCGCGTCCCTGACCTTGGCCGCCGTGGCGGCGTGTTCCGGATTATGCAGCAAATTGAATGAGCACACCGCGATCATCATGAAGAATACCAGCAACCCCTGCCAACTGATCTGGCCGAGCAGATAGCCCATGCGTTGTTCATGGGCGGTTTTGCCCGAGCCGAGGAACGCTTGGGACGGCACATTGCTCATCGCCCCATACCAGGTGCCCACGATGGCGATGATGAAATACCAGGCATTGAAGTCCTTGGTGCCCGAGGCATGCAGCGGGTTGAACAACGAGGCGTCCGGCTTGCAATTCGCCAGCATGGTCGTGGAGATGGCGTGCCAGTCAAACACCGTGAAAAACAACGTCGCCACTATGATCACCGCGGCTACGTTGGTGAACAACCCCTGCATGAAGTTGGACACCATCACCGTGGTGTGCCCACCCATGACAATGAAACCCAACGGCAAGATCACCATCGTCGAGGCCAGCGCCACAAAGGTGGAAATCTCCCACCCGGGCAGGCCGGGCAGATGGAAATGCGTCGGCAGACCGATGAGCGAAATGAACAAACGGGCGCTGATGAGGGGGAAAAACCCGAAATTAAACATCCCCGCCGTCCACGACAGGATGCCCGCGGTCAAGCGCACCTTCAGACCGTAGCGGGTTTCGAGAAATTGCGCGATGGTCATCGAGCGGGTTTCCCGATACCGGTAAACCCCCCAGCCCGACACGCACATGTACACCGTGAAGGGCGTGCACAGCATCACCCACCACATCGCGGTGAAGCCGCCCAAGTAGTAAACCTCCACCATCGCCACAATGTTGATCGCACCGATCCATTCCATCCCCGACGCCACCGTCAGCATGTATCGGCCGGCACAGCGGCCCGCCACCAAGTAGTCCGACACGCTCTTGGTCAGGCGGTTGGCCAGCACCGCCATCGCGGTGAAAAGCGTCAACACTCCCACCACCACCAACCAATCCAGCACGGTCATGTTCATTGATATTTATTCTTGCTAAGCACGGGTTAATATGACATCCTATCGGCGGCAGGATAGGTCGCCGCGGCCGGCGGGCAATCAAAAACCGAAAAAAGGTGCAAAATCGCGTAACGTTGAAGGATGTGGCGAGCAGGGCGGGGGTTTCGAACCAACTGGTATCGGCGGTTTTCAGCGGTCGGGCGTCATCGGTGCGGTACAGTGAAGCGACGCGGCAGAAGGTGCTGGGAGCGGCCGGGGATTTGGGTTTTCAGCCGAACATCTTGGCGCAGAGTTTCCGCGGCGGGCGGTCGTTTTTGATTGGGGTGCTCAACCGGGTGGACCACGGGTGGATGAGCGATCAGATGCTGCGCGGCATTCAGGAGGTGCTGGTGATGGCGGAGCTCACCCCGCTGCTGCTGACCTACCAACGGGACGAAGGGGAGGAGCGCAATTTGATAGAATTTGCGCGGCGGCAGGTGGAAGGCCTGATCGTCAATGTGGGTCCCGCCAAGCATGAGCGCTACCGGCGGATGAAACAAGCGGGGTTTCCGGTGCTGCAGTTGATCGATAATTCCCTGGCAAAATTCGGGATTCCCAATGTGATGTCGGATTTGGTGGGTGCGGGTGCGGCGGCGACGCGGCACTTGCTGGAGTTGGGGCATCGGCGGATTGCGCATTTGACCCATGCGCGCTACCTGCGCAACCGGGACGCGCACGAGCGGTATCTGGGATATGAGCAAGCGATGCGGCAAGCGGGGTTGCCGCTGCAGGTGTTCACCCACTCGCTGGACCAATACCGGAGTGGCGATCCGTCGTCGTTTTACGATTGCGCGGCGGAGGCGATGGATGCGGTGTTGGCGCCGCCCGGGCCGACTGCGGTGGTGTGTTACGAATGTTTTGAGGCGTTCCGGTTGATTGAAGCCGCCACTGCGCGCGGGTTGGCGGTGCCCGGCGATCTGGCGGTGGTGGGCTCCAATGACCTCGACATCTGCAAGATCGCCAAACCGATGATGTCGACCTTGCGCATTGGCGAATACGAGATCGGCAAGGCCGCCGCCGAGGAAATGGTCAACATGCTGGGTGGGCAGACCGGTCATGATTGTTTGATTCAGACCGAGTTGGTGGCGCGTGGCAGCAGTGTGCCGGGATGGACCCAGCCGCCACCGGAGCCCCCCCTGCCGCCAGCGACCCGCACCCTGTCCCAACCGGTCCCAACCGCTGCGCTACAATGAGCCCGCCACGCCGCCAGACTGGCCTGAGCCGTCCGCTTCACTTTGGGCATCCGCTCGCCCAAGGGCGGGCGTTTGCCGCCCACAGCTATTGCGAGCCGCGCCATGAGTTTGTGTGGCATTTTCACGCGGATTGGGAGATTGTCTTTATCCGCAGCGGTTGCGGCACCCGTCACGTCGGCAGCTCGGTGGAGAGCTTCGGTCCCGGCGATCTGGCGATGCTGCCGGCGAATGTCCCGCACACGTATTTTTCGAGCGCCGGGCAAGTCGGGGCAAGTCGGGGTTCGGTGATTCATTTCCAGCCCGGCCTGTGGGGGGGGCTTTGGCAGTTGCCCGAGCTTGAGGCATTGCGCGGGCTGTGCGCGCAGGCCCAGCAGGGGTTGGTGTTCAGCGGCCCGGGGGGGGCGGACGTGGGCTGCCGGATCGAACGGCTCGCCGCCGCCAGCGAGCCGAGCTTGACATCCTTTGCGACGCTGCTCGGGATTTTTGCCTCGTTGGGGAAGTTGGCCGCGCATTCGTTGCACGCCGACGAGGCGGGGGAGGGCGTGCGGAGCAACCCGCGGCTCGACGAACTGCTGGCATGGATCGGGCGCAGTCTGGCGCAACCCATCACCCAACGCCAAGCCGCCGCCAAACTGAAAATGACCCCCTCGGCGTTCAGCCGTTGGTTCAAGAGCCACACCGGCTGCGTCTTCCAGCACTATCTGAACAGAATGCGGATCTCCAGAGTCTGCTTGCATCTGGCCGGCGACGATACCCCGATCACTTCCATTGCGTTCGCACTCGGATTCAACAACCTCGCGAATTTCAACCGCCACTTCCAAAAAATCATCGGCCTCACCCCCACCGCATTCCGCAAACGTTCCCGCATGGGTTTTCCGCCGGCCACGCCAACCTCTGAGGCCACAGGCAATGGCCAATCCGCATCCCGCCGTCGCACGCGGCCGCCGCCAACCTCTGCGGCTGTCTGTAGCTGACCCACTCGGAATCCGGGCAGGGCGGATCTTCCATGATTCAGGCAAGCCCTTGCCATGCCGCCCGTGCCGCAGTCAATATCAGGCGTCGAGGTGGCATGAGTGCAACAAAGTATCAGTTTTTCTATAGCAGAGTATTTGCGGGTTTCGAAATTTTCTCTATTCTACCGTTTACATCGCGCGCTTGTTGCCAATTCCATGGGTATTGCGGCGGAGTCGATGGCCGTTTGAGTTTGTCATGACCTAACTAAAAAACCGAAAATCGTATGAAACCCCGCCAGCACTCCACGTTCCGCCGCTCCAGCTCGCTTCTAATCGCCGTGAGCTTTGCCATGTCGCTGTCCGCCGCCCACGCCACGTCCCTCACCTGGGATGGCAACGGGGCCACCGCCCCCAACCCCGACGGCGGTGCCGGCACCTGGGATGTCAACACTAGCGCCAACTGGTGGAGTGGGACGTCCAACGTGGTGTGGCCCGATGCAGGCACCGATAATGACGCGGTGTTTGCCAACACGGCGGGCACGGTATCACTGGCCGCCGGCGGGGTGACCGCCAACGACCTGACCTTCAGCACCACCGGCTACCTTCTCCAGGGCGACACCCTCACGCTTAACGGCGCCACGCCCACCATCACGACCGACCCCGGCGTCAGTGCCGCCATCGATAGCACCATCTCCGGTTCGGCGGGCCTGGTGAAAACTGGCAGCGGCACGCTCACCCTCGACGCCGCCAACAATTACAGCGGCGCCACCACCATCAACGCCGGGACGCTCCAGGTTTCCAGCGCCGCGGCGCTGCCCACGGGCACCGCCGTCAACCTTACGACCGCCGGCGCCAAACTGAGCCTGGGTAGTCCCGGCCCGGCACTGGCGTGGGTGGCTGGAAGCGCCGTGGCCCAGGCTGTCTTCGGTCCGGGCTATGTGGCCGCTTACGCCATTGACGGCAATCTGGCAACTCGCTGGTCGGGCGGCCCCGGTTCTTGGATCTATGCGGATCTGGGAAGCTCGCAAAGCATCGGGCAGTTCAAGATCAACTGGGAGGCCTCCCGCTCAACCTCTTTTGTCATCCAAACCTCGGACGATGCATCGAACTGGACGAATGCCAGCGGCACCCTCTCCTCCTCAGCCGCCAATGTTTGGGAAACTTACAGCCTCAATGCGGGGGCCAGTGGCAGATATGTCAGAATGTTCAGCTCCGCCACTGTTTTCGGGACGGGCGGGGAAAGTATTTGGGAAATGCAGGCCCTCTCCATCGCCTCCGGCACCGGCACTTACACCCTCGGTTCGCTCAGCGGGGTGGCTGGCACCGTGGTCGATCTGCTGGGTATCGGCAGCACGCTCAAAGCCGGCAGCGACAACTCCGATACCGCTTTCGCCGGCTCCCTGCTCGGCGGTGCCGCCGACAGTTTCGTCAAGGAAGGCACCGGCACGCTGACGTGGGTGGGGACCGTGAATTACCTCGTCGCTCCCACCGTCAGCGCGGGCACGCTGCAAATCGATCTATCAGGACTTTCCGGCGCTGGCGCCGGGGGGCTGGTCCTGCCGGGCAGCAACCTCAAAGTGGAAGCCGATGGCATCCTGCAACTCCACACCGGCACCAACACGGGGGCGGACAGCACCAGCTTCAGCTACGGAGCCATCACCGGCAGCGGCACGATCACCAAGACCGGCACGGGCTACCTCGGATTGATCTTAAGCGTGGGCGTCAAAGACTTCGCCGGACTCATCGATATTCAGCAGGGAATCTTGGGCAATAATGGTCCTGGCTGGGCTGCCGGCGCGGGCTTGATGGATCTCAACATCGCGCCAGACGCCCTGTTCGATATGCGCACCGGCAATGTCAAGATCGACGCGCTCGGCGGCGCCGGCACCATCGAAAAGACGTGGTTCGGCAATCTCGATTTAAGCCTCGGCAACAACGATGGCAGCGCCACCTTCAGCGGCACTATCGACCAGACCGTCGGTGGCGGCGGCGGCAATATCGCGTTGACCAAGACCGGCAGTGGCACCCAGACCCTCAGCGGCGCGAACAACTACGCCGGGGTAACCACCATCAACGGCGGCACCTTGGCGCTGACGGGATCCGCCACCCTGGCCAGCCCCACCATCACGGTTGCCAGCAGCGCGACTCTGGCCTTGGCGGATGCCGCCACCGTGGCCGCCACCACCATCACGCTCGCCGAGGGCGCGCGCTTGGATACCTCGGGCCTCACCGCCGACCTCACCCTGGATTCCACCCAGAACCTCAGCGCCGGGCGCACGAGCGGGTTCGCCGAAGACATCAAGGGCAACCTCGCCGTCGGCAATGGTTCACTCCACATCGCCGGCACCGGCAGTACCGCAGCCACCTTGACCCAGACCGGCAAGCTGACACTCGGCGGCAGTATCTTGAAGTTCGACCTGGGCGCCACCGACACGTTAGGTGATGGCGTCAACGACCTCATCGCGGTGACCGGCGACTTGGCGCTGGTCGATTCCACCAGCATCACCATCAACAAGCTCAGCGGCACCCTCAGCGCCGGCAGTTATACCTTGATCAGTTGGACCGGC
>CAIZNN010000026.1 GCA_903934285.1 Akkermansiaceae bacterium | reverse complement strand
GCCGGCGGCGCAGGCTCGTGATGAGTCCGGACCAAGGGGCCTGCTATCACATCATGAGCCGCACTGCGGGCGGGGAACGCCTGTTCGGCGACATGGAAAAAGAGGCCCTCCGCCGCCTGATGTGGCGACTGGCCCGGTTCTCGGGCCTCGAAATCCGCACCTATGCGGTGATGGAGAACCATTTCCATATCCTCGCGCGGGTTCCTTCACATGACCAGTTTGTCCTCCGCTTCACCGGCGAAGGAGGTGAAGAGCGGCTGTTTGAACATCTGCGCCTGCTCTATTCCAGGAAATACATCGCCGAACTGCGGGCGGAATTGGCGGATTTGCGCAAGCGCCAGATGCCCAGCGAAGCGGATGATCTGCTAGCAGGCTACCTGCGGCGCTTCTGCAACCTGCCGCTGTTCGCAAAGGAACTCAAGGAACGGTTCTCGCGCTGGTTCAACCAGCACCGGGGGCGACGGGGAACCCTCTGGATGGAACGCTTCTAGAGCGTGCTGGTGGAGGACGGCGAGGCGCTGCGCACGATGGCCGCCTACAGCGACCTCAACCCGGTGCGGGCAGGGATGGTCATAGACCCGAAGGATTACCGCTGGTGCGGCTACGGCGAAGCGATGGTCGGCGGCAATGCGGCCCGCCTCGGGCTGTGCCAGGTGGCGGGCCACGGCGAGCGCGGCGAGGCGGCTTGGGACACCCCCGCCACGGCCAAGGGCATGAGCGCTGCGGAAGTGTACCGGTGCTGGTTGTTTGAGGATGGGAAGATCCGCGAGACCCACGGGGACAAGGCCACCAAGGGCGGGTTTTCCACCGAGGCCGCAGCGGTGGAGAAAAAGCGGAAGGGGAAATTGAGCCGGGCCGCGTTGTTGCGCTGCCGGGTGCGATATTTCTCGGACGGATTGGTGCTGGGCACCAAATCCTATGTGGACGGGGTGTTTGAGGCCTATCGCGGGCATTTCGGGCCGAAACGAACGAGCGGCGCCCGGGCCCTGCGCGAAGACGCCCAAGGCAGCCTGTTCACCGCACGCCAGTTAGCGGTGAGAGCGGTGGGGTAATGTCCTTAGAAATCCCAAGCATGGCATTTGGCTGACTGGGGCAATGCCAGGTACCGAGCCCGTGTCCACTGCCACCGCCTTCGCTTGCCGGGTGCTGACTTCCTTGGACATAATGCAACTATAATGCCAGCCATTATGTAGTTGACAGGTCCCTGGCGGGGCCGGTGGCCGGGGGTGGGTTGGGCATGGGGTGCGTCTTCCTGGCGAAGGAGGGATGTGGAGTGGGATCACAACCCGGCTAACATGACTAAATCAGCGCCGAGGTTGAGCCGAGACTCAAAAACCTTTGTGATAGCGCGCACGGAGGCGGAACAAGCCAAACGCCCCGGAAAAAATCCGGGCAAACCCACCGCCATGATTGACATGACGGCGATCCCCCACCACCTTGCCGGCCGAGCAAGCACACCATACCCCTATGTCCGACTCCACCCCCGGCTTTCGTGAGATGAAATCAGTGGTCGTCCGCTTCGCCGGAGACTCCGGCGACGGCATGCAAATCGTCGGCGAACGCTTCACCGATACCAGCGTCACGGTGCCCAACTCGATTGCCACCTTCCCCGACTTTCCCGCCGAAATCCGCGCCCCGGTCGGCACCATCGGCGGGGTTTCCGCCTTCCAAGTCCACTTCGGCAGCAGCCAGGTGCTGACCCCCGGCGATGAACCCGACGCATTGGTGGCGATGAACCCGGCGGCACTAGCCGTGCACCTGCCGGACCTGGCCAAGGGCGGTCTGTTGGTGGTCAATTCGGCCGCCTTCACCGCCGACAATCTCAAGATGGCCGGCTTTGCCAGCAACCCGCTGGACGACCCGGGCCTCGGCGACAAGTACACGCTGGTGGCCCTCGACATCACCGGCCTGGCGCTCGAATCGCTCAAGGACACCGCCCTAACCAACCGTGAGAAGCTGCGCTGCAAGAACTTCTTTGCGCTCGGGCTCATGTATTGGGTCTATACCCGGCCGATCGAGCCGACCATCGAGTATATCAACAGCAAATGGGCGAAAAAAACCCCGGAGCTGGCCGCGGCCAACATCCGGGTGCTGAAAGCCGGCTATTATCTCGGCGAGACCTCCGAACTCACCCGCAACCGCTACAGCGTGGCGCGAGCTGATGTTGCGCCCGGCATCTATCGGAAAATCTCCGGCAACGAGGCCACCGCCCTGGGCCTGATAGCCGCCTCGCAGCGCGCCGGTCGCGACTTGTTGTTTTCCGGTTACCCGATCACGCCGGCCACTTCCATCCTCGAGACCCTCGCCGCCTACAAGCACTTCGGCGTCACCACCGTCCAAGCCGAGGATGAAATCGCCGCCATCGGCGTGGCCATCGGTGCCAGCTATGCCGGCAAACTCGGTGCCACCGCCACCAGCGGACCCGGCATGTGTCTGAAAGGCGAGTTCATCGGTCTCGCCATCACCACCGAATTGCCGCTGGTCATCGTCAACGTCCAACGTGGCGGGCCGAGCACCGGCCTGCCCACCAAGACCGAGCAATCCGACTTGTTCCAAGCGCTCTACGGGCGCCACGGCGAAAGCCCGTTGCCGGTCATTGCCGCCAATTCGCCGTCCGATTGCTTCGCTGCGGCGTTTGAGGCCGCGCGCATAGCCATGGCCTATTCCACCCCGGTGATCCTGCTCACCGATGGCTATCTGGCCAATGGCTCGGAGCCATGGCAGGTGCCGGACGAAGCCACGCTGCCGGACATTTCGCGGCCTTTCGCCGATGAATCGCAACCCTACGTCGCCTTCGCCCGCGACCCGCAAACCCTCGCCCGCACCCAGGCCATTCCCGGCCAACCCGGCCTCGAACACCGCATCGGCGGCATCGAAAAAAATGAAAAGGGCGCCATCAGCTACGATCCGGAAAACCACAGCGTCATGACCGGTCTGCGTGCCGCCAAGGTCGCCGGCATCGCCCGCAGCCTGCCGCCGCTCGAAGTCACCGGCGAGCTCACCGGCAAGGTTCTGGTTGTCGGCTGGGGCGGCACCCACGGTGCCATCACCTCAGCGGTGGCAGCCCTCCGCAGCGAAGGGGTGGCAGTGAGCTGCACCAACCTGCGCTATCTCAATCCCTTGCCGCCGGACCTGGCGGCGCTCATCGCTGGCTTCGATCACATCCTGGTGCCGGAACTCAACTATGGTCAGCTCAACATGATCCTCCGCGCCAACTATCTGGTCGAGGCCGCGTCGATGACCAAGATCATGGGTCGCCCCTTCAAGGTCAGTGAAATCCGCGCGCGCATTCTAGAACTCCTCAACGACTAATTCCCATGGCCACCGTTATCCAAGACCTTCCCGCCGTTGCGGAACTCACCCGCAAGGATTTCGTCCCGCCCACCGAAGTGCGCTGGTGCCCGGGTTGCGGCGATTACGCCATCCTCAACTCGCTCCAGCGCACCTTCCCCGAGCTCGGTGTGGCACGCGAAAATTTTGTGGTCATCAGTGGCATCGGCTGCTCCAGCCGGTTCCCGTTTTACATGAACACCTATGGGTTTCACACCATCCATGGCCGCGCCCCGAGCGTCGCCACCGGCGTGAAGGTCGCCAACCCCGAACTCTCGGTGTGGATCATCACCGGCGATGGCGATGGCCTGAGCATCGGCGGCAACCACCTCCTCCACTTGTTGCGGCGCAATCTCGACGCCACCGTCCTGTTGTTCAACAACCGGATCTACGGCCTAACCAAAGGGCAGTACAGCCCGACTTCGCCGGTGGGCACGCGCACCAAGACCTCGCCCAACGGGTCGTTGGAAAACCCGCTCAATCCGGTGCTCTTTGCGCTGGGTGCGGAGGCGACTTTCGTTGCCCGCACCGTGGATAACAACCCCAAGCACATGGTCGAGACCTTCAAGGCCGCCCATGCACACAAGGGGATTTCCTTCGTCGAAATCTTCCAAAATTGCGTCATCTTCAACGATTCGACCTGGGAATCGATCTACGGCAAGGAAAGCCGCGACGATCAGATGTTATTCCTGGAGACCGGCAAGCCGTTGCTCTTCGGCAAGGACAAGTCCAAGGGCATCCGCCTCAACGGCCTGACCCCGGAAGTCGTCGATGTCGCCACCGCGGCGCCCGGCGAAATCCTCATCCATCAGCCCGAGCAGGCCAGCCCGTTGTACTCGCATCTGCTCGCCACCTTGGCTGAGCCGGATTTCCCCACGCCCATGGGGGTGATCCGCAAGATCGAAAAGCCCACTTACGAAGCGCTGGTCCACGCCCAAAACGCCGCCGCCAAGGCCAAGCACGGTGCCGGCACCTGGCAGGAACTTCTCCATGGCGATGCCACTTGGACCGTGGCGTGACCCATTTGTTAGCGAGGCCTCGCCTCAGACCCAACGCGACAAGAGCCGGGACGCCAGACGAAGAATTCGACCTGACGGCATCACCTCCATTGTTTCGAGGGCTCTGGAAATGCCAAGCTGCAGGGCGGCGCTCACAGCAGGCCGCCACCACGCCGTCCCGGCGGCGATGCCGCTGCCATCTGCCGGGGCAAAATCTTCCACAAGCCGGAGATTGATTCCGTGGCCGGCCCTTGCATAATGGGCGCGTTCCGCACCCGCATGCTCACCCTGCTCAAAATCCGCAATCTGGCCCTTGTTGACGAACTCGTTTGGGAACTCGGCCCCGGCCTCATCGGCGTCACCGGCGAAACCGGCGCCGGCAAGTCGGTCATCGTCGGGGCGCTCAAGCTCGTGTTAGGCGAGCGCGCCGAAAAGTCGCTCATCCGCAGCGGCGAGGATGCCTGCGCGGTGGAGGCGGTCTTTGAACTCAACGACCCCACCGCCATCAATGCCATCCTCGCCGACGGCGGCCTTGCCCCGTGCGATGAAACCCAACTCATCGTGCGCCGCATCATCGGCCAGACCAACACCCGCCAATTTGTCAACGACTCGCCGGTCACCCTGGCCCTGCTCAAACGCCTCGGCGAACACCTCGTCGATCTCCACGGCCCGCATGAACACCAGTCGCTGCTCTCCGCCGAACGCCAACTCGCCATGCTCGATGCCTATGCCGGCGCCGAGACCGCCCACGCCAGTTACCGCGACCACCACCGGACGTGGCGCAGCAAGTGCGCCGCCCTCGAGGAAATCCGCCACGCCGAACACGCCAGCGCCCAAGAACTCGACTTGCTCCGCTACCAAGTTGGGGAAATCGACAGCGCCAACCTCACCCCGCAGGATGAACAGGACCTCGAAGACCGCTGGCGCCGCGCCGCCAACGCCTCCCGCCTGGTCGAGGCCGCCGCCGCCGCCGCCGCCGCCCTCAATGGCGAGGACGGCATCCTCGAGCGCCTCGGCGAAGTCCAGCGCCTCATCCGCGAGGTGGAAAAACTCGACCCGGCGATGCGCGAGCGCACCACCTCGCTCGACACCGCCACCCTCGAGCTCCAGGACCTCGAAGCGACCCTCACCGCATATGCCGAAGAACTCGACATCGACCCCGCCGCCGCCGCCAGCCTGGAAGAACGCGTCAATTTGATCGAATCGCTCAAGCGCAAATACGGCCCGTCCCTAACCGCAGTGTTGGAGCGCCGCGATGCCGCCGCCGCGCGCCTCGACACGATTGAGAACCGCGGCGAGAAACTCGCCGCGCTGCAAGGCGAACTCAGCGCCTGCCGCGCCGCGCTGGATGGGGCCGGCAAGGCTCTAACCAACGCGAGGCGCAAGGCCGCGCCCAAGCTCGCCGCGGAGATTTCCAGCCAACTCAAGGACCTCGGTTTCATTCAATCGTCGTTTGAGGCGCCGCTGCACCCCCTGGCGGATCCGGGTCCGCAAGGGTTTGAATCCATCGAATTCCAATTCGGCCCCAATCCGGGCGAGCCCATGCAGCCGCTGCGCCAGATCGCCTCCTCCGGCGAAATCAGCCGGGTCATGCTCGCGGTGAAATCCGCGCTGGCCGAACAGGACGCCACCCCGCTGATGGTGTTTGATGAAATCGACGCCAATGTCGGCGGCGAGATTGCCCGCGCCGTGGGCCGCAAGATGGCGGCCCTCGGCACCCGCCATCAAGTGGTGGCCATCACCCATTTCCCGCAGGTCGCCGCCAGTGCCAGCAGCCATTTCGTGGTGGAAAAAGAGGTGGCCAATGGCCGCACCCGCTCACGCTTGTTCCGCGTCCACGGCGACACCCGCATCGCCGAACTGGTCCGCATGTTAGGCGGCGGCGGCGGCACACAAGCCCGTGCGATGGCCGCCTCGTTGCTCGGATCGTAGCGCCGGGGGCATCAGCGCTGCGCCGCGCCGCGCTGCCAGTGCGCGCTGCCCGGCGACGACAGATCCGGTCACTTCCGGGGTGAAAATGCGCTGGAAAACCCCTTTTCATTTCCCTCTCCGCGGTGAAGACTGCGCCGCGATGACCTGCAATTTCGACACTCCACTCGCACGCCGCGGCAGCGGCTGCATCAAGTATGACCGGCGCCCGGATCTCGACCCGTTCTGGGTGGCGGATATGGATTTTGCCGCCGCGCCGGCAATTCTCGAGGCGCTGCACCGGCGGGTCGAGCACGGGGTTTTCGGCTATGCCCATCCCCATGCCGGCTTGCAGGACGCGGTGCTCGAGTACCTGCGGACGCGCCGCGGCGCCGAGGTGCCGCCGCAGCACCTGGTGCATCTGGGCGGCTTGGTGCCTGCACTCTCGCTGGCGGCGCGGGCGTTTTGCGGGCCCGGCGACGCGCTGATGACCTGCACCCCGGTCTATCCGCCGTTCCTCAATGTCCATCACGATGCGCGCGTCGACCTGATCACCGTCGATCACGCCTGCGAGCACGGGCGCTGGGTTTTCGATTGGGCCGCCATGGAGCGCGCGGTGACCAAACGCACCCGCCTGTTCCTGCTGTGCAACCCGCAAAACCCGCTGGGCCGGGTGTTTTCCCTAACAGAATTAACGCGGCTCGCGACGTTTTGCCAGACCCACGATCTGGTGCTGGTGTCCGACGAAATCCACTGCGACCTGGTTATCGACGAGACGGCCACCCCGCATGTTTCCGCGCTGAACCTGCCGCCCGCCCTCGCCCAACGCACCATCACCCTGCTCTCCCCCAGCAAAACCTGGAACATCGCCGGCCTCGGCTATGCCTATGCCGTCATCCCCGATGAGGCCTTGCACCGCCGCTTCGCCGCCACCCGCGGCCATACCCTGTCAGAAATCAACGCGCTCGCCTATTATGCCGCCGAGGCCGCCTACCGCCATGGCGAACCGTGGCGCCAGGCCCTGCTGGCCTATCTCAAAACCAACCGCGACGACCTGGCCGGGTTCATCCGCAGCGAGTGCCCGGAGCTATCCGTCAGCGCGGGGGACGCCACCTATCTGGCATGGATCGATGCCCGCCGGCTGGGGCTGGAGAACCCGGCCGATCATTTCGAGGCCCGCGCCGGCTTGTTCCTCTCAGACGGAAAAGCCTTCGGCTGGCCCGGCTGGGTCCGCTTCAATTTTGCCTGCCCCCATGCCCGCATGATGCAAGGATTGGAAAAACTCCGCGCCGCCCTGTGAGCCCACAGCGCGCGGCGGCACCGGCACCGGTCGCGATGCCGCGATGCCGCGCGTGGCGTCAGCTAGAGCCCTTAACACAATGATTGCGGTGTCGTCAGGTCGAATTCTTCGCCTGGCGTCTTGGGCGTTCGGCGAGCTCAGCCGGGCCGGCTTGTCGTTCCGGGTCTGAGGCGGAGCCTCCCTAGGCGAAATCCCTTATGCGCACCCTGCGCATAGCGCAGTGTCGCTTGTCCGATTCAACCAATATCGCGGAATCCACCGGGGCGCTATGGTCACCGCGTATCCATTTGAGCTCTGTCCAGCCTGATGGCAATCCCCAGTCGCTGGCCGGGTTCTAGGGTCCACTGCTTTTCCGTCCCAGTCCCGCACCACCAACACCCAACTTGTCCTCCGTCATGATGCTAGCACCAGCCACCATCCAAGCCACCTCCCTGTACTTCCACGAGGGGCCCGACGCCAATGAATACCATGCCGCCATTGAGCCCAAGGCCGAAGGATACATCGTCACCTACGCCTATTACCGCCATGGCGGCAACCTGACCGTTGGCACCAAAACCCCGGCCCCGTTGCCGCTGGAAGCCGCCACTGAGCTCTTCCACAAGCTCATCGCCTCGAAGCTCGCCAAAGGCTACCACTCCTGCTTCCCGGTCCACGCCTGACCCCCGGGTCACGCCCGCCGGCGCGACGGGCTGCCCGCGTGTCATCCGTGGCCCGCGTTGGATCCGTGGTTTCCGGGCTATTTTCCGGTGCGGGATTGCGGGTGGTTCACGGCACTTTAGCCGGCACGAACTGCAGGCCCCCGCCGTTGATGCAGAAGCGCTGATCGGTGGGCGTGGCGAAGCCCTCGCCTTCAAACAAATGCCCGAGATGCCCGCCGCAACGCGCACAGGTCACCTCGGTGCGGACGCCGCCCAAGCTGTAGTCCTTGCTGAGCTGGACATTCTGCGCCTTGGCCGGATCGTAAAACGACGGCCAGCCGCAGCCCGAGTCAAACTTGTGTGCCGAGGAAAACAACAAGGCCCCGCAGCCGGCACAGTGATAGGTCCCTTGCCCCTGTTTTTTGAATTCCTCATACGCCTTGCCGTGCGGCCGCTCCGTGCCGGCCTGCCGCAGGATGCGATATTGCTCGGGGGTGAGCAGTTCTTGCCACTCTGCGGCGGTCTTGACCACTGGGCTGGCGGGTTCGGCGGGCGGGGTGTGCATGGCGGGCTTTTTCGATTCGCGCGCGCCACAGGCCAGCAGCCACAGCGGCAATGCCAGCACAACAAGGGTCCGTGACGCGATCATGCCACCACCTTCCGCGAACTTGCCAGAATAGCAAGCGGCGCGGGCCACTTGGATGGGGCGGCCGGCTGGCCGGTCGCTCAACCCACCAGCTGCTCGATGAATACCGCTTTGAAATAGTCCCGGTTCATGCGGGCGATATGCTCGACGCTGATTTCCTTGGGACAGGCGGCTTCGCATTCGTATTGGTTGGTGCAATTGCCGAACCCTTCGGCGTCCATCTGGCGCACCATCGCCAACACGCGCTTTTGCCGCTCCGGCTGGCCCTGCGGCAAATGCCCGAGGTGCGACACCTTGGCCGACACAAACAACATTGCCGAGGCATTCTTGCAGGCCGCCACACAGGCGCCACAGCCGATGCAGGCGGCCGCATCAAAGGCCGCATCCGCATCCACCTTGGCCACCGGAATGGCATTGGCATCGATCGGCGAGCCGGTGCGCACGTCAATGTAGCCGCCCTCCGCCATGATCCGGTCGAATGCCGTGCGATCCACAATCAAATCCCGGATGACCGGAAACGGATTGGCGCGAAACGGTTCGATCCAGATGGTGTCGCCGTCGGCAAACTTGCGCATGTGCACTTGGCAGGTGGTGATCCCGCGTTCCTTGCCATGGGGAATGCCGTTGATGGTCAGAGAGCAGGTGCCGCAAATCCCCTCCCGGCAATCGTGGTCGAAATGGATCGTCTCATCGCCCTTTTCGATCAGGCCCTCATTGACGATATCGAGCATTTCGAGGAACGACGCCTCTGCGGGAATGTTCTTGGCATCGTACGTTACGATGCGACCGGTTGCCTTCGGGCTGGGCTGGCGCCACACTTTGAGCGTTAGATTCATTGTCATGCGGGGTAATTACGCAACCACTCCCCCAGCCGCGCAAGCAACTCGCGCCGCCGGGGTGGCTCGCCCCGCCAAAGTAGGCCGCTGCGCCAATCGCGCGAGGAGAAAAACCAAGAATAGCGCCGCAGCGCAAAATCCGCGCATCCTTTGCAGAATAAAGCGGCATCCGCCCCTCCCCGCCCGCCACAATTCCACACCACAGCCCGCCGCGCCAGCCACGCCACAGCCCGCCAGCGCCAGCCATCCACGCGCCGGAAGCCGCCGCCACCCGCCTGGCCACCCACGCCACGAAAAAAACGGAAACTTTTTATTGACACCCCGCGCGCCCGGGCCTACTTCTCGCCTGTCGCGACACACAATCGGGCGGTCCGGCTGAGCATCCCTTTGGGTTTTTGGGTTTTCCCGGGGAGTATCAGCCGGGCCGCTTTTTTTTTCGGGACGGCCGGAGCGCGGGCTTTAGCCCGCCGGTTTCCCATCCCATCCTTGCGCGCTAATAAAGCCCGCGCGCTAATAAGGCCCGCGCGCCCCGTCGGCCGTCTCCGCCGCCCCGCGCTGCTTCCATGCGAAAATCAGGAATCCTGCCGCAAACAGCAACATGAAGAGCGATAAAAACTGACCCTTGGTCAATGGCCCCACCAGCGCCGCATCCGGCTCGCGGAAGGATTCCGCAAAAATGCGGAATAGCGCGTACAGCGCGAAAAACAGCCCGGTCAGCAATCCGTTAGGCGCCTTGGGGCAGCGCAGCCGCACCAACCAGAGGATGCCAAACAACACCAGCCCCTCTAACAACCCCTCGTACATCTGCGAGGGATGGCGCGGCTCAAGGTAGCGCCCCAGCACCACGGCAACCTCGCTGGAATGCCGGTTGGCCGCCAGCATCCCCTCAAACATGGCCCCGCGGGCGGCCAGATAATCGCCGGCCCCCAGCCCCGCCTCCATGGTCGCACGCCCAGCCTCCAGCGCTTGATAGGTCCCGCCCAGCCCCGGCGCCACCGCCGCCACCGCCGCCACCGCCGCCGCCGCCTCGTCGAAGCGCGAAAACTCGGGTGCCGCGGCATCGCCCAACGCCGTGGGAAACTTCACCGCCCAACACACGCCCTGCGCCACATGGCCGTACAATTCGCCGTTGATGAAATTGGCCATGCGCCCGAAAAACAACCCCACCGGTGCCACCACGCACAGGCCATCGCCCAAGCCGGTCCAGGCGACCTTCTCCTTGCGCGCGTACACCCAGGTGAAAATGACCAACCCCAGAATCCCGCCATGGCTCGCCATGCCGCCCTCCCACACCCGAAACACCAGCAGCGGGTCGGCCAGCAACGCCGCCAGCCCCTCCTTCGGCAAAAAATAAAATATGACATACCCCAGCCGCCCGCCCAGAAACACCCCGAACAACGCCGCCGCAGCGATGAAATCCGCCGTCTTCTCCGGCTCGAGCACCCACAACCTGCGCCGCGCCAAGTGCCGCAACAACCAGAAGCCGGCCACAAATCCTAACAAATACGCCAGCCCGTACCAGCGCAGCGCCAGTCCTCTCCACACCCAGACGATGACCGGGTCCAAATTATGCACGTAGGTGGCAAACACCCGCTCATCACACACCAACTCCGCCCGCCCCGCAAGCCGATCCTCACGCGCGCAACCCTCGCGCCCTTGCTTCGTGGCCCGCTGCGGCGCGCCAGCCGCCCAAAGACCTTGCTCACAAACCACAAACTTTGGCACATAATTTGCTTTGCTATTTGACCCGTTCTGTTAAAATCACGGTGGCAGCCCTCTTGCCACCATGTCCCAAGCCTCGCTCCACCAATCGCTTTCCCAGCAACAGACGCTTGCGCCGCAGATGCGCAAGAGTTTGGAGATCTTACAGGCTGGCACCTTGGAGTTGTCGCAACTCGTGCGCCAGGCGCTCGAGACCAATCCGGTGCTGGAAGAATGCTCCGAGTCGCTGTCGCTGGACGCCGAGGCGCCCGATCCGGACACCGCGGATTCGTTAGAGCATCTCAATGAGACCGACGACGACTGGCGCGACCACGCCATTCTCAGCGGCACCACCTCGCCGTGGAGCGCGGATGACGAAGAGCGGCGGCAACATTTTTATGATTCGCTGGTCGCCCCGGAATCGCTGCAACAGCACTTGCAACAACAGCTCGGCCTCTCGATGGTCGCCCCGGAGATCCGGCAGGCCGCCCAAGCGCTCCTCGGCAATCTCGACTCGCGCGGGTTTCTCGACTTGCCGGCCAAAGAACTTGGCGCCCGGCTTGGCTTGCAGGCGGCAGCGTTGGAGGCGGCCCTCAAACTGGTGCAATCATTTCATCCGCCCGGGGTGGGCGCCACCGGCATAGTCGAATCGCTGTTGCTGCAACTCGAACATGACGGCCGCAAGGACAGCCTCGAATACAAGATCGTGCGCGATCACCTCGAAGCGCTGGCCCGCAAGCACTATGCCCTGATCGCCCGCGTGCTGGGCACCAGCGAAGAACGCATCGCCGAGGCCGCCGCCAGCATCGGCCACCTTTCGCCCAATCCGGGCAGCGAGTTTGATCCCACCGGCAACCCGCATATTTTGCCCGACGTGGTCATCGAGCGCGACGCCAACGGCCGCTGGCTGGCGCAACTCACCAACGAGCACTTACCGAACCTGCGCCTCAATGATTTCTATAAGGACATGATCGGGCGCAACGGCGTGGATGCCAAAACCCGGCTCTTTCTGCGCGATCAAATCAATGACGGCCGCAGCCTGATCCGCGCCATCTCGCTGCGCCAGGAAACCATCCTCGCCATCGCCCACAAAATCATCGAGCACCAACCGCTGTTTCTGGAAAAAGGCCCGCGCCATCTCCGCCCGCTCACCATGACCAGCATCGCCGACGAACTCAGCATGCACAACGCCACGGTCTCCCGCGCGGTGGCCGGCAAGTATCTGCTCACCCCCCACGGACTCATGGAAATGCGCGCGTTCTTCGCCTCCGGCTACCACACCGGCGATGGCGGGGAAGTCTCCAGCAGCGGCGTGCGGCAAGCCATCCAACAACTCATCACCCGCGAACCGCCGGCCAAGCCGCTGACTGATGCGGTCCTCGCCAAACAACTCGCCACCCAAGGCATCAAGATCGCCCGCCGCACCGTCGCCAAATACCGCGAGCAACTCAACATCCTGCCCGTCCACCTGCGCAAGTCGTCGTGAGCGCCGCGGAGGGGGATCCAGTGATGAGCGCCTCCGATATCAAGCGCGACAAATGCACACGCCCACTCAAGCCGGCGCGCCATCGCCACTTCCCGGGCACCACCATGTTAGACACATGGTCCTATTCCATGGCGGCGCAGGCGGCGCTGTTAGGCAAGCCTCCCTCCCGCCACGGCACCAAGGCCGGCGCTTGCCCGCATGTGGCGCGGGGGGACGTTAGCCTGTGAACGGGAAAGATTCCGCTTGAATCCGGGGCGCACAACCCGGACGGTCGGCTCGTGAACACGACACACCCAAGACCGTTGCTGCCCAGTCTCATGGCCATCCTGCTGGCCGCGCTGGGGAACACGCCCGCCGCCGAAACCACACCCGCGCCTGTGCCGGACATCGATCGTGCCACGCTGGACGCGTGGTCCGCACCCTACCGCCAGTGGCATTACTGGCCGGACCACGTCATCGCGGCTGAACCTAACATCCCCGGCCACGAGAAATTCAAGAACACGGACGTGCCCTGTGTCTATCAATTGCCCGGCCAGCCCGACAAGTGGTACATGAGTTTCATCGCCTTCGATGGCCAAGGCTACAACTCGTTTGTGGCCGAGAGCACCGACCTGCTCAAGTGGAGCAACCCCAGACTGGCGATGGGCTTCGGCCCCGCCGGCGAATTCGACGCCGGCGGCTGCGTCATCGGCGCGTTCCTCTACGAATCCGCGGACATCAAGGCGCCGCGCCTGCTCAAAAAACGCGACGGCAAGTTCTGGTCGCTCTACGGCTGCTATCCGCGCCAGGGCGGCTATGAGCTGCGGCCGGGCTATGAGGGCGTGGCCAGCAGTGCCGACGGCCTGACATGGCAGCGGGCGAAACCCACGCCGACCCTGGCGGTGCAGGATGCGGATTGCGCCGCCTGGGAAAAGGACTGCATCTATCAGCCGTGGCTGGTCGAGCATGACGGGCGGTTTTACAATTTCTACAACGCGGCCAATGGCAACCACGAACAGACCGGGCTGGCCATGTCCGACGATCTGCTCACCTGGAAGCGGCATCCCGCCAATCCGGTGGTTACCACCCGGGCGGGGGGCTTTGATTCGGAATACGCCTCGGACCCGAAAGTGTTTCGCGATGGCGACCACTGGACCATGATTTACTTCGGCGTGGGCCACGGCGGCGCCCATATCATGGCGGCGTTTTCGCGCGACCTGCTGCATTGGACGGCCCATCCCGAGCCACTCTACAAAGCCGGCGGCCATCCCGGCGGCCTCGACCAACAATACGCCCACAAAATCTCGCTGGTGTTCAACCCAAAAAACGACACCTTCTATCTCTATTACTGCGCCTGTGGCAACAAGGGCCGCGGCATCGGCCTGCTCACCAGCAAGCCGCTGGCACAGCCGGCCCCGGCTCCCGCCAAGTAACCAATCGCGCCCGCTCAGGGCACTCCGCCGTCCCGGCTGGGAGGGAGGACGGGCATCCTGCCCAATACGGTTTACTTAGCACCCTTGGTGGTTTGAGTCGAGGCTCCGGGCAAGATGCCCGGGCCACCTGTGGCGCGGGCATCCTGCCCGCCGCCTCTTCCTGTCTCGTCCCTGTCTCGTCTTAAGTAAACCGTATTGG
>CAIZNN010000025.1 GCA_903934285.1 Akkermansiaceae bacterium | reverse complement strand
TCGTCGACCGGGCCTGTGAAAAACCCTCCATAAAAATCGCCGACTTGACTCCGCATCATCTAACCCTTAACCCTTTCCCAGCACCTCCGCCACCATAGCTTATTTTAGCCGGCCCCTGGCCGGAGTTTGGGGCCCAACTCAGACTCCGCCATCATCCGCGCCGGCAGCGACGGCCGGCTGCGCTTTACGCCAGCCCAGCGCCAGGAACTGCTTGACGCCTACAACCGCAGCGGCCTGACCGCCATGGCGTTCGCCCGCAGCCACGGTGTCTGCTATCAGACATTCATCGCCTGGCAGCGCAAACGCCGGGAACAGGCGACCATTCCACCATTCCACTCCAGCCCGGCGTTCGCCGAGGTACTTGTTGCAGACCGGCAATCCGCCTGCCCGAGTGCCGCGTTGCGCGTCATCCTGCCGTGCGGCTCAGCCATTGAGATTGCCTCACGCGCCGCCCTGCCGCTGGCCGTCGAACTTCTATCCATCCTGCGCCGCCCATGCTGACACTCTCCGGCAGCCTGCGCGTCTTCCTCGCGCTCGAACCCTGCGACATGCGCAAGTCCTTCGACGGACTTCACGCCTTGGTCGTCACCCGCCTCGGCGACGATCCCCGCGGCGGCGCTGTCTTCGTTTTCATCAACCGCACCCGCAACCTCATCAAGCTCCTTCACTGGGATGGGACGGGACTTTGGATTTACGCAAAACGGTTAGAACGAGGCACGTACCGCTGGCCCAAGCCCGCCGACGCCAAAGGCGGTAAGCTCAGCCTCGAACCCGCCGCCCTTGCCATGCTAACCGACGGCATCGACCTGCGCGACGGCATGAGAAGGGCATGGTTCGAGCGGGAATGAAAAAATTTCACCCCAACTGCATTTTTTTCTTGCGGTTTCCGCCGGTACTACTATTTCTCTAGTAGTTCATGGCCGCACGCGAACCATCACCAGCCGAAAGTCCCGCCCCGGGCGGGGATGAGGTCGCGGCCCTGCATGGCGAAGTCGCCCGCCTGAGCATCGAGAACCAACTCCTGCGCGAGCGCATCGACCAAATCCTCCGCCAACTCTACGGCAGCAAAAGCGAAGCGCTCGACCCTGCCCAGCTCGAGTTGCTGTTGGATCCCGACGCCGCAAAAAAAGCCGAAGCCGCCGCGCCCGCAGACCCCGGACCGGCGGCTGAAGCGGCTCCTGCCAAAAAGCGTTCCCCGCGCAAGCCCCGCGATCTTTCCCATCTCGAAGTGCGCGAGACGGTGCTCGTCCACGATGACGTCAAGCTCAACCCGGCGGGATTCCGAGAACTGGAGCGCATCCTCACCGACCGCCTCGATTTCCAACCGTCCATCATTTTCATCGATCGCACCGTGCGCGTCGTGCATGTTGCCATCGACCAGCTCGACGCAGTGCCCGTCAAGCCGGCCGCGCCGCCGTCCCTGGGGCTTGGCGCCACGCCGCGCCTGGTGGCCCACGTGATGGAAGCCAAATACTGCCACCACCGGCCCCACTACCGTACCGCGGGCATTTTCAATATCCGCCACGGCCTGGACATTCCCCGGCACACCCTCTGCCACTGGGACAAGGTGGTCGCCGACACGGTCGAGCCAATCTACAAACTCATCCACCACGGCCTGCTTCAAAGCGGCTACCTTCAAGCGGACGAAACCCCCATCCGCTATCTCAACCCCGGCAAGGGCAAATGTTCCACCGGTTTCCTCTGGGTGATTCACGCCCCGCGCAACGGCATCAAGGGCGATATCCTCTATCAATGGCACCCCAGTCGCAAGGCCGCCTGTCTTGACGACCTGCTGGGCAATTACCAAGGGTTCCTGCAAACCGATGCCTACGCTGGCTACGACTCCTGGGCCGATGGCAAAACCGATATTGCGCGGCTTGCCTGCTGGGCGCACGCACGGCGCAAGTTCCATGACGCATTCAAAGCGGGCCAAACCCTCGCCGCCGGGGTGCTGGCTGCCATCCAGCGGCTCTACCAGGTTGAAGCCGCCCTGCGCCCGCACCGCGCCGACCCCTCCGAACGACTCCGCCTGCGCCAGGAACAGGCCGCACCGGTGCTCCGGATTCTCAAGGCCGACCTGGTCACGCTGCGCCAACGCCCCGAGGTTCTGCCCAAGAGCCTCCTGGGCAAGGCCATCGACTACACCCTGACACTGTGGGACCGGCTCAACGTCTATCTCCACCACGGCCACCTTGAGATCGACTCCAACTGGATAGAAAACGTTATGCCGATATCGGCATAACATTTTTTATGCGGACATGTTGATTATGCGGACATCATTTGCCCGGTCACGACTAAATCACAGGAAGGAGAGCGTGTGCATCGTAAGGTGCCTCGGCATAATCAAATGGCTTCGAGGAATGCGAGAAGGCGGGAATTTTGTCTATCAGTACCACGAGATCTTGTGGCCGGGGGGTGTTGGAGCAGACCAAGACATTCCTGCTTCATCTTCAGATCCGCCTCGATGTATAGATGCGTGGTAATTGGCTTTTCGTGACCGAGCCACAGAGCAATGATTTCAAGCGCAATGCCGGACTGTAGTAAATGCATGGCACAAGTGTGACGCAGCGTGTGGGGTGTGACCGTGCGTTGAGCAAGCGATGGGCATTTCTCGGCAGCTTTCTTCACAGTTGTGGCAAGGCGAAGTGCAACCCCGTCGCGTGAGAGGCGACTTCCCCATCTGTTCATGAAAATCGGCTGATCAGGGGCGATTCCGTTTGAATCAGACCAACGGCGTAAGAGTCTATTGGTCTCATTCCAAAGCGGTACGACTCGCTCTTTTCGGCCCTTACCCAGCAGCATCACGGACTTATTCCGGATGTCTTTGCAGCAGACTTGAAGGGCTTCGCTGACGCGAGCTCCGGTATTGTACAGCAACAGAAAGAGAACGTGATCACGCCGACCAGACCATGTGGTATCGTTTGTGGAAGCAAGCAGAGCGTCGACTTCGTTCCGCTGCAAATACCCTACGCGACGGGTGGCAGTCCTTTTTGTGGGTATGGCCAGAATCCGCTGTCCGTTGGTGAGAAATCCAGAAACAGGATAGAGGGCTGTGGCGAACCGAACAAAGGTGCGGATAGCCGCCATTCGAAGATTGCGGGTGCGTGGAGTGTTCCTGCGTGAACGCTCCAAATATTCGAGAAATCCGAGAACGGAATCAGAGCATAGGTGTTTTAGTGTTATCTGATCTACGCGAATACGATAGTGTTGCGCTAGAAAGGTCAGCAATAGCTTGAAGGTGTCTCGATAGGCTGCGATCGTGTTTGAGCTCAGACCGCGCTGGGTTTGAAGGTACTCCGCGAAGAATCGCTGGACAAGGGACTCGAACAGTTCGCTTTTCATATGTTTGGCTCCGCATGGGATTTATGGAATTTGAAGAAGCGATTTCCGGCATACCGGAGTGAGTGAGGGTCGGACGAGACATACCACCAGGTTGATTTGAATCCCCGATGACCGAGGTAGCGGGCAAGAAGGAACAGGTAGTGGGCGATGGGAGTAGGCGTCATAGTTTGCCGATCTATGACAGCTATGAATGAATCCGTAATGAAAACCGACCGTCGTGTGCGGGCGGCGGCGCGAATGGCGCACGAAAGGCGGCCTGAAAAGATGAAAACAACCTCCGGAAAGTTGACCACAAGAACCCTTCGCTCCGACGAGCTGTCACTGGCCCATTCTCGCGAAGGAACCTTGTGGACAACTATCCTCCAAGGGCGGATCCAACAACACCAAACCACCACCCCCCGACCTTCCGTGAACCATAGCTAATTTCCGCCCGGCCCTGGCTCCGCCAGGGGGACCACTTCTCCGAATCATGATCTTGCGCGCCGACCTGTTGATGGCCGAATTGACATCGTGGCGCTTTACCAAATTCACATCGTAGGTGTGACCGGCTGCGCCGGAGACACAAGACTTGAAGACACAAGACGCAAGCAAAGAAAAGAAATAACCGGGCAGTGGCTTTGCCGGGCGCGAGCTGATTCAGGACGGATCGCGAGCGTGATCCGGGGGCATCTAAGATCGTGAGTTCCGCCCGGATGCT
>CAIZNN010000024.1 GCA_903934285.1 Akkermansiaceae bacterium | reverse complement strand
CTGGCCAGGGTGCTGGGTGTGGCGCTGGACGAGCTGGTGCCAAAGCGGGCGCGTGGGTTGGGCGAGGTGCTCAGGCACGGGCGCAACGCGTAGGCGGCGGGCGGAGGGGCAGCGGTGGGCAGCGGTGGGCATGCCCCCGGCGCAAAACTGCGGAAACCTCTGAAACCTCCGGGCGGGGTGCGGATTGGAGGCGGGCGGCATGTGGCCGTACGCGCGCCCGGCCAGGAGCTCCACGCGCTCAGTCAGGAGATGAACCTCTGAAGAGCGGGTTGTTGAGCATCTCGAATGCGTCGAACACGCCCCTCACGTACGCCAGACGCACGGGCTGCAAGGTGAGGTCGGCCATTTCCCGCTGATGGTGCAGCGCCAGCAAGGCCACATGCGATTTCTCATGGTCCGTAAGCCGGTCGTCGCCCAGCATCCAACTGGGCTGGGCCACGACATCGGGCGCGGCCAGGCTCATGGCGAATTCCAAAAGCTGCCGCTCGCGCTGCGCCGCATCCGGGGTTGCGGGCAACTCGCTGACGTGCGGCAGGCCCAGCCGCACCAGCGACTCGTTGAGCAAATAGTAACCCTGCACCTCCTTGATCTTCACGATCACTCCCCGCCGCACCAGATTGTAGAAGGTGGACTTGCCAATGGGCGGCCCGAAGAACCGCAGGAGGGTTTCCTGATCAACAGCACGGTCGGGTATGCCGGGGGGGAGCTTGGATGTCGCCTTCTTCTTCGCAGCCTTCTTCGCAGCCATGGGCCAGACGGTGCCATGACTCTGCGCGGAGGTCCAGCAGTAACCGGGCGCCCTCGGAATTGGTTAAGGTTTCCAAAACGGTTGCCAATACGGTTGCCAATAAACGGCCCTTTTCGTGCAGTTTGGCGCAGTCTCGTGGAGTCTCGTGGAAACCGGCTCTAACGACAAATGGCGTGGAATCGGCCTAGAACCAAGGGAAATCCAGCCTGCATAAGGCCGAGCCGGCTGCCAGGGTTGAACTGGCGACCTGCTGATTACAAATCAGCTGCTCTACCACTGAGCTAAGCCGGCGGAATCGGGGGGCATAAACGGGTCAGTGCCGTGCAACCCATTGGAAATGAGAGTCAATTCACTTCGCTACGGCAGTGATACCATGATCGCGGGCGGGAGCAAGCGCTAATTGGAGGCATCGTGGCTGCGCACGGCCAATTTTCGCACGGGGGATAAGTGAGGTGACCAATTGATCGGAAGTCCTGGATCATTGCACGTCATGCTTTTCATTTTGACAACCGGGGCTATGGTGCGCATCCGCAGATGAGCGACTTGAATTCACCCGCGACCCGGCGCATATCCGGGCTTACGGCAACCTCGATCGTGGTCGCCAATATCATTGGCACCGGAATATTCACCAGTCTGGGGTTTCAGGTGGGCGACCTGCCCAGCGGCTTTGCGATCCTGATGTTGTGGTTGGTCGGGGGCGTGTGCGCGCTGTGCGGGGCGCTGTGTTATGCGGAATTGGCAGCGGCCCTGCCGCGCTCGGGCGGCGAATATCATTTTCTGGGGACCATTTTTCATCCGGCGCTGGGGTTCATGGCCGGGTGGGTGTCGGCCACCGCAGGCTTTGCGGCACCCGTGGCCTTGGCGGCGATGGCGTTCGGCAATTACCTCACCGGAGTGTGGCCCGGGGTGCCGCCGCTCGGTGCCTCGCTGGCGGTGGTATGGCTGGCCACGCCATTGTTGTTAGGCAACGCCAAATTGGGCAGCGGCTTTCAAAACGGCACGACACTGCTGAAAGTGGCGCTGATTCTCGGCGTGATCGCGGTGGGGTGTTTTGCGGGGCCCTCGCAACCGGTGTCGTTCCTGCCACGGCCGGGTGATGGCGCGCTGATCGCGAGTGCGCCGTTTGCGGTGAGTCTGGTCTATGTGATGTTCGCGTATTCGGGGTGGAATGCCTCGACGTATATCGCGGGAGAGGTGCGCAATCCGTCGCGCGTGATTCCGCTGTCGGTGGGTTTCGGGACGTTGTTAGTGATGGGCTTGTATCTGGCGGTCAACGCGGTGTTTGTGCGCAGCACGCCGCTGGCGGTGATGGCCGGCAAGGTGGAGGTCGCCCTAACTGCCGGGCCGTATTTGTTCGGCGCGGCCGGCACCCGGATCATGGCGGGCTTGATTTGCCTGGGGCTGGTCTCGACCATCAGCGCGATGATGTGGATCGGGCCGCAGGTGATGGTGGTGATGGGTGAGGACTTGCGCGGCTTGCGCTGGTTGGCCGGCAGAAGCCGGCACGGGACACCGGTACGGGCGACCTTGGCCCAATTCGGACTGGTCAACTTGTTTTTGCTAACTTCGAGTTTCGAGCAGGTGGTCAACAGTGCCACGGTCATCCTCCAATTGTGCTCGTTTCTAACGGTTCTGGGGGTGTTCGTGTTGCGGCACAAGCAACCCAATCTGGCGCGGCCCTACCGGACCTGGGGCTACCCGGTCACGCCGCTGGTATTCCTTGCCGTGTCGGCCTGGATGCTGTGGCACCTGCTGTGCGCCAAGCCGGTCGAGTCGCTCATCGGCCTGGGCACCGGTGCCCTCGGCCTCATCCTCTACTTGCTTTCCACGAAAAACCCGCCATCCTCCGTGCCCGCCTCTCCCACCCATGAACCGGAATAAGCAATTTATCGCCGTGGCCGGTGTCGTGTGCCTGTTGGCCGCACGCCTAGCGGCCCAAGACCCTCAGGCCATGCCGATGCCCAGTCCGCTCAACGACACCGCGCGGGTGCTGGCCGGAATGGTGCCATCGACCGACCCGGCGATGGTGACGGTAATCCAGGAAAGCGCGTGGCAACAACATGCGAAATTTTTTGACGCGGCCTGGGCGAGGTTGGAAACGCAGCAACTCTCGCGGGTGCGCCAATGGGCCGAGACCAACCTGGCAGATGCCTTCGTCTCCAGGCGCACCGCGTTCTACATGTTCAGCGGGCCGGATTTCCTCTATGCCAACGCGTTTTTCCCGCAAGCTGACACCTATGTGCTGTGCGGCATTGAGCCGATCGGCCCGCTGCCGGACGTGGCCAGGCTCACTCCGCAGCTGCTGGCCGGCGGGTTGCAGGCGTTGCAGGCGTCGCTCAATTCGGTGCTGAGCTTCAGTTTTTTCATCACCAAGGACATGAAGGGCGACTTGCAGAACCACAGCTTGAGCGGCACCTTGCCGATTCTGTATATTTTTCTGGCGCGCTCGGGAATGACCCTGACCGATGTGAGCTCTGTGAGCCTGGATCAGGCGGGCGTGCTCCTGCCGCAGCAGGATGGGCTCCGCAGCGCCAAATCACCCGCCCCCGGCGTGCGCATCCGGTTCCTGGCGGCAGGATCTAACATCCAGCGCACGCTGTATTATTTCAGCACTGACATTTCGGATTCCGGCCTGAAGCGCAGCGGATTTCTGCAGTTCTGCAAGACGCTGGCACCGGGCAACAGTTGCGTGAAGTCCGCCTCCTACCTGATGCATGAGAGCAACTTCTCCGCAATCCGCGGATTTTTGTTAGACAACACGACCACGCTGGTGCAGGACGACTCGGGCATTCCGGTGTCGCACTTCACGCCCGAGGCCTGGCAGTTGCGGTTGTTTGGCAGCTATGCCGGGCCGATTGCGTTATTCAAGAAATGCCTGCAGCCGAAGCTCGCTGAATATTACCAGACGATGGGGCCGGAGTCGCTGGATTTCGGCATCGGCTATCGCCACCGGCCCGGCGAGTCCACCCTGATGGTGGCCACCCGCAAGCCAGCCACAGCCAACGACACGCCCGCGGCCCCCGCGCCTGCGCCAGCACCACCGCGCGCGGTGGTGGTGCCGGAGGAGGATGCCGCGGCGGTGCCGGTGCCCTGAGCGGCTCCTCACGGCGTCATTGCCGCAAGAGTTTGCGCAGAAATTCGGCGTCGCAGAATGGCGCGTCTGCGCCTTGCCGCACGATCACCAGATCGAGCGAGGGGATCACGAACAAACGTTGATAGCCGGAGCCGACGACGGCCACCAGATCGGCCGGGGCACTGCGGCAGATGCAGCGGTTGTGCCAGTCTTGGTCCTGCCATTTTTTTTCCAACAGGTCTTCGATGTCAGTCTCGCGGGCGCCGCTGGTCGTGGCCGCGTGGTTGAGCCAGAAGCCGCCACCAAACATCGGATTGACGCGGCTGCCCTGCAAGCATTGCGCGAGCGCCTTTTCCTGCACCAGTAACCGCCGCTCAAAGGTGCCTCGGCCTAACACCAGCAACCCGAACTTCGCCCATTGCCGCGCGCTGAGGCGGAAACCGCTGGCGACCAAGGGCATGCCCCGCGCGTCGGCGCGATACGCCACGGCCCCCATACCTAACGGATCCAACAGCTTCTGCCGCAGGTAGTCAATTGGTGATGCGCCGCGCGCGGCGAGCTGGCGGCGCAGCACTTCGCACAGCACTTGGCCATGGCTGGGCCCGTAGGTGAAGGCCGTGCCCCTGGCGGCGACCATGGGCGTGCGCAATGCCAGGGAGTTGCGATCGGCCACCTTGCCGGAATGCAGATGAAACCCCGGATCGAGGCCGTCGCTGAAATTCATCAGTTCGCGGAGCGTGATTTGGCTGCGGCGGGGGTCGCTGCGCCATTCGACGATGGTGTTAGCCACTGGGTCATTGAGGCGCAGCAGGCCATCCTGCGCGGCCACCAGCGCCGCCAGCGTGAAAAACGCCTTGGTGCCGCTGTAGATTTGATGGGTCTGGCGCGGGCCGCCGCCATTTGGGTATTCTTCGAGCAAGGTCTTGCCGTGTTGCACAACGAGCAGCGAACACCCGCGACGACTTGCGGAATAATCGGCGGCGGCGCGCAGCGCCTGCCGCGTCAGGTCGGCGTGAGCGAGGGGCGTGCCGGCAACCAGCAGCGCAAGGAAGCAGAGGCGGATGCTGGCGGCGGCCTGGCTGAGGCGGTCATCTAACAATCCTGGCGGCGGACGGGATGGATGCGGGCGGGGCATGCGGGATGCATTGTAGCAACGGCGGATGATAGTCGCAAGAGTTCTGCTTGGCCCCAGAACACTCCATTCACGGCATTCGCCAGCGACGGGCACAGCCCGCCGCCACAAGCCGCTGACTTGGCCGGGCACCACCGGCCCCTCTCAAGCCGCCGGGCTCACCGCGAGCCCCTCGAAGGAGACCGATGCTCAGGGACTTGGCGGGCCGCCGCCGCGGCGACCGCCACCCCAGAGGGGCTTGCCATCGGCGACCCGCTCTTTCTGTTCGGCGGAGAAGGCGTCGGAGCCTTGGACATAGGTTTTGGCAGCCTCCGGATCTTCCTGCATCCAGCGCATGGTAGCCATGCCCACGGAGCGATTGCGGCTGCCTTCATCGGAGATGGATTCCGCCACTTTCACCAACTCGGCGGGCGCGCTCTTGCTGTTGCTCATGATGTAGGATGAGGCCGCGCTATCGCGCACCGCGCCCGGTTGTTGGGCATTGACGAAGGCGAGGGCCGCTTGCGGGTCTTGGGTCACCCAGTTGGGCATGACTTCGCGCATGGCCCGGCTGGTGGCATCGGCGTCGCTCTGTTTGACGAGCCAGGCGGCGGCGGCCTCAGGGTTTTGGCGCGACCAATTCTGGGCCAAAGTGGACACCGCCTCATTGCGGTCATCGCCGGCGGGCAGGGCGGCGATTTTTTCCGAAGCGAGCTGCGGATTTTCCTTGGAAAGGCCGGCGATGGCAGAGGCCATGGCGGCTCCCTGTTGGTCGGCGGGCAAGGTGCGGACCCAAGCTTCCGCGTCGCTGAAATTCTGGTTGCCCCATTTGCGGGCAATGTCTTCATAGGCCCGGCCCTGGCTGGCGGCATCCATGCTGGCGACCATGCCGGCGGCCTTTTTGGGATCGGTGCTGGCCACCTCGCCAATCACCGAGGACATTGCCGAGCCTTTTTCGTTGCCAGTCAAGGAGCTGGCCCAGGTAAAGGCCGCGCTGGCATCCTGGCGGGCCCACTCGGCGGCGATGACCGAAGCGCCGCTGCCGCCCATCGGGCCGCGACCGCCACCCATCATGCCCATCATGGCGAATTGGCGGGCGTTTTCCGAATAGTATTTGGCCGCCCCCTGCGGGTCCTTGCTGGCCCAGCTCTGCAACACCGTGGGCCGCACGAAATTGCCGGTGAAGCCCATTTTTTCGGTATAGGCCATGGCGGCCGTCGGATCAGTCTCCGCCCATTTCCCAAACAACAGGAACGACGCCATGATGCGCTCAGACATCGGCAGGTCTTCGAGTTTGGCGGCTTCCTCGGCGAGCTGCGCCGGGGTAAGCCCTGCGTAAAAGTTCATGAGCGCCTGGATGCGGTCGGTTTGGCCGGGGACGTGGAAGATCTCCGCGGTGCTGCGGACACGGTTGGCGCTGTTGCGTTTGGCATCGCTGCTGCTGGTGCCGGCACCCGGACGACTCTGTGAGCGGGTCCGTAGCGTGGGACCCTCGTCTTGGGCGGCGGCTCCGGTGGAGCTGGTGTTTTTACCGGCAAGAAAACCGCCAGCAGTTCCTAACACGAGTGCGGCGGCGGGGAATATCCAGGGATTTTTCATGGGGGAGCTTGGTTGATAGATGAAGCCAGTCTCGGGTTTAACCGCAGCGACGAGGCAAAGTTGCCTTATTTTTTCGGCAGTGTGTGGAAATCCAACTCAAGTTCCGGCAGCTTGCGCTCGCCGAGACGTTCGACCTCGGCAAAGAACGCCCCGAGCAGGCGTCCATCCGGCAATTGGCCGCTGAACCACGCTTCCAAGTCCAGGTCGCCGGCCGCGAGATCGGTTTTCAGCGTGACCGCGGTAGCCCCCTTGAGCAACTCCATGCGCAGCTCGCGCTTGCCGGTCCGGAGATGGACGCTGCCGGCCTTGAGTTGGCCGATTTTGAGGCGTTCCGCCTCCTCAGCCTCGGCGGGCAGGGGTGCGAGTGTGATGCGGTAATGGCCGGCGCGGGCGGCGTGGAGTTTCCAATGGCCGACGGGTTCGGGCACGGCTCCGGCTGCGGCCAGCGCCACCAAGGTGCGCCGAAGCGCGGTCTGGGTGGTCAGGTTGGCGGCGGCCGCCCGAGTCACTTCGCGACTTGGCCACCAATCCGCGGCGGTGAATCGGACCACAGGCTGGTGGGAATCGCCGATGATGTAGCGGACCGGTTCCCGGACGGTAGCGCGGATGCTGTTCCACCAAACGCCGTAGGCACCAAGCAGGCGGGCCGCCTCGGCGGGGTATTGCTCAAACACATTGCTCTGCTGGCCGGGGTCTGCCAGCATGTCGAACAACTCCAAGCCGCTGAGCAGCCAGCGGTTGTCGCGCACGGCAAAGCCCTGCGACCGGTAACGCTCCGGTGAAGCATCGCCAGGCCAGTGCCCGATGTGAGTGAACAGCAGCCGGTCCTTGGGAAAATCCGCGGCGCCGAGCAAGGCCGGCGAGAGGTCAAGTCCATCGCCTGTCCAGGCTGGAGGCAGCGATAAGCCACAGAGCCCAACGGTCGTTTGAAACAGATCCAAGGGTGAGGTGAGCGAATCGACCACGCGATGAGCGGCGATTTTTCCGGGCCAGCGGACAAAGGCCGGGACGCGGACGCCGCCTTGGTCGGGGCAGCCTTTGATGCCGCGCATACCGGCATTCCAGAAGCCGCTGGCCGAGCCATTGTCGCCGAGAAAGACGACGATGGTGTTGGCGGCCAACTGCAGGCGTTGCAACTCTGCGAGCAAGTCCCCCACCCTCGCGTCGAGATCCTCGATCATGGCATAGAATGAGGCGGTCGGTTCCTGCAGTCCGGCATGCACAAACCGCTCGGCCGCGCCCGCCGGCGCCTCGTAGGGTGCATGCGGCACATTGAGCGCCAGATACAGGAAAAACGGCTGACCGTCGGCAGCCCGCGCGGTGAGCCAGCGCGTGGCCTCGTCGACCAGCACTTGGGTGCAATAGCCCTTGGTAGCCACCCAGCCGCTGTTGCGCCGCAGCCACGGATCGACATAGCTATTGGCCCAGCGATCCGGGGTCTGGCCGAGGCCGCCACCGCCATGCACCAGCACCTCCTGAAACCCCCTGTCCTCGGGCCGACACGGGAACGCCTCACCCAGCCCCCATTTGCCGATGATGGCGGTGCGATACCCCGCCGCGGCGAACACGCTTGGCAGCAGCGGCACATCCGGGCGAATCAAGTTGCGCCCGGTGGTGGTGTGGCTGACCCCGCAACGGAATTCGTGCTTGCCGCTGAGGAGTTGCGCCCGCGTCGCAGCCCCGCTGGGTGCCGCGATGCAGCGGGAAAAATCCGTGCCTTCGCCACGCAAGGCGTCGAGGTGGGGCGTGCGCAGCTGTGGATTGCCGCTCGACGACAAATCGCCATACCCCTGGTCATCGGTTAGAACCAGCACCACGTTGGGATGGGCCGATGCAGCCCGCAACGAAGCCATCGCGAAAAGTGCCAATGCCAGCAACAGGCTTGTTCGAACCATCGCGCCGATCAAGCCACCGATGGCCGCCAGCGGCAAGCGTATTGTCTGCATGTGCCCGTGATGGGATGGGATGGGCACTGTTGGATTATGCGTGCCCTCGGCGGGCCGACAGGCATGTTCACGCCTTAGCCGGCGGCCAGAAATCCCCCGCTGCCTGCTTGCTGATGCCACGCGGCATAGACCTTGGGGGAGATTTCCGAGGGTTTGATTTCCGAGCGGCCGCCCCAGAAAACATTGGTATAGGACACCGGTATGCCGCTGGCGGCGAGATGGCGGTCGATGGCGGCCTTGTGTTCTAACACGCGCGCCTTTTCGGTGCCGTGGACCACGCCCATGATGTTGACGTTGCCAAACTGCGGGCCACCCTCGCGCCAATAACAATGGGTCATGCAGAAGTGGCGGCCCACCTCGGCCCCGCCTTCGATTTCCCGGCCTTGGGGCACGGCCCAGTGGAACAGGCCGTTGAAGCGGGTGACGCGCTCGCCGGTGGCGGAAGGTTTCACATGTTCAAGGAAGGTGGAGAAACGGCCTATGACCTTTTTGGCATTGAGGGTGGCCGCCACCTCACAAAACCGTGCCAGTGACACGCCGGCTTTCGCCGCCCGCCCGAGCCACGGGTCTTCCACCATTTCCTCGAGTGCCAGCTCCTCCTTGAGCGCCAACAGCACCGCCCACTCCTCGGGTGTTAGATCGACAGTGGTGGTGGTCATCATGACGGCCGGCGCGTCGGCTTTATCGCCGGGTTCCAGCGTCTTGCGGCGGACGTGGCCCACGCCCAGCGCAAACACGCCGTTGGCGGGCATCAGGAGATATTCGGTGGCACCTGTTAGCCGCAACAGCGCTGTGGCATGGTGGTCGAGCGACTCACCGACGGGCACCTTGAGGGTGGTCCACAGCCGATAGCCGGAGCCGGAAACCTCGCCGTCGGTGGAGCGAATCACCACGTGCCCGGAGAACGGATCCTGCTGCGACATGAAATCGAAGGCGGCGTCGAGCTTTTCCTCGGGGATTTTCCAGGCCACAAGCGAGCCGTGGGCGAGTTTGGTGGCCAGCAGGGTTTGGCGCACGCGGCGGACCACGCCGGCTGCCAGCATGGCGCGCAGGCGCGCAATCACGGTGGCCAGCGGCACCCCGGATTGGGCGGCGATGGCATGAAACGGCTGGCGTTGGAACCCGCAGATCAGGTCTTCGGAAACGGCGAGAATGGCGGCATTGATCGGATCGGTATGGGCAGTGGGGAGCATGGGGGAAAGAGATGTCAGTTAGAAGTTATCAGTTGTCGGGAATGAGACAGAAGACCGCTGCGCTACAAGACAGAAGACCGCTGCGCTGCAAGACGGAAGATAAGACATGCCAGTGACTCTTGTCTTCTGTCTTCAAGTGTTCTGTTTCTCGTTGAGGAGTTGTTTGAGATAGACCAGTGCGGCCTCACGCTCGTGGAGGCGGCCTTCGAGTTGTTCGGTCTGGATGGTCTCGAGGAGTTGCTTGAAGGCGGGACCGGGAGTCATGCCGTGCTGGATGAGGTCGCGCCCGGTGACCAAGGGCGGCGGAATCAAGGGCGCGGCGGCAAATTCGGCGGCCTTGGCTTGGAGGAATTCGTAGTTGTCGGTGAAGCCGTTGGACGATGCGCAATCGACCCGGTGCAGCTCCAATTCCATCGCGAAGGTCGGCGCGGCCATGAAGCGCTTCACCTTGGCGGTGCGCATTTGCTGGACTGCCATGAACTGCATGTGGCGGGCGATCATGGGCACCACGGCGGCGATGGTTTCGTTAGAATAGCGGAGCCGGCGGAGAATGGTTTCGGCCATTGACGCACCGAGGGCATCGTGGCCATTGAAGCGGATGCGACCGGCGGCCTCATCGAAGGTTTGAGTGGGGGGTTTGGCGATGTCGTGGAGCAGCACGGCAAGGCACAATTCGAGCGGTGCGTCGGGTGCCAGCATCTCGAGCATGATCCGGGTGTGAGTGAACACATCGCCTTCCGGGTGCCACTCCGGGGGCTGTTCACAGCCGATCATTGCCAGCACCTCCGGCACCATGTGGCGGATTAACCCGCTATCCACCAGCAATTGCAGGCCGGAGGCGCGCCGCCGAGTTGTTAGAATCCGCGACAATTCATCGCGGATGCGTTCGGGGGCAATCCTGGCTAACAAATCCGCGCAAGCGCTGAGGGCGGCACGGGTGGCGGGTTCGATGGGAAAGCCGAGGCCGCTGCTGAAGCGCACGGCGCGGAGCAGGCGCAAGGCGTCCTCGCGGAAGCGGGCGGCAGGCTCGCCGATGGCGCGCAGGATGCCAGCCCGCAGATCGGCGAGGCCGCCGACATAGTCGATCACCTCGCCGGTTTCCGGATGCTCGAAGAGCCCGTTGATGGTGAAGTCGCGGCGCTGGGCGTCTTGCTCTGCGGTGGCAAAGGTGACCGTCTCGGGGTGGCGGCCATCCTTGTAGCTGCCATCGGTGCGAAAGGTGGCGATTTCCACGTGATGCCCGCCGTGTTTGGCCATGACCACGCCAAAATGGACGCCGACCTCGTTGGCGCCCGGGAAAAGTTTGATCACCTCGGCCGGCCGGGCGGAGGTGGCGATGTCGTAGTCTTTCGGCACCTTGTCTAACAACCGATCGCGCACGCAACCGCCGGCAAACAACGCCTCATGCCCGGCGGCTATCAAGCGGCGGGCAAGGCTGAGGGCGGCAGCGCGGGCGGACATGGCCGGAGCTTCGGCGCGGAACGGGCGCATTTCAAGAAGGAACGGTCTTCGATTTGGGGAAATCACATTGCTGTCCACCTGCGGAGCGTGGACATGGGTTGTCCATGTTGCTCATGAAATACGAAATGCAGGCCACTTGAGCCACCCCATTCACCCTACATGGGCATGCGGACTAAAGTCCGCGCTCGCATGCGGCATGCATGCAAAAACGGCGGCCCTTGCGGACCGCCGTTTGAGTAAAATCGGACCGGCGAACCGGCGCCACGGATGTTAGATGCCTTTTTTGACCACGTCGGAAAGCAGGTCGATGACGCGGTTGGAGTAACCCCACTCGTTGTCGTACCAACTAACGAGTTTGAAGAAGGTGGAGTTCAACTCGATGGACGAGCCGCCGTCGAAGATCGAGGAGGCCTTGTGGTGGATGAAGTCGCTGGACACCACTTCATCTTCGGTGTATTCGAGGATCCCCTTGAGGTAGGTCTCGGAAGCGTTTTTCATCGCGGCCTTGATCTCGGCCAGCGAGGTGGGCTTGACGGTCTTGACGGTGAGGTCGACCACCGAGACGGTCGGGGTCGGCACGCGGAACGCCATGCCGGTGAGCTTGCCTTTGACTTCCGGGCAGACCAGCGCGACGGCCTTGGCGGCACCGGTGGTGGAAGGGATGATGTTGAGGGCGGCGGTACGGCCACCCTTCCAATCCTTCTTGGACGGGCCATCCACGGTTTTTTGCGTGGCGGTGTAGGAATGCACGGTGGTCATGAGGCCTTCGGCGATGCCGAACCCCTCCTTGAGCAGAACGTGCACCACCGGCGCCAAGCAGTTGGTGGTGCAGCTGGCGTTGGAAATGATGTGGTGCAGGGCGGGATCGTAGGTCTCATCGTTGACCCCCTGCACGATGGTGACATCCTCACCCTTGGCAGGAGCGGAGATGATGACCTTCTTGGCACCGGCGGTCAGATGGCCCTTGGCCTTTTCCGCATCGGTGAACAGGCCGGTGGATTCGATGACGATTTCCACGCCGAGCGCCTTCCACGGCAACTCGGCCGGGCTCTTGGCACTCACCACCTTGATTTCGTGGCCATTGACGACGAGCACATCATCTTCGGCCAGCTCCGGGGAAGATTTTTTCGACGTCACCGTACCGTTGAAGCGGCCTTGGGTGGAGTCGTATTTGAGCAGGTAGGCGAGGTTGTCGGCGGGTACGATGTCACCCACGGCAACGACATTGAAGGTGGTGCCGAGGTGGCCTTGTTCGACGAGGGCACGGAAGACAAGGCGTCCGATGCGACCGAATCCATTGATGGCAATAGTAGTCATGGCTGTGTATTGGGGAATGCGTTAGGTGAGGTGCGCCGGGTGGCATGTCCGCCCGCGCGGCGGGATGCTACACCCAATTGCCCTCCCGTCAACCCTGCTGCCGAGAAAACGTAAATAAGCACGGCAAATCGCAAGATCCGCGCAGTTGGGGGAGCCCAGCGGTCAGGGAGCGGCACCCAATACGGTTTACTTCGCACCCAAGTGCCATGGCATTGGGCAGGTCGAAGCCACTGGCAGGGACTGGTTTCCAAACGGTCCGGCCGGGGCGGGCATGCGGCGGCTTGGTTAGCCCGAGGCACAATGCAAGACAAAGCCGGCGTCCTCGTTAGAGAACGCCGGCTGGGGATGGGAGGAGCCAGGGCTATTCCACAGGAGCGGCGGTGGCTTCGGCAGCCTCTGCCTTCTGATCGCGCAGCCAGGCGCGGCGGCTCATTTTGACGCGGCCCTTTTCATCGACGCCGACGCACTTGGCGGTGATGACATCGCCCTTCTTGACGACATCCTCGACGTTTTCAGTGCGGCCTTCGGCGAGTTCGGAGACGTGGATGAGGCCATCCTTGCCGGGCAGCACTTCCATGAACGCGCCAAAGGCGGTAATGGAAACAACCTTGCCGGTATAGACCTTGTTCACTTCGATCTCTTGGAACATGCGCTCAATCATGTCCTTGGCGCGCAGCAGACCTTCCTCCTTGGAGGCGTAGATGTGGACGGTGCCGTCATCCTCGATGTTGATCTCGGCACCCGACTCGGCCTGAATGCCCTTGATGTTCTTGCCACCAGGCCCGATGAGCTCGCCAATCCGATCCGGCGGAATCTTCACCGTGACGATGCGCGGGGCGTGCGGGCTGAGTTCGTTCGGCGTGGTGATCGACTCGGCCATCTTCTCCAACACCTTGCCGCGGCCGGCCTTGGCGATGTGGATGGCTTCCTCGAGCATCGCGATGGGCAGCCCGGGCAGCTTGAGGTCGAGTTGATAACCGGTGACCCCTTCGCTGGTGCCACAGAGTTTGAAGTCCATGTCACCGTAAAAGTCTTCCGAGCCGATGATGTCCAACAACATCTTATACGACTTGAGCGCGCCGTCCTCGGCGGTTTCAGTGACCAAGCCGACGGAGATGCCGCCGACCGGGCGGATGAGCGGGACCCCGGCAGCTAGCAGCGACATGGTGCCGGCACACACCGTGGCCATCGAGGTGGATCCGTTAGATTCGGTGACTTCCGAAGACACGCGGATGGCGTAGGGGAAATCCGCCTCGTCGGGGATGACCGGCTCGATGGAGCGTTCGGCCAGCGAGCCGTGGCCGATTTCGCGGCGGTTGATGCCACCCATGCGGCCGGTTTCACCCACCGAGAACGGAGGGAAATTGTAGTGCAGGATGAAGCGCTTGCTGTCGTCGCCACCGGCGTAGTTGTCGAAGTTCTGCTTTTCATCGGCCGGTGCCAGAGTGGTGATGGCCAGCGCCTGGGTTTCCCCACGCGAGAACAGCGCCGATCCGTGAACCCGTGGCAGAATGCCCACTTCGCCGTAAAGCTGGCGCAGATCCCCGATGCTGCGACCATCGGCACGCACGCCTTTTTCCATGATCGAAATCCGGAAGGCCTTCTTCTGCAGGTATTCAAACGCTTGTTCGACATCAAAATCGCTCGCCTCGGGCGCACGCTCCTTGATGGCGGCCTCCACTTCGTCGCGCAGCGCGCCGACTTTCTTGGCGCGCTCGGTCTTGGTCGGCGTATAGATGGCCGCCTCGATGCGGTCACCGGCGACTTCGTAGGCAATCTCGAGCAGATTTGCCTTGGCCAGGACCGGGGTGAAATCGCGCTTGGGCTTGCCGGCGAGGCGGACGAGTTCCTCCTGCATGGCGACGAGTTGGGCGACGGCTTGCTGGGCGAAATGCAGTGCCTGGATGAAGTCCTCTTCGGGCAGCTCGTCGGCCTGGCCTTCGATCATGATCACATCGGTCTTATTGCCGACGTAGATCAAGTCCAGATCGCTCTCATCGCGCTCGGCGAAGGTCGGGTTGATCAGGAACTTGCCGTTGACCCGGCCGACGCGCACGGCACCGATGGGACCGCCGAACGGGATATCCGACAGGCACAACGCGGCAGAGGCACCATTCATCGAGAGGATGTCGGCGTCGTTTTCCGCATCCGCGCTAAGCAGGATGGCGATGATCTGGGTGTCGTAGAAATAACCTTTGGGAAACAGCGGCCGCAGCGGGCGGTCGGTCATGCGGCAAGTGAGGATTTCCTTTTCGGTGGGGCGGCCTTCACGCTTGAAGTAGCCACCGGGAAAAACGCCGGCAGCAGAGGCTTTTTCCTTGTATTCCACGGAGAGCGGAAACCAGGTCTGGCCGGGTTTCACCTTGGTCGCGGACACCGCCGTAACCAGGATGATGGTGTCACCGCAACGAACGGTCACGGCACCGTCGGCGAGTTTGGCAAGTTTGCCGGTTTCGATCGTAATCGGATTTGAGCCGACTTGGCTCGTTAGGGTATGGATATTCATAGTTTCTTTGTTGTGTTTCTTTGTTCTGCTTCTTGCTGTCAGTGCCTTGAGCCTGCGCGGCGGATGAGCCGGGCAGGCGCTCGGGGCGGTGGATTCCGGCGCGGTCCGGGTCCGGGTTCTGGCACGGGTGCAGGAACCAGGAGGGGGCGGCCGGCGACACAAACGCAATGACAAGGCGTGGGTGCCGCTGTGCAAAACCGCCACGGGGTCAACCTCGTGGCGGTGCTGCGGAGATGGGGTTAGCGGCGCAGACCCAGGCTCTGGATGAGCTGCTTGTAGCGCTCCTCGGATTTCGCCTTGATATAATCCAGATGCTTGCGGCGCAGCGAAACCAATTTGAGCAGGCCGCGGCGCGACGAGAAATCCTTGCGGTGGATATTCAAGTGATCGGTGATGTGATGGATCCGTTGGGTCAGCAAAGCCACTTGATACTGGGCGCTGCCGGTGTCTCCTTCGTGGAGTTGGTATTCTTTCAGGTTGATTGCGTTGTCGCTCATGGTAGTAGGGGATGGATCCAGCCGGATAGCCGGACCGTCCTAGGTTGGGGGTTCGCCGCGGACGATAGGCGCGTGGGACCAGTTGGCAAGAAAAATGCCCCGTCCCCCCAATTATTTTCCCGCGCCGGGCGCCGGGCAACCCAAGCGGCGCAACATCTACCAAAAAATAAGATTGATATGAGCCGGATAAAGTGAAAATCTTTGCCGTGATCAACGCGAAAAAGATTGTCCTTGTGGACGACCATCCCTTGATGAACAAAGGACTTCGCCTCTTGTTAAGCGCGCAACCCGGGCTGAGTATTTGCGGAGTGGCAGGTTCGGTGCAAGAAGCCATCGCGCTGGTGGAGGCCGAAAAACCGGATCTGGTCATCACCGATCTGACGCTGCCGGGACGCAATGGCTTGGAACTCATCAAGGACCTCGGGGCCAGCCATCCGGAGCTGCCGGTCATCGTCCTGTCAATGCACGACGAACTGCTCTACGCCGAACGGGTGCTGCGGGCAGGCGGGCGCGGCTACGTCACCAAGGACGCCCCGCCCGAACACATCGTTGAGGCGATCCACTGCGTCCTGGGCGGCGGCGTATTTGCCAGCGCGGCGGTCACCAACCAGTTTCTCCAGGCGCTGGTGCCCGGCAAGAGCCCGGGCAAGGCGGGTTTTCCGCTGAAACGGCTCACCGACCGCGAACTCGAGGTGTTCGAATTGATCGGCCTCGCCAAAAGCACCCATGCCATTGCCTGCCAACTCGGCATCAGCCCGCGCACCGTGGATGTCCACCGCGCCCATATCCGCGAGAAGCTCGGCCTCGAGGATGGCAACGCCCTCACCCGCCATGCCATCCGCTGGGTCGAGGCCGGCACCATCGGCAGCTAACCACACCGGTGAAGCGCGAGTGGCGTCTTACCACGTCACTCACCCCTGGGGTTGGGCCGGGGCGGGAAGGGACGCTCCGCTCATCCGTTGCAGCAGCGCGCGAACGACTATCCGTTGCCGCGGGCGCAGCGAACTGATATCGAGGCCGAGGTTGAAAACCGCGCGCGAATAATCTCCAGGGAGGTTGGCGGGAGCACCGCGCCCACTCCTGTTAGTACCATCACTCTCGGGTGCGTTGAGGAAGGATTTTGCTTTCATCGGTGCCAGCCTAGCCACCCGCGCCTGTCCTGCCTATTGGGAGGACCGGAAGATATCTATCTGCGGGTCCAGCAGCATCCCATAGGGGATTTGCGTAGGCCGCCCCCCCGCCTCGGTGCAACCGATTGTGCCGAGACGCCAAGACGCCTGCATCCGCGGCGGGGAACCGGCCGTCGCGTTAAACTTTCAAAGGGCGCACCCGAGCCAGTCTGAGGCGCATGTGCCGCAGGCCAGCCCTCTGCAGCCCGTGCCCCAACCGGGTTCAGGCGCAATGCCGCAACGTGCTGTGGAACCACAGCGAAGAGAAGGAAGCCACTTGTTCCAGTTTGCCAGGTTCGCCGAACAAATGGCCAGCGCCGTGGATCAGTTCAAGCATCGGCTTGCAACGCATTTTCGCGCCGGCGCTCCGGTTGTGGACGATGCCGGCTTTGTCGTTGCTGCCCACCAGCATCAGGGTGGGTGCCTGCACCTCGGCGAGCAGGTCATCCGCCAAATCCGGCCGCCCGCCGCGCGACACCACCGCGTGCACTTGTCCCGGGCGCAGGGCGGCGGCGATCATGGCCGCGGCGGCGCCGGTGCTTGCGCCGAACAGGCCGATGCGCAGCCCGCAGGTGGCGGGATTGGCGGTGAGCCAATCGATGATGACGACCAGGTGCTTGGCAGTTAGAAGAATGCGTTCCCGGTCATCGCGCGGCGCGGGAGCGGCGGAGCCCACCGCCCCTGCCGTTAGGTCGGGCAGCATGACCGCGAATCCCTGGCGGAGCAGCGCGCGGGCTACCAAGCGATTACGCGGGCTGAGATTGCTGCTGGTGAGGCCGTGGGCGAACACGATCAGGTGGCGCGCGTTGGCGGGAATTTCGAGGGTACCGTGCAAAGTGCCGGTGGCGGTTGGGATCTCCATCAGGGCCGTGGGTGTTGACGCATTCATCGCGCCCAACGTAGCGGCTTGGGCTAATCCCGGCTATTGGACGAATCGAGGCATGGAACTCCGCGGGGGCCGCAGGGCACGTAGGGGATTCGCGTAATTCCCGCTGCGGCGCGGCCCCCGGGTTTCATTGCGGGGCCTGCGCAAAGCCTAGCCGATAGCGCCGCGACTGGCCGGCGGCGGCACACAACGCATTGATTTCCCTCTTCAATTCGATCATGCGGAGTTCGCGGCCGACGGCCACATTATTGAATCGCACCAAGTCGTTGTTGAGCGCCTGCAAGGCGGATTGGTTGCGCAGCAATTCCTCCTCGGTCCGCTTGTAATCCGTGATGTCTTGCACCATGCCCAAGGAGCGGACGATATTTCCGGCGGCATCACGGAGATGGCGGCAACGTTCATGAACGATGCGCACCTCGCCGCTATCCGCGCGCACGACCCGGTGTTCGATCTCGTAGGCGTCGCAGCGCTTTTCACGCAACGATGCGGCGAAGGCCTCATCCACCTTGGCGCGATCCTCGGAATGCACCAGGTCCAGGAATGCCTCGTAGGTCGCGCCAAAATTCCCGGGCTGGAGGCCAAAGATCCGGTACACCTCGTCGGACCACGTCAACCGGTTGGCCGCCAAGTCCAGTTCCCAACTGCCGAGGTGGGCGAGCTGCTGTGCCTGGCGCAACCGCTCTTCGCTCTCACGCAGCGTTGCCTCGGCGTGCTTGTGCTCGGCGGTGTCGCGCAGCACGGAAACGGAACCGATGATTTCGCCCTTGGCAGCGCGCACCGAGGTCCCGGGATCAACCGCCTCGCCGTTGCGCATGGCATGCAAGGCATCCTCAGCCTCCGCCAAGCGCGCGCGCAGCGCCGCGTTTTCCGCGCGCAGCGCCGCCTGCGCGGGCGGTTCCGTAGGCCTGTCGGCGGCCGCGGCCAGGAATGGAACTGGTTGTTTCATGACCCGTTTTGAGTTGTGATCAGCAAGTGCAGCCAAACACAATCGGCTCGAGATAAAAAACCGCTGTTTCCTTGTCAAGCGGATTCCCGACAGCGGCGGCACCGTGAAAGTTGCATCGCTGGTTGCTCAACCGAGAGCGCGGAATGGACGTTGCCCGGCCGGGAAATCGCGTGCATGGCGGGCCTCGCCGCCCGCCGCCGCGCAGGGCGGCACGCCGCTCCGTTAGAATTCCGCGAACAGATCCATCTGCGCGACGTTGGCCTTGGGCAAGCCGTCCTGGACGGTGTTCTTGGCCTTGGGACCTTGGGTCTTGGCTTCGGGCTTGATCGAGTGGAGCTCGAGATGCGAGAGAATCGACTTGGCACGCTCGACCACCAGCTTGGGCAGGCCGGCAAGACGGGCGACCTGGATGCCGTAGGATTTGTCGGCGGCGCCGGGGAGGATTTTGTGCAGGAAGATGATTTCATCGTTCCACTCGCGCACCGCGACGTTGTAGTTGGCCACCGCGGCGCGGGTGTTCACCAGATCGGTTAGCTCGTGATAATGCGTGGCAAACAACGTGCGACAACCAATCACGTCATGAATGTGCTCGGCCACCGCCCAGGCAATCGAGAGCCCATCGAAGGTGGCGGTGCCACGCCCGATTTCATCGAGAATGACCAGCGAGCGGTCGGTGGCATGGTTGAGAATGAGCGCCGTCTCGCTCATCTCCACCATGAAGGTGGACTGGCCGCGCGAGAGGTCATCGGAGGCCCCCACCCGGCAGAAAATCCGGTCCACCATCCCCAGCGTGACCGCTTCGGCCGGCACAAACGCCCCGATCTGCGCCATCACCGCAATCAACGCGATCTGCCGGATGTAGGTGGATTTGCCAGCCATGTTGGGACCTGTTAGAATCTGCAGGCGCGCGCTGTCCGGGTCGAGTTCGGTGTCATTGGGAACGAACTTGACGTCGGTTAGGGTTTGCTCGAGCACGGGGTGGCGGCCATTGGTGATGAACAGGCGGCGGGAATCTTCGAGCAGCGGCCGGCAATGGCGGTGGTATTGGGCGACTTCCGCCAGCGCGCACAGGACGTCGGTTTCGGCGATGGCGGCGGCGGTTTGCTGCAAGGCCGGGAGATGGGCGATGGTGCGGCCGCGCAGTTCGAGAAACAATTCGCCTTCGAGTTGTTTGGAGCGCTCCTCGGCGCCGAGCACCTTGTTCTCCATCTCCTTGAGCGCCGGGGTGATGTAGCGTTCGGCGTTGGACATGGTTTGCTTGCGGGTGTAATCGTGCGGCACCTTGGCCAGATGCGACGAAGTGATTTCGATGAAATAACCGAAAACATTGTTGAACTTGATTTTAAGCGACTCGATGCCGGTGCGTTTGCGTTCGTCCGCTTGCAGCCGCGCGATCCAGTCCTTGCCCCCGCGCGCGGCGCTGCGCAATTCGTCGAGTTCCGGCGACCAACCGTCGCGGATGATCCCGCCATCGCGCAAGTGCGCCGGCACCTCGTCGGCCAGGGCGGCGGCCAGCATGGCGGTTAGCGCGGCAAAATCGTGGAGGCGCGAGGTGAGCGAGGTGGCCAGCAGCGCTTGGCTGGTGCCCAGCGTGGCGAGGTCGTCCTTGAGTGCCGGAATGTGTGAGAGCGAGATGGCGAGCGACTGCAAATCGCGGGCATTGCCACTGCCTTGGGAGAGCCGCGCGGTGGTGCGCTCGATGTCGCGAATGCCCTTGAGCGCCTCGCGGCATTTGGCCAGCAGGAACGGCTCGCTGAGGCAGGCGGCGATGAGGTCCTGCCGGCTTGTTAGGGTGGCGATATCCCGCAACGGATGCAAAATCCAGTCCCGCAACAGCCGTGCCCCCATCGGGGTGGCGGTGCGATCGAGCACGCCTAACAACGTGTGGGCCTTGCCGGAGCGCGAGTCCACCAGATCGAGATTGCGCTGGGAGGCGGCATCGATAAGGACGTGGTCGCTGCTGGCGCGCACATGCGGCGGGTGGATGTGGCCGCAGGGGCGGCGGAGCTGATGGATCAGGTAATGCAAGACCGCGCCGGCGGCACCACTGGCGGCGTGGAGCTGCGAGCAGCCGAAGCCATCGAGCGAGTGGACGTTAAAATGGTCGCGCAGGAGTTGGGTTGCGTGTTCGGGCAGGAAGGCGTAGCCCTCGTAGACGAGCCGGTGCAACAGGTGGCCGAATTCACCCGCCTGATGGTCCGGCACTAACAATTCAGACGGGCAGATGCGGGCGAGTTCATCCTCGAGCTGGCCGAGGTCGGCGAACTCGGCGATGGTGAATTCGCCGGTGGTGTGATCCACGCAGGCGAGGCCGAGCGTTTTGGCGTGGCGGCAGACAGCGGCCAGATAGTTCGGGCGCTGGTCGTCGAGGAGGGTTAGGTCATCGATCGAGCCGGCGCTGAGGATGCGGGAAATCTCCCGCTCGACGAGTTTGCCCGGCTTGGGTTCGGACGTTTGCTCGGCGATGGCCACGCGTTTGCCGGCCTTGAGCAGGCGGGCGAGGTAGCCTTGTGCGGCATGATATGGGACGCCGCACATCGGAATGCCATTGCGCCGGGTGAGCGCCACGTTGAGGATGGGCGAGGCGGTTTTGGCATCCTCAAAAAACATCTCGTAAAAATCCCCGAGCCGAAACATCAACAGCACATCCGCAGGCAATGACTTCCGCATCGCCTGATACTGGGCCATCATCGGGGTGGGTACGGGCACGGGCACGGGCATGGCCACAGCGTGGGAAATTTTCCCGTCAATGAAAATCACGAATTTGGCGAATCGTGGATTTCGGCAGGGCGACTTCCACGGGCTTGCCACAAGCAGACCCCTCTGCCAAGCTCGCGGCGATGGGCACTTTGGGGCGAAAATCGAGGCGGGCCGCACTGGCGCAGCTGCGCAGCGGCCGGGCGGTGGTGTGGCTTTCGCTACTCGGAGGCGTGGTCTCACTGCTGGGATTTGCCGGCGGGCGGTGGTGGGGGTTTGATTTGTGCAGCCACTTCCAGGCGCAGTACTTCGGGTTTCAATTGCTGGGCCTGCTCGGGTTGCTGGCGTTGCGGCGGTTCCGCTCGGCGATGCTGCCGGCGTTGTTTTTGCTCGTGCCGGGGTGGCACCTGGCGCCGTATTATGCTCCCCACGCCGATGCCCGGCGCCTCACCCAACCGCTGCGCGTGCTCAGTTTCAACGTGCTCTCCAGCAACACACGCTACGCCGACACCGTGCGCTGGGTGCAAGCCACCGACCCGGACATCGCGTTTCTCCCGGAAATCACCCAACCTTGGGAGGCGGGGCTCGCACCATTGAAAGCGACCATGCCCCACTGCCTGATCCAGCCGCAACGGCATAATTTCGGCTTCGCCGTGTTTTCCAAGTACCCCATCGTCGAGCAAAGCCTGATCCCAAGCGCCGTGCTCGGCGTGGCCATGATTCAACTCACGCTCCAGATCGATGGCCGGCGCCTCATCTTTGTCGGCGTGCACCCGCCATCACCGCTCTCGGCGGACTACTCGCGCGGCCGCGATGCCGCCTTTGTGGAATTGGCCAGGCGCCTGCGCAATGAATCCGCACCAGTGGTTGTGGCGGGCGATTTCAATACCACCCCCTGGAGCCAGGCCATGGCACCGTTGACCCGGATCGGCCTGCGCGACACCATGCTGGGCCGCGGCTTCAGCGCCACCTGGCAGCGCACCATCCCGCTGCTCGCCATCCCCATCGACCAAATCCTCATCGGCGGGGCGCTGCGCACCCACGCCCGCTGGACCGGGCCGTACCTCGGCTCCGATCACCGCCCAGTGGTGGCGGACCTGCAATGGTGACACACCCGCCGCCTCACGCCCGCCCGGCCCCGACCCCGGCAGCGTGCGTCAACAAGATAATGTCTGGCATTTTATTTCGACCCCGGCAGCGTGCGTCAACAAGATAATGTCTGGCATTTTATTTGGCATTTCATTGGGCAAAAAACCGCCCTGTGGGCGCCGCGCGCCGGCGAAATTGCGAATTGCCAAGGGCGGCGGCGTGAGCTAGTTTGCCGCCGCGACTGATCGGTCCCTACCGGTCCTGCGCGATGAACCGATCACCAACGCCGTGGGATTCCTCGATGCAATCAAACGCTGGCAGCTTGCTCGGCAAGGGCTCTCATCTGGCCGGAAACGGCGGGTGTACAGCGAAAATCCGGCCATCCAAGCCTTGGAGGAAAGTTTCACGGTCAAACTCGCCCTGTATGCCACCTTTGCCGTGGCCAGTGTCGTGCTCATCCTCAAAGTGGACGACGGCGCGGCGGCCGAGGATTTCCTGAAACGAGCGCTTTACGGGTTGGTCTTTGCGCTCACCGCCGTGGCGATGTTGCATGCCAACCGCCAAAGCTCATGCCGCCGCAACAGCCGGGTCACCCTGGTGTTGGGTGGCTGCCTCACCCACTTGCTCATCGTCGGCCTGATCATGCACCTGGCGCATTCCAATGAGGTGCCCGAGGTTTTCCGCTACTTGCTGGTGCCCTTTGCCTTGGCCCCGATGCTCCACGGCATCCTGCTCGGGCGCGCCGTGGGGGTGTTCTCGGCGATTTACGTCAGCCTGATCGGCAGCCTGATGGTGCCGCCGGAGGACATGTTAGGTTTTCTCACCCTCAGTCTGGTGTCCGGCATCACCGCGGTGTTGCTAACCGGCAATGTCCGCAAGCGCGGGCAACTGCTGCGCGCCGGCATCTTCATCGGCGTGGTCTCCCTGATCCTAGCGATCATTTGGGGCCGCTTGGACGTGTGGGCGTGCTTTGGCAGCGGGGCGGTGACCCACCTTGAAGTGTTCGGGCTGGGCAGTGCCGCCGCTTTAGGCACCGCGGTGTTTGCCGCGCTGTTCATCAGCGGCTTGCTGCCGGTCTTCGAGGGACTGTTCCAACTCACCACCGATATCAGTTGGTTGGAACTCAGCGACCTCAATCACAAACTGCTGCGCCAGATGCAGTTGGAGGCTCCCGGCACATTCCACCACAGCCTCGTGGTCGCCTCGCTGGCCGAAGCCGCCGCCGAGAAAATCGGTGCCAACGCCCTGATGTGCCGCGTCTGCGCCTATTTCCACGATATCGGGAAACTCAAGAAGCCGGCGTATTTCATCGAAAACCAACAGGATGGCAGCGAAAACCCACACGACTCGCTCACCCCCACGATGAGCGCCCTGATCATTATCGCCCACGTCAAGGACGGCGTCGATATCGCCGTCAAACACAAACTCAACCCGCGCATCATCAACGTGATCCAAGAACATCACGGCGATTCGCTGGTCTATTATTTCTACCGCCGCGCCCAGGAACAGAAAAAATCCGATCTGGAAAAGGTCGACCGCGGCTTGGAAAACCCGGAAGACCTGCCCCACGTCGATGAGAAAAATTTCCGCTACCCCGGCCAACTCCCCAGCACACGCGAGAGTGGCATCATCGCGCTGGCCGACATGGTGGAAAGCGCGTCGCGCTCGTTGCGCAAGCCGACGTTGGCGAAGATCCGCGCCATGATCGAGGAGTTGGTGCGCGCCAAGATGAACGATGGCCAACTCGATGATTGCCCGCTGACCCTGCGGGAACTGGCCATCGTCAAAGACAGCTTTGCCGCCACGCTGCGCAGCATGTTACATGCCCGCATCGACTATCCGAGGGAAGACGAACGCGTCGTCCAACCTGCCAAACGCGCCGATTTGCCCCGCCTCGCCACGGAGGTGGAAGCCACTTCCAAAGTCATCGCCGCGCCGCGCGCCACGGCACCCGCCTGAGCCGCCCCCGCACCCGCACCAACCCCCGCCCCCACCCCATGCCCCTCGAAATCATCATAGGCAACCACCAGCAGCGCGTGGACATCCCGGAACACTGGCTCACCGTGCTCGAACAGGTCGCCGCGGAGGCCGCCACCCTCGCCCTCCACCATGCCGCAGCGGAGGACTCGCCACTGTGCCATCTCGCCACCATCGAGGTGGCCTTGGTGGACGACGTGACCAGCGAGCGGGTCCACCGCGAGTTCATGGACATCGCCGGGGCCACCGATGTGATCACCTTCCATCACGGCGAAATCGTCATTGGCGCGGAAGTGGCCAAACGCCAAGCCGCCGAATATGACGAACCGCTGCCCCGCGAAATCCTCCGCTACCTCGTCCACGGCTTGCTCCACCTCGCCAGCCACGACGACGATGAGCCCGCCGCCCGCGCGCACATGGAAATCGCCCAGGAAACCATCATCGCCACTTTGTGGACGCCCTATCTGGCAGAACGCCTGGCCTGAGCCATCGGCAGGTGACGCCCGCCCGCCACGACCCGTCGCGTCGCGTCGCGTCGCGTCACTCCACCCCAATCGCCGTTGCCACCATCGCCTCGGCCATGTCGAAATCCACCGCCGTGCGGGCGTGAATCCGGCACAGCGCCTGGCCGTGATGGACGCGTTCGCCACATTTCACCAAGCGGTCAAAGCCCACGGCAAAATCCACGCCATCGCTGGCACGCGCGCGGCCGGCACCCAATTGCAGCGCCGCCTGGCCGATCCCCCCGGCATCGACCGTGGCCACCACCCCGCCCCGCGGTGCCGCCACTTCACGGATGATCGGCGCCTGATGAATCGCCCCGAGCCGCGCCAAGTCGGCTGGATTGCCGCCTTGCGCAGCCACCATCGCGTCAAATTTCCGGCGCGCACTGCCATCGTCCAGCAGGCTGGCCAAGGCCGCCCGCGCCCCCCCCACCAGTGCCCCGGCCAGGTCCAACACCAAGTCCCGCAAATCCGCCGGTCCACCGCCTTCCAAACACTCCAACGCCTCCACCACTTCTAACGCATTGCCCACCGTCCGACCCGTCGGCTCGCTCATGGGATGAAGCATCGCGCGCACCTCGACGCGCATCTCCCGCCCCACCGCCACCAAGCTCGCCGCCAACACCTCCGCCTCCTGCTGCGTGCGCATGAACGCGCCTGACCCGTATTTCACATCGAGCACCAACCGGTCTAACGATTCCGCGAGTTTTTTCGACATGATCGACGCGGTGATCAACGGGATCGATGGCACCGTGCCGGTCACATCGCGCAGCGCGTAAAGCTTCTTGTCGGCCGGGCACAACCGTTCGGTTTGCCCCAACATCACCACTCCCAGCCGCTCCAATTGGGCCGCGGCCTCATCCAAACCGATGCGCACCCGCAAGCCCGGGATGGCTTCCAATTTGTCAAGGGTGCCGCCGGTGATGCCCAAGCCCCTGCCGGAAACCATCGGCACCCAGCACCCGGCGCAGGCTAGCAAAGGTGCCAGCACCAGCGACACCTTGTCGCCAATGCCGCCGGTCGAGTGTTTGTCCACCACCGGCGGATGCCCGGCGCGGTGACTGAAACACTCGCCGCCGGCCATCATCGCCTGTGTTAGGGCCGCGGTCTCCGCCGCCGTCATGCCCCGGAAAAACACTGCCATCGCAAAGGCCGCCATCTGGTAATCCGGCACCTCGCCCCGGGTGTAGCCATCGATCAATTGGCGGAGCTCTGCGGCCGATAATTCCCCGCCATCCCGCTTGTGCGCAATCAATGTTGGAACATGCATGGCAATTCGTTTTCTAACTCCCCTGGCGGATCCCCCCCGCGGCGGCGGAGGCGACGTCCCCCATGGCCCCAGCATGCCGCCGTGCCGCACCGCCTGGCAAGCAAATAGGCGGCGGCGCCGATGGTCCACCGGTTTTCAGACGGCGGGCCTGGCGGCCTGGCGGCCTGGCGGCCTGGCGGCGCGCGGGCTGTGGGGCATGTGGCCGGACACTCGCGGGCCATCCGCAGAGGCATTCGGCAGGATGCCGCATGCAGCCGCCAAGATGGCGGCGCTCCCCAAGACGCCCGCCACATGCGCAGCGGGCGGCCCGGCCCGAAGAAAGCCGCCGTTCTGCTTGCCTCGCCGAACCCCAAGCCGTATTCCTGCCGCCACCGCGCGTACTCGCCACGGACCATCCCGATACCCACCACCTTTCCCGCCTTCCACCGATTCAGCCCTTTCCCCCTTTCCCCTTTTTCCCCCATTTCAGCTTTCCCCCCATGACCCACCATCTCGAAGCCATCGCCCGCGAAACCGGCATTGCCCTGTCCTCCGTCACCACCACCGCCAAGCTGCTGGCCGAAGGGGCCAGCGTGCCGTTTCTCTCGCGCTACCGCAAGGAACAAACCGGCTCGCTCGACGAAGTGCAAATCACCACCATCCGCGACCGCATGCTGCAACTCGCGGAACTCGACACGCGCCGCAGCGCGATCCTCAAATCCCTCGAGGAACGCTCGCTGCTCACTGCCGAACTCAAACACCGCCTCGCGGCTGCCACCACCCTCACCGTGCTCGAGGATATCTTCGCCCCGTTCCGGCCAAAACGCCAAACCCGCGCCACCAAGGCCATCGAACGCGGCCTCACCCCACTCGCCGATTGGTTGTTAGAAAACCAGGCCGCCGATCCCGCCACCGAGGCCGCCAAGTTCATCGATCCGCAGAAGGAAGTGGCCAGCGCCGCCGAGGCCCTCGCCGGTGCCCGGGACATCGTGGCCGAACGCGTCGCTGACGACGCCGCCCTGCGCGGCCGGGTGCGCAAAATCTACGAGGAAGAAGCCACCGTTTCCTCCAAAATCATGTATGGCAAGGAAGAGGAGGCCGACGCCCAGAAATTCCGCGACTACTTCGAGTGGTCCGAGCCGTTCAAGGCGATCCCGTCCCACCGCATGCTCGCCATCCGCCGCGGCGAGAAGGAAGGATTCCTGCTCATGCGCGTCGAGGTGCCGCTGGAGCGCGTCACCCCGCAAGCCCTCCCCGAGTGGGTCACCGCCAGCGGCCCGGCCGCCGCTCATGTCGCCCAAGCCGTGGAAGACGGCTGCAAGCGCCTGCTGATGCCCTCGATGGAAACCGAGGCCCGCCTGCTCGCCAAGAAGCGCGCCGACACCACCGCCATCACCGTGTTCACCGACAACCTGCGCGAACTGCTGCTCGCCTCCCCGCTCGGCGAAAAACGCCTGCTCGCCATCGACCCCGGCTTCCGCACCGGCTGCAAGACTGTCGTGTTAGACCGCTCCGGCAAGCTCCTGCACCACACGGTGTTGTATGCCACCGCCGGCTCCAACCACCAACTCTACGAGGCCGCCGTCGAGGTCACCACCCTGGTCAAAAAATTCCAGATCGAGGCCATTGCCATCGGCAACGGCACCGGTTCGCGCGAGACCGAGGCGTTCATCAAAAAACTCCAACTCCCCGCCGCCATCCCGCTGGTGATGGTCAACGAAAGCGGTGCCTCGATCTACTCGGCCTCCGACGTCGCCCGCGAGGAATTCCCTAACGAAGATGTCACCGTCCGCGGCGCCGTCAGCATCGGCCGCCGCCTGATGGACCCGCTCGCCGAACTGGTCAAGCTCGACCCCAAGGTCATCGGCGTCGGCCAATACCAGCACGACGTCGATCAACGCGCGCTCAAAACCTCGCTGGATGACACGGTGATGTCCTGCGTCAACGCCGTGGGCGTGGAGGTCAACACCGCCTCCAAACAACTCCTCTCGTATGTCTCCGGGCTCAACGCCACGCTCGCTGAAAACATCGTCGCCTGGCGCAATGAACACGGCGCCTTCAGTTCCCGCGCGCAACTCAAGCAAGTCCCGCGCCTCGGCGACAAGGCTTTCGAGCAAGCCGCCGGGTTCCTGCGCATCGGCGGCGCCAGCTACCCGCTCGACTCCTCCGCCGTCCACCCGGAGCGCTACGCGCTGGTCGAGCAAATGAGCGCCGACCTCGGCTGCAGCGTCCCCGAATTGTTAGGCAAGGAGGACCTGCGCAAGCGGCTCGACCTGACCAAGTACGTGTCGGCCGAAGTCGGGCTGCCCACCCTCAAGGACATCGTGGCCGAGCTGGCCAAGCCCGGGCGCGACCCGCGCAAGCAATTCGAGCTGTTCTCGTTTCAGGACGGCGTCGAAAAAACCAGCGACCTGCAGGTCGGCATGAAGCTGCCCGGCATCGTCACCAACGTCACCGCCTTTGGCGCCTTCGTGGATGTCGGCGTCCATCAGGACGGCTTGGTGCACGTCAGCCAACTCGCCGACCACTTCATCCGCGACGCCTCGGAGGTCGTCAAGGTCGGCCAAAAAGTCCAGGTCACCGTCGTCGAGGTCGATCTCAAGCGCAACCGCATCGCCCTGTCGATGAAAGCCAAGCCGGATCTGGAAAACCGCCGCGCCGCGCCTGGCGACCGCAGCGGCCCACCCACCCGCACCCCATCCCGCGATCCCCGATCCACCGCCCCGCCCACCAACGACTGGTTCTCGCAGGCCCTGCAAAATGCCAAAAAGAAATGAGACCCATGACGACAAGACGGCTCGGCTGAGCTCGCCGAGCCGTCTTGTGGTCTTGGGTCTGAGGCGAAGCCTCGCTAGGTTGACATCCACTCTCTAACCGACACCCCCCCCCCCCCGATGTCGCGTGCCCTCGCCGGCACCCTCCTGCTCCTGCTCCTGAGCCTGCTCGCCATCTGGCATTTCGAGCTGCTGGTGCCGCTCGCTGCCGGCACGCTCATCCGCATTCGCGGCGGCTCGCTGCGCGTGGTGCGCGGCAGCCTGCGCGCCCAGGTGCTGGCCGATCTAACTGACATGGTGCGCCAGGCCGGCGTCACCCGCGGTTTCATCTGCATCAATGCCCGCCGCCGCATCATCTTCTCCCGCAACCTTCCGGCCTCCATCCACCAACACCTTCGCAACGTGCTGGCCAACCCGTGATCCGCCATTCTAATTGTCGCCGGACGAATGACGCCGAATTCCACCCGGCGAGGCTCCGCCTCAGACCCAAGACAACAAGACCCATGACGAGCACGACTACCGAACGCAATACGGTTTACTTAAGGCGATGCAGGGACGAGACATGAAGAGGCGGCGGGCAGGATGCCCGCGCCACGGTGGCCCGGGCATCTTGCCCGGAGCCTCGACTCAAACCACCAAGAGTGCTAAGTAAACCGTATTGGGCAACATGCCCGCGCCACAGTGATCCGG
>CAIZNN010000023.1 GCA_903934285.1 Akkermansiaceae bacterium | reverse complement strand
GTCAAAGCGCCGCCCGCTGGCCGGGTCGAAGAAGCATGTGGCATAAGGCAATCCGGGCACGAGGTGGTTCACGGTAAATCCGCTCCAATCGTAGATGCCCTTTTTCGGGCGGTAGATGATGCGCGTCCCGCCGGGAATGCCCGCAGCAAAGCAGCCCGGTGCCCATTCCGGGTGCGGCTCGAAACGTGCCCAAGGATATTGTTCCAGCAGTTTCTTGCCCAATCCCAGTTGCGTGGAGCCCATATAATTCATCCCCTCCTTCCAGGTGGTCCAGTCATAGGGTTGGCCAGCCCAGGCACCCCAATTTCCATGCTCGCCTTCGGCACCGGCATGCCAGATTCCCGCCGCGCCGTAGGTGAGCCCCGCCGCGCCGCTGAGCATGCTGGCCCAGAACACATACCGCTGTTGATCCTGGAAGGCCGTCTGCATGTGGCCTTCATAGCTATACTCCCCAATCAGCACCGGCATGGGCGGCATCCTATCATATGCCGCCTTCACCTTCGGAATGGCTTTGAACGCTGAATCCCATTCGCCGTGTCCGGTCTGGAGCATGTCGAAATCAATGACCGTCTCGTCGGTCACGGATTTGCGGCCTGATTCGCCGGGGTGCATCGTGGCCGAGCGGTGATAGGGGTCGGTCTGTTGGACATACCGTGCGACTTCCGTCCACTGTGGGCCGCCTGCTTCGCCGCCGATAATCCACACCGTGGGATAGGCGCCGTAGCGAGCAACAAGGTTCCGCCAATGACGCTTGAGACCATCGATCCCAACCCGCATGGCATCGCAATCGCCCCGCCCCCACCCGCCAACGATCGCCGGAACTATGCCTGCGTCGGCCAGGTGCTTGATGCGGCGGTCCGAGTAATTGAAATACTCCGGATTGACCACGCTGAAATCCTTGGTCTCATAAGGTTTTCCGCCTTCGTTCTCCCAACTCGGCTGGAAAAAACCCTCATCCGGATAGGGCCCGCAGACAATCTGCACGACGCTGAAGCCCTTGGCCTTGCGGTCGGCGGTTAGTTCTTGAAAGCCCTCCCAGGTCAGGCGCTGGCACAGGCCCTTCCACCAGGTGTCGCCCAGCCACAAGAATGGCGTGCCGTCGGCGTGCTCAAAATGCCGTTGGTCCGCCGCCATGCGGATCGGGCCGTGGAGGAATAGGGGGTTGCTGCTCGTCGAGGCGATCACCGTGATCGAACCGGTCACCCCATGCAGCCCGGCATTCGCCGTGTCGCTGCACTCCGCCCGCCAGGTGTGGGCCCCTGGCTTGTTAGACGCATAGCGGAAACGCCAGTCGCTGCCACCGGCCCAGAATCCCGGCACCCGCAACTGCGTGCCATCCGGCTGCGTCACCACCGCATCGAGTTGGGCGTCCATGAACGGGTTCGCATAGGTCGTGCCGGAAACCAACGCCACCTCCGCCACCTGGTTGGCCTCGACGGGTGCCGCCGGCGCAGAGGCGATTGTCAGGGCCGCCAGCAGGCCGCCGAGCGCGCCTGGGAGGAAGGGTGCCAGAAACCCGCCGAAGCGGCCTCGCTCATTCAAGTGGGATGGGTTCATCGTTGTTGGGCTCATCGCATGCGTGCGCGGCCGCAAAACATCGCCCGGAATGGTCGTTTGTCAATATCAAATGTCAATTCCTTTCCGCCCATCGCCTGCTGGCATGCGGCCCCATCCCGGATGGCGCCAGTCAGTCCACCCGATTCCGCCATCTC
>CAIZNN010000022.1 GCA_903934285.1 Akkermansiaceae bacterium | reverse complement strand
GCCCGGTGGCGGTGCCGAGCGGTTCAAAGCGCCCGTGGATCCGACCGTCGGCTTGGATGTGACCAACCAATGCTTCCGCCTGTTGGGCACGCTTGCTCGCTTCGCGGTGGGTGAGCACCAGGGGGATGATGGCGCCGTCATCCGCGGCCTTGAGTGCTTCCTCGGCAGTGGACTCCAACACAATCCCCTTGGCGCGGAGGGCAGCGAGCAGTTGCGCCGGACTGCCCGGGTTGATCGTCGGGTTGCCGAGTGCCGTGCGAAGGTCGGCAGTGGCCTGTTGCGCCAGACGGTCGGCCTCGACGGCGATGGATTCCAGTTTTCCACGTTCCACGCGGATGCCGGTGGCTTCCATCTTCACCACGGTCGGCAGCAACGCGCTTTCCAGCGCCCACACGATGTCCAATCCGGCCGTTTCCAGATCAGTTTCCATCACCCCCAGCAGATCGTGCAGATAGGCCACGTCGCGGGCGGCGTAGGCGAGCTGGTCATCGGTGAGCAGCATCGACGCCCAATCCGAGCGGCTGTGGTCGGCGGCGGGCTTGATTTGCAGATACCGTTCCAGGCACTGGTCCAGGTTGTTGCCGGGTTTGGTGCCGGCGGCGAGAATGCGGGCGGCGGTGAGCGTGCAGTGAACCTTGGTGGCGATTAGGCCGCACTTCACCCGCAGCCAAAGCAAATCGAATTTGGCATTGTGGGCGATGATACCGGTTTCCTCAAGGATCGGTTTCAGTGGCCCGAGGTCGTAGTCGGTCGCCCGCAGGTCGATGGTCCAGATGGTGCCGCCGTGACGGCTGAGGGTGAGCAGGCGGATGTCGCCTTTCCACGGGTCCAGTCCATCGCCTTTGCGGGTGCCGTAGGTTTCAATGTCCAGTGCGATGCGGTCGGCACCGGTCAGGTCGAGGGCAATCCGGTCGAGGTCACTTCGGAGGGAGCAGAAAACCCCTGCGAGGGATGTCGGGATGTTGAGGGATATTTCCCCCCCTGCCATATCTACAGCCGTTAATTGTTTTTCGTTTTTATTTTTTTCTACTGAATTATTCTCGCGTATATCCGCGTGGTGAGTTTTTCCCTCTATATCCCGACATCCCTCGGGATTGGTGGCAAATTCGGGCAACGAGCAGCCAATTGGCAAATCACCCTCACCATCCCGGAAAAATCGGTATGTCCCTGAGTTTTTGGAAGTCATCCGGATGCGCAGCGTGATGCCGCCCAACTCACGCTTGTCGAACTTGCCGAGAACCCTGCCAAAGGCGATCAGACCTCGCCGCGCCGCGAAATCGAGCCAATCAAACAACTCGTGAACACTCTCGTCCTGCTGGACAAATTCCTGGAATTCCTTCTTGAGCACCTCCCGGTCGCCGAACCGCGTGAACGCCACCTCGAAGAAATCCCGCATCGCCTTGGTGGCCTGGTCGCCCGACACCTGGCTGTCTTCGTGCGGGCGGCACGGGTCCGGCAAACCGGTGCAGTGGAGGATGCCGCCGACCACCCGCCCCCATTCCGGGAACGAGGTGAACGGCGACGGTCCATCCGGGCAGCCTTGTCGCACCCATTCGTTGACCAAAGTGGCAACGGCGGAGAGCAGTTCCGACCGGTGGCGGCGCACCCAGCCCTTGATGTCGGTGTGGCGGTAGCGGTGGCCGTTGATGTCGTCGGGAGTGAAGCGCAGGCGGATCCGGCGGCAGCGGCGCTCGATGTCCGGTTCCCAGGTCGCGTTGTTGGCCGAAAATGAAAACTCGGTTTCGTTTGGCAGCGTGATGGTTTCACTCACGCCGAGGCGGCGGTCCTCCCACACGCCCGAGTCGTCGGTGGCGGCTTCAAGCGACGCATACCGGACGTGGCCCTTCATGTTGGCCAGATGGAAGAACCTGCTGCCGGCCATGAGCGCGGAGGTGATCCGCTTGCGCATCTCGTCATCGCATTCTTTGGAAAGCGGGGCGCAGATGATCGAGCGGCCGGTATAGGCGAGGTGGGTGATGTCGGCGCAGGTGTCCTTGCCGCAACCCTCGCGGTTGCCATCGAAGATCCACAGTGGTGAACGCCGCCAATCCATCAGCCCCCGGCAAAACGGTGTGATGAACCGGGCCAGCGCGTGAACCCTTGCCTGTTCGTCATGCCACCAGAACCCGCCGTGTTCGGGCAGGCCGAACAAATCCTGAAGCAGCCAGCGCAACGCCTCGCTCAGCCCCATCGTTTTGAGCAAGGGGGCGTGCGGGTTGAGCCAGGTGCCGAAGCGGGGGTCGTATCCGGGTGTTGGATAGACGAGTTTGCCATCGTCGGTCAGGTGCGGCACCGGCACATCGAGCACACGGTTGATGCGCGGCAGGCACGCGCTGAAAAATCCGTTGACCAGCGTGATGCGGGCGTCCTGTTCGCTCATGCTTTTGGGAACGAACACCTCGTCGCCTGCCTCATCCTCGCGGGTCACACCGGTTTCGACGGTGCGCTCGACGGCGGTGACCAGTTCTGCGGGTTTGATGACCGAAAGCATCTGGCCGGGGATCGCGCCTTTTTTGGTGGCCTGCCCGACGGTCTTGATTTCCACGACGTTGTCGGCGAAGCGGAACATGTCGAGGGTTGGCGCGATGAGATTGCCAAGCTCGGTCCCGAATCCACCGTGGGCGCGGCCAAGAGCCGGAAGAATGATCTGCGGGCGACCCTTGGCATTGTTGTTGCCTGGCTGCCAGACGCGGAGGTTGGCGCAACGGGCGGCGATGATGCCGGGCTTTTGTTTTTCCGCCCACTCAACCACGTCGCGGATTCCGCGCGACTCGCAATGGGCGTGAAGGCAACGGAACCCCGGCATGGTCTCGGCCCGGTTGAAAATGATCGTATCGGAACCGGGGGCGTCGTTGGCACCGCCGCTGTGTTCTTTTTCCCACGGGCAGCGCACCGACCATTTGTTAGTGTCCGGGTCGAGGCAGGCCCCCAGGCGGCCAAGGTCTTCCATCACCCCGGCCAGATCCAGCGTGCGCAAGTCCTGATCCCACCGGGACCACCACGGTTTTTCCTTGCCTGGGCGACCGGGTTTTTTCGTTTCCGGTGTGGCGAACCCGAACCAATGGCACAGATCCACCCACTTCACGTCGGGAATATCACCCGTGACCTCCCATAGATATGTGTGGCCGCTTTTGTGGACGGACGGCGACAGCACGAGGTTCATCCCGTTCAGATAGAGTTCGGCGCTCACCTTGTCGTTGATCTGGCAGGTGGGTGGCTTCTTCAATTTCATCACCTCGTCCGGCATGTCCTGGCAGATGAAGGCGAGATGGGCGCCACCACCCGTGCGCTCGCGGGGGACCGCGGCAAGTTCAGGTTGAGCGGCGAGCCATTCCATGACCGAGGCACCAGCATCCGGTTTGCTGTCGAGATCGACATGGATGAACGGCGGGCGCACGACGCAACCGATGTTGTTGTTGGTGCCGGGGCCGAAATACTTGGTCAGAAAATCCGGGGTGATGTCGGCGGCGATGTGGTTGCGCCAGCCCTTGAGCATCGGCTTCTTGCCGCGTTCCTGAGGGTCGCCACGGTCGGAACCAAGCAGGGGATGGACGGCCCAACCAAGCGTGGTGGCATAGAATTGCGCGGCGGCGAGCCGGTCGAGGGTGTTGAGGTTAGATGGGAGTGAGGCGATCATGGGTGTGATTGGGGAAAGTGGAAATCAAGTGCCCGCTGGGAGACGAAGACGCCCTTGGGCCAGTCCTTGAGGTGCAGTCCGGCGAGCGTGCGGACGCGGGAAAGGGCGACGTAGGCTTGGCCCGGTTCACGGGCGGCCCGAACGTCAACGAAAGCGGAGTCGAGTGTCAGGCCCTGCGCCTTGTGGATTGTGAGCGCGTTTGCGAGCCGGATGGGGAGTTGTTCAAACCAGGCGGTGCCCGGTTCGTTGGAATCATAGCGCCAGCGGTAGGGCGACACTTCCAACTCGCGGCGCTCGGTATGCACAACCACGGTGGTCAGGCCGATGGACACCACCTCGCCGGTCTGGCCATTCACAAAGCCATCGTCGGGACGGTTCACGGTGAACATGACCTTGGCCCCCGGCTTGAGCCGCAGGACTTTCGGGGTGAGCAGGTTCTTTTCGAGGAAGTCGATTTGGTTCTGCGGCCCCCAGGTTTCCGCTTCCCTAACGGACTCAGGCCCCGGCAACTCGCCGAGACAGAAATCGTTCCAGCGGTCCACCATCGAGTTGTGGGTGAACAGGCGGGTGATGTCCCTGTTGGGAAACAGGCTGATGCGCGGACGCAACAGGCGTTCGGTCAGACCATCGATCTCACCCCGGCGGAATTTGGCAAGCGCCTGGACAAAGTCCGGTTCGTCCTGCCGCATGATCCGCCGCAACTCAGCCGTCTGGAATCCGGCATCCTCCCACGCGGGCGAATCGAACGCCCAGTCATAGGCATGCGCCGGGTTCGTGCGGACCGGTGGCAGTTGTAAAAAGTCCCCGGTGCCGATGACCTGGATGCCGCCGAATGGACGGTCATCGTCACGGATCCGCTGGCAATGGAAATCCAGATACCCAAACGCGTGCCCGGATAGCATGCTGATTTCATCAATCACCAACCGTTTGCACCGGCGCACCCGGTTGAAGGCAATGCGCACGCTCGGTTTCGGATCGCGGGAGAGTTGGGCGAAATACCGCTCGAAATCCTGCCCCTTGGCCGGGCCGAGCAACATGCCACTCCAACGATGCACGGTCATGCCGCCGACGTTGAGTGCCGCCACGCCGGTTGATGCGGTGACGTGGGTGTCGGGATGGCGTTTGAGAAATTCCCTCACGCCATAGCTTTTCCCGGACCCCGCCGCGCCGGTGAAGAACACGTTTTCACCAGCGACGGCAAGGTCGAGGAAGCGGTCGGCGGGACTCCGCGCTACCAGGCTTGCGCTCATGGCAACCAAGCGCCTCCCCCGCGCAGCAGCCAGCCCGCAAGCAGGCCCAGGATGAATGACAGGACGATCACCGGCCAGCGGCGGCGACGGCGGTTTCGGTGTGCAGCGAACCCCTGAATGGCGAAACGACGATGCGCGGATTGTGGATAGATGGGATATGACATGGTGGGGTTTGTTCGTTAGATTGGGACCAGTGCAGTCGGCGGCGTGTCACCTGTGTCCGGCGCGTCCTTCACCGGGCAGTAGTTTTTCTGCCAGACCCACAAGTCGCGGGCGGCGAGGAAGGCGCGGAAGAAGCCGGGTTTGT